>NZ_JBSGYY010000024.1:0-140545 GCF_053610705.1 Streptomyces sp. NPDC054872 | reverse complement strand
CCGCTCCTGAGGGCGGCCCACCCGCGCCGACCTATGCTGTGACGCCTGCTGCCTGGGGCGTGGCGGGGAACTTCACGGGGGCGAGGGATGGATCAAGGGCTGACGGCCATTCTCGGCGCGGCCGTGGGGGCGATCGCCACCGGGGCCGCGGCGCTGGTCACGGCGGTGTCGGCGTCCCGTCTGCACAAGAACAAGGCCCGGCAGGAAGCGTGCCTGGCCTACCTCACGCTGGTGGCGCAGATCCGCATGGCGCTCATCGACGTCAGCCGGCACTTCCGGCCGGGCCCGAACCACCTCTACGAGCCGCTCGACGCGGCGACCGCAAGGGCCCGCGCCGCGGACATCGACGCCCAGTACCGCGAGCTCATCACGCGGCACGCGGTCCTGATGCTGGCGGGCCCCCGCCGGGTCTACCGACAGGCGGTACGCACGACGGACCTGGTCGCCGAGCCGCTGACGCTCCTCACCCGGTGGACCGCGCTCACGGAACCGGCGACCGTCACCGAGGAGCAGATACAGGCCTTCGACCGAGCCGTCGAAGCCCTCGCCCAAGGCCTGGCCCACTTCGCGGACACGGCGAGGGAGAGCACGTAGCCCGAGCCGCGATCGCCCGCCCGACCGTCCGGACCTACGACCGGGGGTCCTCGTAGGGCAGCAGCTCCGGCCGCTTGGCCGGGAGGCCGTCGCCGGAGGAGCGGCCCGTGAGGCGGCGGGCGATCCAGGGAGCCAGGTGCTGCCTGGCGAAGCGGATGTCGGCCACGCGGCGTGCCGTCCAGTTCGGTGGGGCGGTGGCCGGGAGCGGGGCCTGCCAGTCGTCCTCGGGGTCCTGGCCGAGGGCCTGCCACACCGCTTCGGCGACCCTGCGGTGGCCCTCGGCCGTCAGGTGCAGCCGGTCCACGTCCCACATGCGCTGGTCGCCGAGCGCGGCCGATCCGTACAGGTCCACGACCGTGGCGCCGTGCCGTGCCGCCAAGTCGTCGATGTGGACGAAGAGTTCCTCCATGCGCGGGCGGAAGCGCTGGAACACGGGGCCGTTCCTGCCCGGACTGCGCATCAGGACCAGCTGCTTGCAGGCGGGGGCAAGGCGTTCGACGGCCTCTTCGAGGAGGTCACGGACGCGGACCATGTCGCACTTGGGGCGCAGCGTGTCGTTGAGGCCGCCCACCAAAGTGATCACGTCCGGCTGCATGGCGGCCGCGACGTCCACCTGCTCGGCCACGATCTGGCCGATGAGTTTTCCGCGCACCGCGAGGTTCGCGTACCGGAAACCGGGGGAGGCGGCAGCCATCCGGGCGGCGAGCAGATCCGCCCAGCCGCGGTAGCTGCCGTCGGGCAGCAGGTCCGACATGCCCTCGGTGAAGGAGTCGCCGACCGCGACGAGACTGGTGTAGTTGGCATTCATCTGCATGGCGGGAGCGATCGTACATGGAGCTTCGACCCTTTGCCGTGGCGGAAGCGGCCACGGTGGCGCGCTGGCCGGCCTCCGCCGCCGAGGTCGCCCTGTGGTGCGGGTCGCGTGACTTCCCCGTGGCGGCGCAGGTGGTGGCCGGATGGCAGGAGGATCCGGACGTACGGGGTTATGTGCTGGTCGGGAGCGAGACGCTCCTCGGCTACGGGGAGGTGTGGTGCGACGAGGAGGAGGGCGAGGCGGAACTCGCCCGGGTCATCGTGGCGCCGGGCGCCGGGCGCCCGTGGGCGAGGGCTCGGGCGGAGACTGGTGCGGGGACTGGCCGAGCAGGCACTGCGGGCCGGATACACGGAGATCTTCATGCGCGTCCACCCCGCGAACACCACCGCCCTGCGCTGCTATCGGGGGGCCGGATTCCTGCCGGTCGACCCCGCCCTGGCCGCGCAGTGGAACATTCCGCAACCCGTCGGCTACGTGTGGCTCCGGCACGCGGGCGCGGGGGCGTGAGGGGTCGGCAGGGCGCCGCGCGGGGGTCGGGCTGCCGCCTCGCCGGCGGGGCTCAGGGGTTCAGGGGCTGGGGGGTGTGGCGTCCGGGTCGGCGATCGCCGCACGGCCGACCAGCCGTTCGTAGCGCTGCCTGGCCGCCTGCGGGGTGCCGAGGCCGAGGCCGAAGGCGATCTCCGGCCAGGTCATCCCGCGGCCACGCGCCATCTGCAGGAGTCCGGCCTCCACCTGGTCCATCTCGCCCCGTGCCATCGGCATGAGCGTCAGCGCCGCGGTGATGTCCGCGTGGTCCACTTCCGGCTCGCCCTCCGCGCGATCCGCGACTCCGGTCAGCAGGAACGTCACGAGCCGTGCCGCCTCGTACGGGCCGACGATCGTGGCGTGGACCTGTCGGCGACGCTGCTCGTCGGTGGCCGCGTGGCGCTCGGCGATGCGGAACAGGGCGGCGGGGGCGCGGCCCGCACGCACCTGGTCCGGGTGCGTCGGGCTGAAGGGGTCGGTCTCGGCGGGGTCCTGCCCGGGAGTGGATGTCATGCCGTCCAGCGTGGGGGGCACACGTAATGCTGTCAACGTTTCGTGGTGAACATTGTGTTTGCATGCGTGCTCGTGGGGCGTCCCAGTCGCCGCGCGGGGTGGCGTATGGAACGGTGGAAAACACCTGAAATGCCACTCCTGGCATACCCGGCGAGAGGGGAAGCGCATGTCATCGAAGCGACGTCGCAAGAAGAAGGCACGCCGTAAGCACGCGGCCAACCACGGCAGCCGCCCCCAGTCCTGACCGCCGCTGAACCCGGCGCCCGCCGCCGCCCGCGCAACCGGTTTCTGTGCGATCTCGTCAACAGCCTTGCCACCTGGGTCAACGGGTGAACAATGGTGCAATGTTGGAGTTGTTGCGAGAAGTCGGCGTAGAACTGCCGGGCGGCGCCGGGCTGTTGAAGTTCGGGATGACACCCGGCGAGGTCCTCGAACTGCTGCCGCCCGACAAGGTCACGCACCACCGGCAGTGCATGGGACTGACCCTGGATCAGTACACGGAGCTCCGGCACGCGCACGACGCCTGGCTCGGCGGTCTCCTCTTCGAGCCCGAGTGGAACTTCGACGCGGAGCTCGACGGCGTCGTCCTGGGCTTCGGCGGCGGTGGTCCCGGCGTCACCGACCGGCTCGCCCGCGTGGAGATCCAGGCACGGGCCCGGCCGGACCGCCCGGAGGCGACTCCGGTGGCCTGGGACGACATCGACCTCTTCGGCTATCCCGCCGCGGAGATCGTGGCCGTACTGCCCGGGGCCACCGCGGCGTCCGGCGGGCCGCCGCCCGCCGATGTCGCCGTGGGCGAGCTCGGCCTTCGCCTCTCACGGGGCAGGCCGACGGCGGAGCACTGGGAACGGGTGACCCTCTTCGGCCCCGGATCCGGCAGTTGGGGCGCCTGCTGCGCGGGCGGACTCGTCTGCGCCGAGCAGGGGGACGGCCTCGTCGGGATCATGTACTGACGGGGCTGGTGGCGGGGTCGGTGGCGGGGTCTCCGACGGGCTCGCGACCGAGCTTCGTCCGTTGCTTCACGGCCGTGGCTCAGCCGCCCCCTCCAGCGCGGCAATAATCCAACTCCTCGACTCCGCCGGGTCGATGACCGCGTCGATCTCCAGCGCGGCTGCGGCGTTCACCGCCTTGCCGTGCTCGTACAGCTCGGCCACGTGGGCGTCGAACACCCGCTGCCGCTCCTGCGGATCGGCGATCGCGGCCAGCTCCTTGCGGTAGCCGAGCCGGACGGCACCCTCCAGGCCCATCCCGCCGAACTCGCCGCTCGGCCACGCCGCCGTGGCCACGGGCGCGCGGGTGGAGCCGCCCATCATGGCCATCGCGCCGAGGCCGTACGCCTTGCGCAGCACCAGGCTGACCAGCGGGACACGGAGCTGGGCGCCGGTCACGAAGAGCCGGGAGAAGTGCCGTACGGTCGCCGTCCGTTCGGCGTCCGGGCCGACCATGAAGCCCGGCGTGTCACACAGGGAGACGACGGGGAGCCCGAACGCGTCGCACAGCCGCAGGAAGCGCTCCGCCTTGTCGGCCCCGTCACGGTCGATCGCCCCGCCCAGATGCCCGGGGTTGTTGGCGAGCAGCCCCATCGGCCGGCCCTCGACGCGTACGAGCGCCGTGAGGATGCCCACGCCGAAACCGCGCCGCAGTTCAAGGACCGAGTCCGTGTCGGCGATCCCCTCGATCGCGGCCCGCACGTCATAGGCCCGACGCCGGTTCTCCGGGACCGCGTGCCGCAGCAGCCTCGGATCGGCCGCCTCCCAACTTCCCTGCGCGGACGCGTCGTTCGCGCCGTGCGTGAAGTAGGCGAGGTACTTGCGAGCGACCCGCACCGCCTCCGCCTCGTCGGCCACCGCGACGTCCACCACGCCGTTGGGCACCTGGACGGACAGAGGGCCGACCTCTTCGGGGCGGTACACGCCGAGGCCGCCGCCCTCGATCATCGCCGGTCCGCCCATTCCGATGCTGGCCTCCGGCGTCGCGATCACCACGTCACAGGTGCCGAGCAGAGCCGCGTTTCCCGCGAAGCACCGGCCCGACGCGACGCCCACCAGGGGAACGCGACCGCTCAGCCGCCCCATCTGATGGAACGTCGGCACGTCGAGCCCGGCGACGGACGTCGTGTCGGTGTCCCCGGGGCGGCCGCCACCGCCCTCCGCGAACAGCACCACGGGCAGCCGCCGTTCCTCGGCCAGCTGGAGCATCCGGTCCGTCTTGCGGTGGTTCTGATGCCCCTGGGTGCCGGCGAGGACGGTGTAGTCGTACGACATCGCCACGCACCGCACACCGTCGACCCGTCCTGTGCCGGTGACCATGCCGTCCGCGGGCGTCGAGACGATCAGGTCGTCGAGGGAGCGGCGGCGGCGCTGCGCGGCGATCGCGAGGGCGCCGTACTCCGTGAACGTGCCCTCGTCGCACAGGTCCTGGATGTTCTCGCGTGCCGTGCGCCGCCCGATGCGGTGGCGCTTCTCGACGGCTTCGGGGCGCTGGGCGTCCAGACCGATCGCATGCCTGGCCAGGGTCTCGGCCAGGTCGGGACGGATGGCGTCCGGATCCGTGGTCTCCTCGGCGAGTGCCGTGGCCGCCTCGCCCGACGCCGACGCCTCCACCGTGACCAAGGGGTGCCCCTCCGCCGCCGTGCCGCCGACGTGCGCGTGCAGGGCGGTCACCGTTCCTGAGACGGTCGCGCGCAGGACGTGCTCCATCTTCATCGCTTCGAGCACGAGCAACTGCTGCCCCGCAAGCACCTGTTCGCCCACCGCCACGTCGACGGTGACGACGGTCCCCGTCATGGGCGCGGTGACGGTCGCGTCGTCCGTCGGCACCCGCGGCGCCACCTCGTCCGGCAGCAGCTCCGCCACGTGCTCGGTCACGAAGCCGGTGTGCGCGCCACCCGCGGTGAAGCCCGGATGGGCGAGCAGCGCACGGAGGAGGGGAATCCCGGTGCGTACACCCTCGACGGCGAAGTCCGCCAGGGCGCGGGACGCGCGTTCGCAGACCGCGGCGAAGTCCCCATGGGGCGCGTGCACGATGACCTTGGCGAGCAGCGCGTCGTAACGCGCCCCGATCTCCGCCCCGTTGCGCGCCGCCGTGTCCACGCGCACCCCCGGGCCCGTCGGCACGTCGAAGCGCGTGAGCGTGCCGGTGGAGGGGAGGGCGGTGCCGTCCGGCGCCGGGGACTCGGCGTTGACGCGCGCCTGGAGCGCGTAGCCGCGCGGCTCGGGCGGCGGGCCCGCGAGGCCGAGCGCCGCGAGCGATTCGCCTGCGGCCAGGCGCAGTTGTGTCACCACCAGATCGACGCCCGTCACCTCCTCGGTGACCGTGTGCTCGACCTGGAGGCGGGGATTGGCCTCGATGAAGTGGAACTCCTCGCCGAGAAGCAGGAACTCGAAGGTGCCGAGGCCGGTGTACCCGCACGCGCGGGCCATCCGCAGGGCCGCGGACACGAGTTTCTCCCTGAGCGGCGGGGAGAGTCCGGGTGCCGGAGCGACCTCGACGAGCTTCTGGTGTCGGCGCTGGGCGCTGCAGTCGCGCTCCCAGAGGTGAGTGATGTCGCCGGTCACGTCGCCCAGGATCTGGACCTCGATGTGGCGGGCGCCGGTCAGCAGCTCCTCCACGTACAACTCCGCGCGCCCGAAGCCCTGCAAGGCCTCCGAGCGGCAGCGTTCCCAGGCGTCCGCCAGCTCGTCGGGGTGCCGCACGGCCCGCATGCCGCGCCCTCCGCCGCCACCGATGGCCTTCACCATCACCGCGCCCGAAGGGCCGAGTCCGGCAAGGAAGGCGGAGGCATCGGCCAGGCTCGTCGGCCCCTGTGTGCCCGCGAGGACAGGCACCCCCAGCCGTACGGCGAGCGCACGCGCGCGTGCCTTGTCGCCGAACAGGCCGAGCACCTCGGGGGACGGCCCCACGAACCGCAGCCCCGCCTCCGCGCAGCGCCCCGCGAACTCCGCGTCCTCGCTCAGGAATCCGTAACCGGGGTGCAGCATCTCGCAGCCGGAACGGCGGGCCGCGGCCAGCACCGCGTCCGCGTCCAGATACGCGGCCGGGCCTGTGCCCCCCAACGGCTGCGCCTCGTCCGCCAGTTGTACGTGCCGAGCGGCGGCGTCGTCCTGTGCGTACACGGCGACCGTGCGCAGGCCGGCCTCCGCGGCGGCCTGCAGGACGCGGACGGCGATCTCCCCGCGATTGGCGACGAGCACGGCGGCAGAACCCATGAAGCCCTCCTGAGGTATCCGGCGCCGCCATGCTCATTGACATTGACATTGGCGTCAACGTCAATAAGCTCGCCGCGTGGCACGACGACACCAGCCCTGGGCGACCCGCACCGCCCGCGACCGCAGCGACGCCCCGGCCCGCGGACGCCTCCTGGACGCCGCCGAGGCCGTGTTCGCGCGGCGCGGGTACGGCGCGACGACCATCGCCGACATCACCACGGAGGCGGAGGTCTCGCGGGCGGGCTTCTATGTGTACTTCGCGTCCAAGGAGGAAATCTTCCGCGTCCTCGCGGTGCGCGTACGGGACGCGTTCCTCGCCGCACAGGACGTGCCGGGCGTCGATCGCGACGATGCCCGTGAGGTGGTCGAGGCATCGACCGCCGCGTTCATCGCCGCGTACGCCCGACACCTGCCGCTGCTCAGGCTGTTGGAGCAGCAGGCGCAGACCGACGAGGACGTCCGCGCCCTGTGGGAGGAGACGCAGGAACGCCCCATCCACCGCTCCGCCCGCTACATCCGCCGACTCGCGGCCGAGGGCACGGCCCGGCCGGTCGCCGATCCGCTCGCCGTGGCCCGCGCGGTCGGCGGCATGAGCATCCAGTTCGCCCGGCTCACGGCGTCCGCCCCCGACACGTACGAGGCGGCCGTCCGCGATGTGACCGCCATGTTCCTGCACCTGCTCGGAGTCGAGAACCCACGCTGAACTGCCTGGTGCCGCGCCCGCTCAGGGGGGGGCGGCCCTTCCACGCGCCGCGCTCACGTACGCGTCGCGGCGACCAGGTGGTCCCAAGCCGCCTGCGCCGTGAACTCGGCCTGCCCGCCGCGCAGCAGCAGCCCCGCCGAGGCGAACGCCGGTTCGTCGGCATGGGCGGTGACGTACGGGATCGCGATGCAGCGCATGCCCGCCGCGTGCGCCGCGACCGCGCCCGGAGCGGCGTCCTCCAGGACCACGCAGTCGGCCGGGTCCGCGCCGAGAAGCGCGGCTGCGGCCAGGAACACGTCGGGCGCGGGCTTGCCGTGCGCGACCTCGTCCGCCGAGACGACGGTGGTCAGGAGCGCGTCGAGCCCGGTGCCCGCGAGGATCGCCTCGATGGCGGCACGGGACGACCCGGAGGCCACGGCCATCGGCACCCCGGCACCGTGCAGCCGCTCCACGAACTTCCGCATCTCGGGGAAGACGTGTGTGTCGGCGCGAGCGAGTGCGAGGTAGCGACGGTCGAGCTCCGAGAGCAGTTCGGCCACCGGTACGCCGATGCCGTACCGGTCCTTCCACGTGGCGAGGGTCTCCTGGGTGCCGATGCCCACATACCGCTCGTTGTCGGCCCAGCTGTAGGCGACGCCGTGCTCGGCGAGCAGTTCGCGCGAGGCCTCGTAGTAATTCGGCTCGCTGTCCACGAGAGTGCCGTCGAGATCGAAGATGACCGAGGTGCCGCCGAAGATGCTCATGCCCTCCAGCATGCCAAAGCCGCAGTTCAACGCTGCTCGGCGGAGGCCCTGCCGATCGACTCGACGAGCGGGAGCAGCCGGTGCGGGACGCGCTCGCGCAGCGCCATCTCCGTACGGGTGCGGACCACGCCCGGCATCTGGATCAGCTGCTGGACGACGTCCTCCAGGTGGCCGTTGTCCCGGGCCACCACGCGGGTCAGGAGATCACCGCCGCCGGTGATCGAGAACGCCTCGATGATCTCCGGCACGGCGGCGAGCGCGTTGCCCACCTCGTCCAGATGTCCCTGCGTGACCTCGATGTGCACGAAGGCGAGCACGGGATGCCCGAGCGCGGCGGGCGAGAGGGAAGGCCCGGTCCCGGTGATCACCCCGTCCCGCTCCAGCCGGTCGAGCCGGGCCTGGAGGGTGCCGCGGGCAACCCCGAGCACGCGCGCGTACTCACGGACGCTGGTGCGTGGCTGCTCCAGGAGGAGCCGCAGAATGCGGGTGTCGAGTTCGTCGACGGCCATGGCGCGGGTCTCCCGGGTACGAGGTGCGAACCTCGCGACTGTACCAACGGAACACGGCGTTCAGCCCTTGGGAGACCGTCCTGACCTGCGCATACCGGACCGGCCTCACGCCTCAGCCGGCCGCGTGCCCGCGCTGGACCGCCCGTGCCGCCTCCACCAGCGCCGTGACTCCCCGCTCGACCTTCTCCCGAGGGCAGCCCACGTTCAGGCGCAGGTGGCCGGGGGAGCCGTATGCCGTGCCGGGCATGATCGCCACCTTCTGCGTGTCGATCAGTTCGCGCTGGAGTGCCTCGTCGTCCACCCCGAGCGGGCTCACGTCGATCCAGGCCAGGTAGCCCGCCTGGGGCGGGGTCCAGTTCAGCTCGGGGAACGCCGCGTCGAGGCGGTCGGCGACCAGGCTGAGGTTGCCGCGGAGGTACGTGCCCAGGGCGTCCAGCCACGGGGCGCCCTGCCGGTACGCCGCGATGTGCCCGACCAGCGAGAGCACCGCCGGAGAGGACAGGCCGTCGGCCTCCTTGAGGTTGCGGAGGTACGCGTCGCGCGTGGCCGGTTCGGCGATGATGCCGTAACTGCCTGTCAGAGCCGGGATGTTGAAGGATTTCGACGCCGACGTCACCACCGCCCAGCGCCCTTCGCGCGCGCCGTGCAGGGGCCACGGGCGGTGGACGTACGGCGGATGCGCGAGGTCCGAGTGGATCTCGTCGCTGATCACCGCGACGCCGTACCGCGCGCACAGAGCGGCGGTGCGGTCCAGCTCGGCCTCCGTCCAGACGTGGCCGGTGGGGTTGTGGGGTGAGCACAGCAGCAGGACGGCCGTGTCCGGCTTGGCAAGGAGCCGTTCCAGTTCGGCCCAGTCGCCGAGCGGGCAGCCGAGCAGACGCCGCTCGTGCGCGGCCACCGTCTTGGGGAAGGCGTCGTACGTCGGCGTGTGGACGACGACGCCGTCGCCCGGGCGGGACCACAGGCGTAGGAGCTGGGAGATCTGGTAGATCACGGACGGGCCGTAGACGATCGACTCCGGGGCCACCTCGGTCGCGTGGCGTGCGCCGTACCAGCCGACGATCGCGGACAGGAAGTCCGTCTGCCGCCAGCGGGAGTAGCCGAGCACGCCGTGGTCGAGCCTGCCGCGGAGGGCCGCCAGAACCGCGGGTGCCGTCTCGAAGTCCATGTCCGAGATGGTGAAGGGCAGCAGGTCAGGGACGCCGAAGCGGTCCTCGACGTAGTCCCACTGCGTGCACCACGTGCCGTGCCGGTCGATCGGGGTGTCGAAGTCGTAGGACATGTCAGCCCACCTTGGACAGCGAGGCGATCGCATCCTTCACCGACTGCACCTGCGGGCCGATGATGACCTGCACATTGTGCGCGTCGAGCTTGATGACACCGACCGCACCGAGCTTCTTGAGGCGTGCTTCGTCGACCTGCTCGGCGTCCTCGACCGTCATGCGCAAGCGCGTGATGCAGTTGTCGAGGGTCTGGATGTTCCCGGCTCCACCGATCGCCTCCAAGATCGCCAAGGCGTCGTACTTCCCGGCGATCAGCTCACGCGGAGCCGCGGCCTTTCCCTCGGCGGACGCCTCCTCCGCCACCGGCTCGTCCCGTCCCGGCGTCTTGAGGTCGAAGCGCGTGATGGCCCAGCGGAAGAGGAAGTAGTAGCCGGCGAACCACACCGCGGCGATGACGGGGATCAGGTACCACTTCGTGGTCGTGCCCTGCAGCACGCCGAAGACGAGCCAGTCGATGACGTTGCCGTCGGTGTTGCCGATGAACACCCCGAGGACGGCGGCGGTCAGGAACCCGAGGCCGACAAGGACGGCGTGGATCAGGTACAGCCACGGAGCGATGAACAGGAAGAGGAACTCCAGCGGTTCGGTGATGCCGCCGACGACGCACGCGACGACGCCGGAGACCAGGAGCGCCTTGATCTCCGGGCGCATCTTCCTGTTCGCGCAGTGGTACATCGCCAGGGCCGCACCCGGCAGCCCGCCGAGGTAGACGGCCATCTTGCCCTGGGAGAGGAAGTGCGTGGCGTCGGTGACCGCGTCACCGGGCGGGGTCGCGCAGTTGAGCTGGGCGTAGAAGAGGTTCAGCGCGCCGGAGACCTGGTCGCCGCAGACCGCGCCGGAGCCGCCGACATCCGTGAAGCGGAACATGGCGACGAGGATGTGGTGCAGGCCGATCGGCCGGAGGAGCACCTCTCCCATGCCGAAGAAGAACGGGCCGAAGACGCCCGCGTGACCGATCGCGCGCCCGAGGTCCGTGATCCAGCCGTTGAACGTCGGCCACACCAGCGGGATCAGCAGACCGAGCAGGCTGAGCACCAGCGTCGAGATGATCGGCACGAACCGCAGGCCGCCGAAGAAGGCGAGCGCGTCGGGCATCCGCTGGGCACGAAAGCGCTGGTGGAGCACGCTGACAACGATGCCAACAGCTACGGCGCCGAGCAGTCCCGTATCGATGGACTGGATGCCGATCACGTCGGCGATGCCGTAGTGGGCGATGGCCTTCTCGTCCTCCAGGTCCACGTCCTTGGCGGTGAGGTAGAAGTTCACCGCCAGGTTCATCGCGGCGTAGCCGACGAAGCCCGAGAAGGCCGCGACGCCCTTGTCCTCGCGGGCCAGGCCCAGCGGGATGGCTATCGCGAACATCACGGGGAGGAACTTGAAGGCGACGAGGCCGGTGCTCGCCATCCACGTGAAGACGAGGTGGAAGCCCTCGCCCTGGAGGAAGGTGAGGTTCTCGGTGACGGCTTCGCTGGAGAGCGACGAGCCGATGCCCAGCATGATGCCGCAGAACGCGAGCAGGGCCACCGGGAGCATGAACGTCTTGCCGAGGCCCTGGAGGAATTCCCAGAGGGCGGACTTGGTCTTCTGCATGTGTGGGGGTCTTTCGGGCCTGAGCGGAGACGTGCGATGACCGGCCCACGAGCGCGCGGGCCAGGACGGTGGTGGCCGGTCACCCGCCGTACGCGGGGATCGCCCGCCCACCGGCGTGGAAGGTCCACCGATCCACGCCGAAGGTCGATCGATCCGCCCGGACGGATGAGATCACAGCGGCTCGTGGGCTGTCCATGGCCGTTGCACATGGTGTACGCGGCCTCAGGCGTCCCGCGCCCGCAGCACCACTCCACCCGCGAGGAGCGCCGCCCCCGCCCACGCCGCGAGCACCCCGATGCCCGCCCACGGCCCGATCGGCAGCCGGTCGAGATCGACGGTCGCCTGGATCGCGAGCCCGGCCGTCGCGGGGGACGCCCGCAGGGCGTACTCCTGCCAGTCGGGATCGGCGAGCAGCCCCGCCAGCAGCGGGAAGGCGTAGAAGAGGCCGAGCACCGAGGTGACGGCGGTCGCCGTGTCACGCAGCGCGGTGGCCGCGCCGAGGCCGGTCAGGGCGGTGAGCGTGAGGTAGAGGACCGTGCCGACGGCCGCGCGCAGCGTCGGGCCGTCGGTCAGGCCCGGTGTCGCGAAACCGTCGGCGGCGAGCAGCATCCGCCCGGCGAGGAGCGAGCCGAGCACGCCGACGGCACCGGCCACCGCGGTCAGCGCGCTCAGCACCAGGGCTTTGGAGGCGAGCAGCCGGACGCGGCCGGGTTCCGTCGTCAGCGACGTACGGATGGTGCCCGTGCCGTACTCACCGCTCATCGCGAGCACCGCGAGGACGACGACCGCGCCCTGGCCGAGCCAGACGCCCGTGAGGCTGAGCTTCACGGTGTCCTCGTGGCAGTCGGCCGGGACCGGGCAGTCCCCCGAGGTCAGCGACGCGGTGGTGGCCGCGCCCGCGAGGAGGGTCAGGGCCACCACGGCGAACAGGAGCCACCAAGTGCTGTGCAGCGTACGGAGCTTGGTCCACTCGGCATGCACCGTGCCGAGTGCGCGGCGGTCTCCCGCGCGGACTCCGGCGCCCCTCACGCGTCCCGCTTCCGCACGTTCCACACCGCGATGCCGAGCGCCACGACGGCGTACGCGGCCAGCGTCGCGAAGCCCGGCCACGGGCCCTGCGGGTAACAGCCGTCCTCAGGGAGGCAGAGGCTCGCCACCTGGTCGTAGCGCGGTGTCGTCTCCTGGATCGCGAACCCGGCGACAGGCGTGAGCCGTTGCAGCCACTGCGACATGCCGAGCGGCAGCATGCTCACCAGGACGAGGGGCAGGACGATCACCACGACGACGGTGGTGATCGCGGCGGCGGTGCTGCGCAGCAGCGCGCCGAGCGCCAGGGCGAGCACGGCGACCAGGGCGAGCAGGGCCGCGGTGCCGAGCACCGCGCGCACGACCGGGCCGTCGGTAAGGGAGAACTCGGGGAACAGCGGCGGCTTGTGACCGTTCTCGCGCAGTACGGGCATGCTGAGCAGGAACGAGGCGAGGTTCGCGACGAGCCCGGCGGCGAAGGCGACCGCGCCCACCACCACGGCCTTGGCGACGAGGACCCGGCCGCGCCGCGGACTGGCCACGAACGTGGTCCGGATCATGCCGCGCCGGTACTCCGAGGTGATGAACAGGACGCCGAGCGCGGCGATCAGGACGAGACCGAGCTGGGAGCCGTTCAGGGAGGCGGCGACGAGGTCGGGCTGCAGGGGGGTGCCGGGGGCGATGTCGCCGGAGCCGGTGAGCTCGAACGTGCCGCCGGAGCGCTCCAGTTCGCCTTGCCGCGCGCCTGGCGGGGGGCTCGGTTCGCCTCGTCCGCCGCCGGTCCGCCCGACGTCGGTCAGCTCCCAGTCGGCGCCTCTCGCACCGCCCTTGACCGTCACCTCGTCGAAGCGCGCCGTGGAGCGCGAGGGGCCGTCGTCGTGTGAGACGTTGCCGAACTCGCGTGTCATGGACCGCACGTCGGGTGACGCCACGAAGAGTCCGACCGGGACCGCGCCCGCGCCGGAGTCGAGTTCGGCCGTGCCGGCCTTCCGCCAGCCGCGGCCGTCGGCCGACGTGTACGCCGTGACGGTGACGCCCGACCGGGTCAGCCGCAGCCAGGTCGCCTTGTCCGCAGACACGGCCGGCCCGGCGACGTCGCCGGTGAAGTGGCTCTGGAACCGCACGCCGTGCCCCGGGGTGACCATCAGGGCCGCGTAGTCGGAACCGCTCTCGGTGTTCTCCTTGACGATCACCCCGGCCTTGGCCCACGCGGGAGCCCGGTCGGGGCGCACGCCCGCCGGTCCCGTCACCCGTGCGGTGATGCTGCCGTCCGCGGGGAGCGTGCGGTGCACGAAGGTGAAGTCGTCGCGGATGGCCACCCCGCCGGGGCCGGTGGGCGCGGACGAGCCACCGCCCGCGACCTCGAGGCCCGAACTGGACGCGGAGAACAGCGAGATCAGTACGGTCACCAGGACCGCGGCCAGCAGTGTCAGGCCCCAGCGGCGCACCGTACGCAGCTTGGTCCACTCGGCGCGAAGGAGCTGCGGGAAGCCGTCGCGGCCGGCCACGACCGTGCCCGGCCGCCCGCGAGGTGGCGTCTCGGTGGTGGTCATCGGCTGCTCCCCTCGACCGGATGTTCGGCGGCGAACTCCACGTCGTGCCTGGTCAGTTCCATGTACGCCTCTTCGAGTGAGGCCCGGTGCGCGGCGACCCCGGAGAAGGGGACACCGGCACCGCCGAGCAGCTCCACGACCCGTTCCGCTTCGAGACCGGAGACGGTGAGCGTGTCGCGCCCGGTGGCCGCGACACTCGCCCCCGCGCCCGCGAGCACGGTCATCGCCGTCGTCCGGTCGGACGTCCGCACCTCGACCCGGTCGCCCGACGCGGCGGCCAGCAGCTCCCGTACGCTCGTGTCGGCGATGACGTGCCCGCGGCCGACCACCACCAAGTGGTCAGCGGTGTCCTGGAGTTCACTCATCAGATGGCTGGACACGAGCACGGCGCGGCCCTCGGCGGCGAGGGATCTCAGGAAGCCGCGGATCCACTGGATGCCCTCCGGGTCGAGGCCGTTGACGGGTTCGTCGAGGAGCAGCACGGGCGGATCGCCGAGCAGCGCCGCCGCCATGCCGAGGCGCTGGCGCATGCCGAGCGAGTACCCGCCCGCCCTGCGCCGCGCGGCCTGCCCGAGCCCGACGAGTTCGAGGACCTCGTCGACGCGCCGCACGGGCAGCCGATGCGAATGCGCCATCCACAGAAGGTGATCGCGGCCCCGGCGGCTGGGGTGCACGGCGGTCGCGTCGAGCAGCGCCCCCACTTCCAGCAGGGGCGTACGCAGCGCCCCGTAGGGACGGCCGCCGATGAGGGCCGTGCCCTCGTCCGCGGAGTCCAGGCCGAGGATGATGCGCATGGTGGTCGACTTGCCCGCGCCGTTGGGCCCGACGAAGCCCGTGACCTGCCCCGGCGAGACGGTGAAGGTGAGGCCGTCCACGGCGGTGACCGAGCCGAACCGCTTGCGCAGTCCGCGCACTTCGATGGTCGCTTCGCCACCATCGGCTGTTGCTGTGATGCCATCCATGAGAAACGAGGCTAGACAGGCCGTGCCCGCGGGTCGTCACGCCGTGGAGCCGTATTCGTATCCCTCACGTGAGGGACTCCGTCGGGCCTCGGGCCGGTGACAATGAGACGCGTGAGGGGACACGTGTGAGGGCCAGATCTTCCGGAGCCGGCTTCGGTCGCGGCGGGGCGCCCGGCCGCTTCGTGCGGTACGGCCGCCTCGTGCGCCGCCCGGAGACCCCGGTCGTGGCCGCGGCGCTCCTGTCCCTCGGCGCCGTGAGCGAGGTGCTGCTGCGCGTGGACGGCGAGGTCCCGCTGACGCCTGCCCTGGCGCTCGCGCTGGGAACGACACTGCCGGTCGCGGTGCTCGCGGGCGGCGAGCTCACGCCGTCGGCCTCGGCCGGGCGTCGCGGTGCGGTACGTGGCGGTGTCCCGCGCCCGGGTATCCCGCGCCGCGGTATCCCGCGCCGGAGCGGCACGCGCGCCGGAGGCTTCAGCGGTGCGGCGCCGGTGTCCCCGAACCGGGCGCCCTCCCTCGCCGTCCCAAGGGCGTCCCGGGGCTTCGTCGCCGCCGCGGCCGTCCTCGCGGCAGGGGCGGGCGCGCTCTCCCTCGCGCCGTTCCACGTGCTGACCGGCGCCGGGCTCTGCGCGCTGCTCGTCTCGCTCCACCAGGCCGGGTGCCGGGGACCGAGGTACCTGGCCGCGCTTCTCCCGCTGCCCTTCGTCGCGTACGCCGTCGCCGCTCCGGCAGGATCGGCGGGGGACCGGTTCCTCGCCGTCCTCACGGCGGTGTGCGCCACCGTCGCCGCCGGTACCGGACTCGCCCGGCGGGCGCGTGACACGGCCCTCGTGAACAGCGCGGCCGAACAGGTCGTCGCGGACACCCTCCTCGAGCACGTCGCGCGGGGCGAACGGGCCAGGATCGCACGGGAGTTGCACGATGTCGTCGCCCACCACATCTCCATGATCGCGGTCCAGGCCGAGACGGCCCGGCTGACCACGCCGGGCCTGCCCACCGTCGGCGCCGAACGCTTCCTGGCCATCGGCGACACCGCCCGCACGGCGCTCACCGAGATGCGCAGGCTGCTCGGAGTGCTGCGCGAGGACGCGGGGAGCGGCACGCCGGACCGCCGTCCCCAGCCGGGCCTGCGGCAGCTCGGCGAACTCGTCGACGAGGCCCGCGACGCCTCGGCCGCCGCCGTGCGCCTCATCGTCGAGGGGCCGGTGCGACCCCTGGACCCCGGCCTCGAACTCACCGCGTACCGCATCGTGCAGGAGGCCCTCACCAACACCCGGAGACACGCGCCCGGCGCCGCTGTGGACGTCGAACTCCGCTACAGCCACGACGCGTTGCGCCTGCGCGTGCGCGACAACGGACCCAGCCCGCACACCTCGCAAGGACTCGGCGAGGGGCACGGCCTGGTCGGCATGCGGGAGCGCGCGGCGATGGTCGGCGGCGAGCTGCGTGCCGGGCCCGCGCGGCGCGGGGGTTTCCTCATCGAGGCGACGTTCCCCGCGCCGGCGAGGGAGCATGCCGCATGAACACTCCGAGCCCCTCGCCGCTGCGCCTCGTCATCGCCGACGACCACGAGGTCGTACGCGCCGGATACGCCGGACTCCTCGCCACCCAGCCCGACTTCACGGTCGTCGGCACGGCGGCCGACGGCGCGCGGGCCGTCGAGCTCTGCCGGGAACTCCTTCCCGACCTGGTCCTGATGGACGTGCGCATGCCGGTGATGGACGGCATAGAGGCGACCGGGCGGCTCGCCGGGACCGGCACGCGCGTGCTGATCCTCACCACCTTCGACCTGGACGAGCACGTGTACGACGCGCTGAGCGCGGGCGCCGCCGGGTTCCTGCTCAAGGACGTCACGGCGGAGCGGCTCTTCGACGCGGTGCGCGTGGTGGCCGCGGGCGAGGGGCTCCTCGCACCCACCGTGACCCGCCGGCTCATCGCGGAGTTCGCCCGCCTGCGGCCCGCACCGCCCACCGGACCCACGGCCCGCGTCGACGCCCTCACGCCGCGCGAGACCGAGGTGCTGCGGCTGATCGCGGAGGGCCTGTCCAATCCGGAGATCGCCGGACGGCTGCACGTCAGCGAGGAGACCGTGAAGACCCACGTGAGCCGGGTGCTGGGGAAACTCGGGCTGCGCGACCGCACCCAGGCGGTGGTCGCCGCGTACGAGTCGGGTCTCGTGGTGCCGAGGGCGGGGGCCTGAGCGGCGAGCCGGTCGGCGGGCTCCGAGCCCAGGCCCGACGGGCATGTCCGCCGTACAATGGAAGGGCGGCAATGTGCACGACGGCGTGACTCGATCATGAATGCTCGCATCGAGGACTACGCCCTCATCAGCGACCTGGAAACCGCTGCCATGCTCGGCAGGGACGGGTCGATCGACTGGCTCTGCCTGCCGCGTTTCGACTCCCCGGCCTGTTTCGCCGCGCTGCTCGGCACGGCGGACAACGGATTCTGGCGGGTTTCCCCCGTCGGCGCGGGACCGTGCACCCGGCGGGCCTACCGCAAGGACACCCTGGTCATGGACTCCCACTGGGAGTGCCCCACCGGTGCCGTGCGCGTCACGGACTTCATGCCTCCGCGCGCGGGGCTGCCCTGCATCGTGCGCGTCGTCGAGGGCCTGTCCGGCGCCGTGGCCATGCGCAGCGAACTGCGGCCGCGGTTCAACCAGGGCCGCGTCGTGCCGTGGGTGCGTCCCCAGGAGCACTGCACGGTCGCCGTGGCCGGGCCCGACTCCCTCTGGCTGAGCGCCGACGGCCCGATGGAGATCCGCAGCGGCCTCCACGACGCCACCGCCCACGACCCCGCCGTCCGCGACTCCAGTGCCCTGGACTTCACCGTCGCGGCGGGCCAGCGCCTCACGCTGCAACTCGTCTGGGCCCCCTCGCACCTGCCCGAACCGCCCGAGCCCCTGAGGGTCCCGGCGGAGACGGCGCTGAAGGCGACCGGCGACTTCTGGCGGCGCTGGACGGCCCAGTGCCGCTACCAGGGCCCCTGGCGGGAAGCGGTCACCCGCTCGCTCATCACGCTGAAGGCCCTCACCTACGCGCCCACGGGCGGCATCGTCGCCGCACCGACCACCTCGCTCCCCGAGTGTGTCGGCGGCGAACGCAACTGGGACCAACGCTTCTGCTGGCTGCGCGACTCCACGCTCACCCTCTCCGCCCTGCTGCGCAGCGGCTACCGCGACGAGGCCACCGCCTGGCTCGACTGGCTGGTGCGTGCCGTGGCGGGCGGCCCCGCCGATCTCCAGGCGGTGTACGGGTTGGAGGGACAGCGGCGGCTGCCGGAGGCCGAGGCCCCCTGGCTGCCCGGCTACGAGGGCTCGCGGCCCGTACGGTTCGGGAACGCCGCGGCCGGTCAGCTCCAGCTGGACGTCTACGGCGAGGTACTCGACACGCTCTATCTGTCGCTGCGGGCGGGCATCCCGATGCAGCCCCACCTGTGGAGCCTGGTGGAATCCCTGATGAGCCACCTGCGGGACCACTGGCGCGAGCCGGACCAGGGGTTGTGGGAAGTCCGAGGCGCGGGGCGGCAGTTCGTCCACTCCAAGGTCATGTCCTGGGTCGCGGCCGACCGTGCCCTGCGCATGGGCGAGATGCTCGGCAGGAACGAGTCCGCGGGGGAGTGGCGCACCATGCGGGACGCGGTGCACCGGGAGGTGTGCCGCGAGGGGTGGGACGCGGAACGGCGGACGTTCGTGCAGTCCTACGGGTCGCCCGCCCTCGACGCGTCGGCCCTGCTGATCCCCAAGGTCGGCTTCCTGCCCGCCGACGACGCGCGGGTGCACGACACCGTACGGGCGATGCGGGCCCTGGACCATCACGGGTTCGTGCGCAGGTACGGGCACGAGGGCCGGGGTGCCACCGACGTGGACGGGATGCGTGGCTCCGAGGGCACGTTCGTGGCGTGCTCCCTCTGGTACGCCGACGCGCTGGCCGCCACCGGCCGGCTCTCTCAGGCGCGCGAGACCTTCGAACGTGTCCTGGACGTACGCAACGACGTGGGCCTGCTGGCGGAGCAGTGGGACCCGGACAGCCACCGCCAACTGGGGAACGCACCACAGGCGTTCAGCCACATCGCGCTGGTGGAGACGGCGTTCGCGCTGCAGCGGGCGGGCGCCTGAGGGTGCTGGTCACGCCTGCCTCGCCGCCGTGAGCAGCACCATCCCGGAGTCCCCGTAGTCCGGCAGCGTGGGATCGGCGTCGATCCGGGTGACCACGAGGTGCTCGGTGAGCGGGGCGAACACCTTGGTGATCACGGCCGGGTTCACCGGACAGCCGGGCCATCGCGACGCGGGCCCGATGCGGTACGTCGGCATGTTCTCCATGAACACCGCGACGAGACGGCCGCCCGGCGCGACCGAGCGCACGAAGCGGTGGCAGAAGTCCGTGAACTCCGCGAAGTCCTCGGTGACGCCCTCGGCGACGAAGTTCATCGACGCGATGTCGTACGTGCCGGGGGGCAGCGCCCGGATGTCGCCGTGCACCACACGCACGCCCGCGAGCGCCTCCGCGAGCGTGGGCGGCAGCTCGGGGTTGAGGCGGCGGCACAGCGCGTGGAAGGGCAGCCAGCTCTCGTCGGGGGCCCCTTCGAGCTGCCGGGTCAGATAGGCGACACCCGCGGCGCTCGCCTCGACGGCGTCGATGCGGCGGCTCGCGGCGGCGGCCATCATCAGCGGATAGAGGTTGGGTCCCGCCCCGAACTCCAGGGAGCACGCGGCGCTCGCGCGGCCGAACCGCCGGTAGAAGGCGGAGTGGTGGGCGATGACCGCGGCGTCGGACGGATGCAGCTCGCGGTAGTTCTCGCCGAGGTAGTCCTGGACGGGCCAGCTGTCCCAGTCGACGTCGTCGTTGCGGGTGGGGGCCATGGCGGAGTCAGCTCCCCGGTCGCAGCGGGAAGCGTTCGGACAGGCGCGTCAGGGCGGTGTTGAGCCGGTCGATGTCGGCGTCGGAGTTCAGTGCCGTGAGCTGCACACGGAACCCGACGCGGTCGCGCGGCACGAGCGGATAGGCCGCCAGGGTCACATAGATGCCCTGCTCCCAGAGGAAACCGGCGACCGCGTCCAGGTCCGACGCGTCGGCCAGGGGGATCTCCACGATCGGCAGCTGATCGGAGTTGAGCGTCTCCACGCCGAGCGCGGCCGCGTGGTCGAGCACCCGGACGGTCTTGCGGTGCAGATCGGCGCGGATGGCGTCGCCGCGCCGGTCGTTGACCTCGAGACCGGCGAGCGCGGTCGCCAGCGAGGCCGTGGGCGAAGGACCGGAGTACAGATAGGGGGCGGCGGCCACCTTCAGATGGTCCTTGAGCCAGGTCGGAAGCGCGAGGAAGGCGAGGAGCGAGGAGTAGGCCTTGGAGAAGCCGCCGACCAGGACGATGTTGTCGTACGTCTCGCCCGTGTGCCGGACGACGCTGTTGCCGCGCGACCCGTAGGGACACGGCTCGTCGGCGCGGCGCTCCCCGATGACGCCGAATCCATGGGTGTCGTCGATGTAGAGCGTGGCGCCGAAGTCCCGGCAGACACCGGCCAGTTCGGGTACGTCGGCGATGTCCCCGCTCATGCTGTTGACGCCGTCGAGGCAGACCAGGCGGGATGAGCCGCTCGGCGCCGCCCGCAGCAGGGCGGCCAGTTCGTCGGGCCGGTCGGCGTGGAACCGCCGCAGCGTGGCGCCCTGCCCGCGCGCGGAGACGCAGCCGTCGTACACCGTGCGGTGCGCCGCGGCCTCGACGAAGACATGCCCGCCGCCTGCCAGGACGGGGATGACCGATGCGTGGATCAGCGTGGCGGTCGGCAGCAGCAGGGTGTCCGGCGCCCCGAGCAGCGCGGTGAGCCGTTCCTCGATCTCGGTGTAGAGCCGGGGACTGCCGAGGAGCCGGGACCAGCTGGGGTGGGTTCCCCAGCGGCGTACGGCGGGTTCGATGGCGTCGATGATCTCGGGATCGCAGTCGAGGCCCAGGTAGTTGCAGGAGGCGAAGTCGATGAGCCAGTGGTCCCCGCTGCGGATGTGCCGGCCGCGGACCTCGTCGAGGACGCAGTCGCTCATCGGGCTGGTCCGCCGCAGGTGGTCGAGTTCGCCCCAGCGCGGATCGCGCCGTACCCCCAGGAGTCCGGTGTCCGTCTCGCTCATGGTGCTCTCCCTCTCCGAGGGGGTCGGGGCTGGCTCGGCGGGCGGGTTGCTCACGGCGGCAGGGGTGGCGCGGGTGAGCCGGCGGTCCCGCACGGCACCGGGGCGCGGGCCGACCCCGTCGAGCCCTCGGCGACGGCGGAGGAGCCGTTCCCCCTGCTCGGCCGTCAGCGGCCGTGCGAAGAGATAGCCCTGCCCGAACCCGCAGCCCATCCCGGTCAGCAGGTCGCGTTGCGCGGGCTGCTCGATGCCCTCGGCGATGACCTGGAGGCCCATCGTGTCGGCGAGGTGCACGATTCCCTCCACGAGGGCGAGCTGCCGGGCGTCGGCGGCGATGTCGTCGATGAACGACTTGTCGATCTTGAGTACGTCGACGGGGAACTCGCGGAGATAGCGCAGCGAGGAGAATCCCGTGCCGAAGTCGTCGACCGCGATCCGCACGCCGAGATCCTTCAGCGCCCGCATGACCGCCTGGATCTGGCCGTCACGTCGCATCAGCACGGACTCGGTGAGCTCCAACTGCAGCGAGCCCGGGGCGAGTCCGGGTGTCTCCAGGGCGCTGCGCACCTCGCCGAGGAAGCCCGGGTCGCGGAACTGCCGCGCGGACACGTTGACGCTGATGTACGGGCGCCGGCCGGCGGCGGCGCCCGCGTGCTGCAGACCCGCGATGTCCACGGCGGCACTGCCCAGGACCCAGGCGCCCAGTGGCGTGATGTGCCCGGTCTCCTCGGCGAGCGGGATGAACTGCTGCGGTGGCACCAGACCGCGCCGGGGGTGGGGCCAGCGGGCCAGCGCCTCGAAGCCGACGATCTCGGCGGCGTGCGGGGCGCCGCCCGCCGGGGCGCCGTTCGCGCTGATGTCGACGACGGGCTGATAGCGCAGGGCGAACTCCTCGCCGGCGATCGCCCGGTCCAGGCTCGCCTGCAGATCGTGCCGCTCCCGCATGCGTACGTGCAGCCCCTGCTGGAAGCGGCGCCACTGACGCTTGCCCGCGGCCTTGGCCGCGTACAGCGCGAGGTCGGCGTGGGCGAGGAGTTCCTCCGCGCCCGCGCTGTCCACGGCCGTGGCCACGCCCACGCTCGCCGACACGCTCACGCTGTCGCCGGACAGCTGGAACGGCCTGCTGAGCGCCTGCACCACCTGCGCGGCCAGGATCTCCGCGTCGACGGGCTCCTTGGCGTCCTCCATCAGGACGGCGAACTCGTCGCCGCCGAGGCGGGCCGCGGTGTCACTGCGCCGCAGCGAGTTCGAGACACGGGAACCGACGGCGGCCAGCAGCCGGTCGCCGACCGAGTGCCCCAAGGTGTCGTTGACGACCTTGAAGTCGTCGAGGTCGATGAAGAGCACGCACGTCAGCGTCGACTCACGGCGGCCGCGCAGCAGTGCCCGCTCGATGCGCTCCAGGAGCAGGGTCCGGTTGGGCAGGCCGGTCAGCGCGTCGTGGAAGGCCCGCTGGGTCAGCTCGTGCTCCAGCTGACGCTGTTCGGTCACGTCCCGCAGAGTGACGACGAGTCCCCGCACGGTCGGGTCCTGCTGCAGATCGCTGCACCGCACCTCCACCTCGATGCGTCCGCGGTCCCGCGGCATCCACCAGTAGTCGTGGGGCTCCCGCAGGCCGCCGCCGCGCATGGCCGCGAGTACCCGCGCGGCCCGCTGCCTGTCCCGAGGGTCCACCAGCTCCGGCAGCTCCGCCCCGACCAGCGGCACGTCCCCGAAGACAGCCTGCGCGGACGGGCTCGCGTACCGGACGGTGTTGTCGTCGTCGACGATGAGGATGACGTCGGAGGCGTTGCGCACCAACGTGCGGAAGTACGCCTCGCTCTCCTGCCGGATGATCTCCTGCCGGAGTGTGATGCGTTCCTTCGCCAGGCCCGCGTGCGAGGCGAGGATCTCCAGGGAGCCCCAGATCTCGGTGAGCTGCTTCTCGGAGCCGGAGGCGATCAGCACGCCCGGCGGATCGTCCCCGGCCGGACGGTCGCGCCGGGCCATCGGGCAGACCAGGGCGCTCTGTGAGGCATCGATGCGGGCGGCGATCTCCGGGCCGAGCGCGGCGGCCCGGACCAGCCGCGTGCGGCGCGTGTCCGGGGCGGCGTCGGGGAACGTCGGGGAGTCGCCCGCCTCCAGGAGCAGGGTTCCGGCCCTGGCCCCCGGCCCGGACAGCGCGGCGACCGTCGTCCGGCAGGTCTCGACGATCTCCTCCGTGGTGATCGCGGCCACCAGCGACGCGGCCGCGCCGCGCAGCGCGAGCTCGCGGTCCACGGCCTTGCGGTGCGCCACGACCATGCCCGCGAGCCGCAGGATCACCAGGAGGAACAGGGTGCCGGAGAACGCGGCGATGACGGCCGCGTCATGCGCGCTGTCGAGCAGAGCCTCCACGAGCAGGATCGCGGGGGCGATGAGCGTGGCCGCGGCGAGCAGCACGAGCCTGCGCGGCGGCGGGAGCAGGCTCTGGCGCTGATGCGTGTACGCGGTCAGCTCGACCATCGAGGGGTGCAGCGCGGCGAGGCCCCACGCCGTGTAGAAGACGATCCAGCCCGTGTCCAGGAGGGTGCCGGTCTGCCACAACCCGTTGAGCTGCAGGATCCCGTACGCGATGTCGAAGGTGAGCAAGGTGAACGTACCGAGCACGAGCAGGCCCACGGCGGGATTGTGGCCGGTCACGGAGCCCGGTGTGAGCAGCCGCGCCAGGAGGGCGAGGACCAGTACGTCGCCCAGCGGGTAGGCGATGCTGATGGCGCGCTGCGGCCAGGTCAGGCCCTCCACCTCGGTGAGCGGCTGGACGAGGTAGACCCACACGGGCAGCGCGAGCCCACCGGTGATGATCAGCGCGTCCAGCAGACTCGGCAGGTCACGGCCCGCCCAGCGGTAGTACACGAGCCCGAAGAGGCCCGCGGCGAGCAGCGGATACACCGCGAGGTAGCAGGCGTCGGCCGGGGAAGGGAACGGATTCGACGCCTGGAAGTACTGCTCGACCACGTTGTAGTACGTGTCGCCCGCCGCGAACGCGAGCAGCCCCGTCGCGAGCACCCACCACGGCCAGCGGTGCGCGGGCCGGTGGACGTGCACACCGATGAGGACGGCTGCGACGCCGCCGAGACCGATGAGTGCCCAGAGCGCGGCCCGCAGGCCGGGGAGGGTCATGTACACGGTGGTGAGAGTGGCGACCAGGACGACGTAGGCGGTCATGAGCCGGTGCGCCCGTGGTGGATCCCGGGGGTAGGACCGAAGCAATGGCAAAGCGCCTCCCTGCGTGGCAGGGACACCCGGCCGCGAATCGCGCGTCAACCTGGGGTCTCGCTGTATCGATCGTAGGCATGGCCGTGGGCGCCTGCATCTTCGGCCCGCTCCGCCGCCTCAGTCCGGCGCGGGCAGCGCGGCCCCGACCGGCGGGGGCGTGCCGACGGTCCGGCCGAAGTAGTCGACGGAACCGGGGTCGATGCCGAACAGTGCGCGCAGGTCGAGCCCCTTGTCCGCGAGGGCATCGCAGTCGGGGACGAAGAGCCGGGCGTCCCCGGGGGACGTGATGGAGGGCAGCTCCCCGCCGGCGAGACAGGGGTCGACGGTCAGGCCGGAGGACCGTCCGTCGACGCGTTCCTGGCCGGTGGCGGCGCGCCAGGCGGCGAGGCCGGTGTAGGCGCGGTCGCCCCACTGCACGGTCCACCGGCCTTGCGGTGCCCGGTAGTTGTTGCCCTGCACCAGGGCGTTCTCGGCGGTGAGGCCCCGGTCCACCAGGGCGAGCGGGGAACCGTCGGTGACGAAGGTGTTGTTGCGGACGCTGACGCCCGTCTCGCCGTCCATCAGGCGCAGGGCGGGACCGCTCTTGCCGTTCTCCAGGGCCGTCATCACCACGGTGTTCTGGTAGATCCGCAGGTTGCGCACGTCGTGGCCGTAGACGGCGAGCCCGCCGAAGCGCGGCAGCTTGCGGCCGTCGTCGGAGGTGATGTTGTAGCGGATCGTGTTGTCCTTGTGCGCGCCGTTCGCCTTGCGGGTGTACGCGTAGAAGCCCGGGCCGTCGTTGTGGAACGCCAGGTTGTACTGCATCGTCGAGTCCGAGACGTTCTCGTCGAAGCCGAACCCGGCTCCGTCGACCTTCGAGCCCGTGTGGTTGCGGTAGGCGGTGTTGTGCTCGAGGAGCACGTCCTTGGCGTCGTACGCCCAGATGCCCACCGGGCCGGAAGGCGCGTCGCCGGAGGACGTGGAGCCGTTGTCGTGCGCGCTGGAGTCACGCACCGTGGCGTCGCGCACGGCGCCGAGGATGATGCCGTCGCCGGTGTGGCGGTCGTCCGCGTCGGAATCACCGGTGTTCCGGTACGCGTCGACGCCCGAGATGTCGAAGTCCTGGTGTGCGTAGGCGGGTTGGGTGGGCTCGAAGGTGGGGCCGTACGTCAGGAGACCGGCGTCCTTGTTGCCGTGCAGCTTCGCCTGACGGACCGTCACGTCCTTGAAGCCGTTGCCCTTCTCCACGCCGCCGACCGCGATGCCCACCTGGAAACCGGAGACGCTGACGTCCGAGACCAGGACGCCGGTGAGCTTGCCGCCGCCCGGACGGTCGGCGTACAGGTTGATGCCGCCGTCGCGCGCGTAGGCGGCGCGGTCCCCGGTGACGGTGAGGTCGCGGATCTGCACGCCCGCCGTGTTGTGCACGGAGATGCCGGGGGAGCCCTCGGCATCGACCGTCGCCCGGCCGTCGCCGTACGAGCCGACCACCACGGGCCGGTCCGCACGGCCCGCCTCGGCGCTGCCCAGGGTGACGGTGCCGGTGAACCGCGCGCCGCCCTCCAGGAGCAGCCGGTCGCCCGGTTCGAGCGCCACACGCTCGGCGCGGGCGAGGGAACGCCAGGCCTGCCCCGGAGAGGAACCGTCGTTCTGGTCGTCGCCCCGCGGGCTGACGTAGTACGTATGGGCCGTCGGCGCGTAGTGCGGGGTGGCCGCACAGCCGCTCGCGCCGAGCAGCACGAGCGCGGCGGTGAGGATGCCGGGGGCGGTGCGGCGCCGGCCGGCTGAGGCTGCGGCTTTCCCGGTCATGGGGATCAGGCCTCCACGGGCACCCGCGCGGGCCGCGGTGCGGACCGCCCGGTGAACCACGCCACCGTCTGCCGAAGGCCCTCGTCGAGCGGGACGCGGGGCATCCAGCCGAGCTGCTCCACGGCCCGGTTGATCACCGGGCGGCGGCGGGTCGGATCGTCGACGGGCAGCGGGCGGCAGACGATCCGCGAGGTCGATCCGGCGATGCGCAGGACGAGTTCGGCCAGTTCGCGGACGGTGCGCTCGCTGGGATTGCCTAGGTTCACCGGACCGCTGCGGTCACTGTCGAGCATCGCGACGAGGCCCCGGACGAGATCGTCGACGTAGCAGAAACTGCGGGTCTGGCTGCCGTCGCCGTAGAGCGTCAGCGGCCGGCCGGCCAGGGCCTGGCGGACGAAGGTGGAGACCACGCGTCCGTCGTGCGGCCGCATCCGCGGCCCGTACGTGTTGAAGATCCGTACGATGCCCACGTCCACGCCGTGGCTGCGCCGGTACGCCATGGCCAGCGCCTCCGCGAACCGCTTGGCCTCGTCGTAGACGCTGCGCGGGCCCACCGGATTGACGTGCCCCCAGTACTCCTCCGGCTGCGGGTGGACCTCCGGGTCGCCGTAGACCTCGCTGGTGGAGGCGAGCAGGAAGCGGGCGCCGTGCCGCTGGGCCAGGCGCAGGGCGTTCTCGGTGCCGTGGCTGCCGACGGCCAGGGTCTCCAGGGCGAGCCGGTGGTAGTCCGGCGGCGACGCGGGGCTCGCGAGATGGGCCACGGAGTCCACCGGGCCCGGCACGTCGAACGGCGTCGTCACGTCGGCCCGGATCAGCCGGAAGCGGGGCGCGTCGCGCAGGTGGGCGACGTTGCGCGGCTCACCGGTGCAGAAATTGTCCAGGCAGTAGACCGTGTCGCCCCTGCTCAGCAGGGCCTCGCAGAGGTGGGAGCCGACAAATCCGCCACCGCCGGTGACCGCGACCCTCATGACGCACCTCCGGTGAGCACGGCCGCCTCGGGCTGCGAGTCGGCATCCCGGGAGAGCAGCGGGCGGCCCGGCGCGTGCACGGTCCAGCCGGCCGCCGACCAGGACCGGGGGTCCAGGCTGTTGCGGGCGTCCAGGAGGACGGGGGAGCGCACGAGAGCGGCGAGCGCCGCGGGATCGATGTCCCGGTACTCGGGCCAGTCGGTGAGATGCAGGACCAGATCGGCGTCCTCGCACGCCTTGTCGACGTCCAGGGCGTAGGCGAGATCGGGATGGGCCTCGCGCGCGTTGTCGATGGCCTGCGGGTCGTGCACACGGACCGTGGCGCCCTGGTGGTGCAGGGCCGCCGCCACGACCAGCGCGGGCGAGTCCCGGACGTCGTCGCTGCCCGGCTTGAACGCCGCGCCGAGCACCCCGACCCTGCGGCCGGTGAACGAGCCGCCGAGCAGCCGGCGTGCCCGGTCGACGGTGCGCGAGCGCTGCCGGGTGTTGATCCGGTCGACCTCGTGCAGGAACTCCACCGCCTCGCCCGCGCCGATCTCCTCGGCGCGCGCGGCGAAGGCCCGGATGTCCTTGGGGAAGCAGCTGCCGCCGAAGCCGAGCCCGGGTGCGAGGAAGCGGGGGCCGATCCGCGAGTCGGCGCCGATGGCCTCGGCCAGGACCGACGCGTCGGCGCCCGCGGCGTCGCACACCTCGGCCATGGCGTTGATGAAGGAGATCTTGGTGGCGAGGAACGAGTTCGCCGCCACCTTGACCAGCTCGGCGGTGGCCGGGTCGGTGCTGAAGAACGGCACTCCGGCGCGCAGCATGGGCGTATAGATCGCCCGCAGCACTCCCTCGGCGTGACGCGAGGTCACGCCGACGACGAGCCGCTCGGGGCTCATCGTGTCCTGGACCGCGGATCCCTCGCGGAGGAACTCGGGGTTCCAGGCGACCTCCGTGCCCGGGGCCAAGGGGGCGAGGCGATCCGCGAGCCGGGCGGCGGTGCCCACCGGCACGGTCGACTTGCCCACGATCAGGCTGCCGGGCCGCAGATGCGGGGCCAGGCCGTCCACGACGGCGTCCACGTACCGGAGGTCGGCGGCGTGGCTGTCGGGTCGCTGCGGGGTGCCCACGCACACGAAGTGTGTCCTGGCGAACGCGGCGCCCTCGGCGAGCGAGGTGGAGAAGCGCAACCTGCCCGACGCGACGGTCCGTGCGAGCAGTTCGTCCAGGCCGCTCTCGTGGATGGGTGCCCGGCCCGCCGAGAGGGACGCGATCCGTTCGGCGTCGATGTCGATGCCGAGGACCTGATGGCCGATGTCGGCCATGCAGGCGGCGTGCACCGTTCCCACGTATCCGGTGCCGATCACTGTCATCCGCATGACGTCGCTCCTTAAGGGTCGTGCCTGTCTCACGGGGCTTGCTGTTTGCCGTTCGGGCGCCGGCCGGGGCCGGCGTAGCCATGGGGGTTGAGCTGCTGGAAGCGCCATGCGTCCCGGCACATCTCGGGGAGTCCCCGGCTGGGGCGCCAGCCCCAGGCGCGCGCCACGGCGCGCGCGTCGGCGACGAGTTCGGTCACGTCGCCGGGGCGGCGCGGCATGATCTGGTACGGGATGGCCCTGCCGCAGGCCGCGCCGAACGCGGCGATGACGTCGAGGACCGAACGGCCGCTGCCGACACCGAGGTTGAACACCCGAAGGCCCGGCCCGTCGGCGAGGTGGTCAAGGGCGATGCGGTGGGCCTCGGCGGTGTCCATGACGTGGAGGTAGTCGCGGATCGCGGTGCCGTCGGGCGTGGCGTAGTCGTCGCCGAACACGGGGAGCCGCTCACGCCGCCCGACGGCGACCTGCGCCACGTACGGCATCAGATTGTCGGGGACGCCGCCCGGG
The DNA here is from genome assembly GCF_053610705.1 of Streptomyces sp. NPDC054872. Lineage (NCBI taxonomy): Bacteria > Bacillati > Actinomycetota > Actinomycetes > Kitasatosporales > Streptomycetaceae > Streptomyces > Streptomyces sp. NPDC054872. The sequence continues at coordinate 111,545 of NZ_JBSGYY010000024.1, read as the reverse complement.
TCCTCGCCGAGCAGTCCGCTGGGGTGGGCGCCGACCGGGTTGAAGTAGCGCAGGGCGAGCACCGTGCACTGGGGGCAGCGGGCGCACACATCGGCGAGCACCTGCTCGCAGATCCACTTGGACGCCGCGTACGGATTGGTGGGGCGGGCGGGCGTGGACTCGTCCAGCGGGCCGCGCCCGGCGTCGCCGTAGACCGAACAGGACGAGGAGAACACCATCTGGTGCACGCCGTGTTCGTGCATGACCCGGAGCAGGGCGGTCGTGCCGCCGACGTTGTTGTCGTAGTACTGGACGGGCATCCGTGTCGACTCGCCCACGGCCTTGTGCGCGGCAAAGTGCACGACGGCGTCCACGGAGTGGCGGTCGAAAACGGCCGACAGGGCGCGTCGATCACGGATGTCCAGTTCATAGACGGCGCCGACGAAGCGGTCGGCGATCCGTTCCACCCGCGTGAAGACCTGCGGGGTGCTGTGGGAATAGTCGTCGATCACGATCAACTCGTAGCCGTGGTCGAGGAGTTCGACGCAGGTGTGGCTCCCGATGAAGCCCGCGCCGCCGGTGACGAGGATGGTGGAGGGTGCGCTCATGTCAGTTCACCGGCTCAGGACGGCGGCGACGTACGCCGGGTAGAAGACGGTGGCGGTGGCGACCGGCAGTGACACCAGAACGCCGAGGGCGACCGGGAGACGTGCGGTCGACAGCGCGCGGCCGAAGGGGACGTCCGCGGCTCGTGCCGCCTCCCGCACATGGAGCAGCGGGACGGCGAGGGCGACGACCGCGTAGGCCATGGCGGCGAGGAGGCAGAGGAAGACATAGCCGGCCGAAGGACTCGTCAGCTCGCCCACCAGGGCGACGCCGGACAAGGCGGCCGCCAGCACGACGAACGGCAGGGTGAGCCTGACGGGCAGCGGTCGTGGTCCGCCGGTCTCCTTGGGCGTGACCTTGAAGGTCACCGGCCGCGGTCGCAGCTTCTGCGCGACGGCGCCGAACAGACCCAGGATGACGAAGGGCCAGCGGGCGAGCGCGAAGAGCCACGTCTCCCAGCTGATCACCGGCGCGGTGTGCGGGCGGAGCATGCCGCGGCGGCGCATCAGGTACAGGGTCAGGAGCAGCCACACGGGCATGGACCAGAAGTGGGCCAGGAAATCCAGGTAGTTGACGTTCATCCACGGCAGCCCGGTGAGGATGGCGATCGGCGGGAGCGTGAGGCCCGCGGTGATCATCAGGCCGAGGAGCGGATAGTAGGCGAGGGCGTACGAGAAGCGCAGCCGCAGTACGAGGGGCAGCCGTCGCAGATGGCGCGGCAGCAGGCCCAGGAGCATCGTGGTCAGGCTCCGCGACCACTGGTACTCCTGCGTGATCATGTCGCCGAAGGTGAGCGGCCCGTCCCCGTGCGCCTCGGCGTCGATCGCGAACGCCCCGTGCCAGCCCGCCGAGTTGAGCAGGTACGTGGTGGAGAAGTCCTCGGCGAGCTCCGGACCGAGACCCCCGATGTCCCGCAGCGCGCGGGTGCGCACGGCGTAGTGGGAGCCGATGCACATCGGGGCGAGCCCGTCGCTGTGCCCCAGCTGCACCGCGCCGTGCCAGACGGCCTCGCGGTGCAGGCGTCCCCGTGCCGACCAGGACACCGCGCCGTTGGCATCGCACATGCTGGGTGCGGCGACGTATCCGATGGCGGGGTCGTCGAAGGGGCGGACCATCTCGGCGAGGTAGGTCGCCGCGGGCACGTGGTCGCAGTCGAGCTGCGCGACCACGTCGTAACGCCCGTAGCCCCAGTTGTCGTAGAAGTAGGCGAGATTGCCTTCCTTGCAGCGGGTGCGGCGCGGCCAGTGGCTGCGGTGGTACAGGAGCACGCCGCGTCGGCAGGACATCCGTACCCGGTGCGTGCGGCACCAGGCGATGATCTCGTCGGTCGGGTCCTCGTCGCACAGCCATACGTCGTACGGGTGCGGGAAGTCCTGGGCCAGCATCGCCTCGAGCGTCTGCCGGGCGGTGGGCCACGGCTCCGAGGGGGCGCGGGTCACGGCGAAGGCGACCGGGAGCGCGGGGACCGGCAGCTCCGGGTCGACGCGGCGCAGGCGGAGCGCGGTGACGAAGAAGTAGCAGGGGAGCCCGGTGAGGTAGAGCAGCAGGGCGCTGTTGATGATCAGGCCCGCCCAGCCGACGCGGTGCTCCGGCTGCAGCCACCAGGACCAGAACCACAGGAAGCTCAGCGCCCAGCCCGCGGCGATCACCATGAGGGCGGCCCGGTCGCGCCGGGGGAGTGCGGACACGAAGGTCGTCGGCCGGACGGCGCGCACCGGGAACGGATGTCCGAAGACGGGGCCGCCGGCGGTGACGCGGACGACGTTGCCGTCCGACATCCGCGCGAGGTCGCGCTCCACCTGGACCAGATCCGCCGACATCGGCTCGCTGTGCGTCATGGCGCGACGCTCCTGAGAGGTCGGACGCTGTACGCTGACTACGTACGTTTACGTCGTATATGTACGACTTTGCACCCGATGCTCCCTGTGGTCAAGGGGGCCGAAGAGGTGGAGGTGGCGGACATGCCGCAAGGTGGAGACGCGAACCCGTCCGAGGGGCGGCGCGCCAGCGACCGCGGGCGCTACGGACGGCTCAGCAGGGAACGTGTCCTGGCCACGGCCCTGGAGATCGTCGACCGCGACGGGCTCTCCGGCCTGAGCATGCGCAAGCTCGGCGCGGAACTGGGTGTGGAGGCGATGGCCCTCTACCGGTACGCGGCCGGCAAGGGTGCCCTCCTGGACGGCTTGGTCGAGGCGTTCCACCAGGAGCTGGAGGACGATCTGGCCGGTCGGCCCGAGGCCGAGGACTGGAGAGGGGAGCTGCGCCGCATCGCGCTCGCCACCCACGGCGTCGCGCTGCGGCACCCGAACATGGTTCCGCTGCTCGCCACCCGCCTGCTGTCCACCCCGCTGGCCCGCCGCCCGGCTGCCGTCCTGCGCGGCGACGAGCGCGTCCTTGCCCTGCTCCACGGCGCGGGGCTCGGCGAGCGCCGCACGGTGGAGGTGCACCGGGCGTTCACGGCGTGGCTGCTCGGCTATCTCCTCGTGGAGCTGCGGGCCATGGACGACGAGCCCGGTGAACCGGATCCGGCCTTCCGCCTTGGCCTGCACCGCATGCCCGCGCAGGAGTTCCCGCGCCTGCGGGCCACCGCCATCGCGCTGGCCGGGCGGGGCGGGCCGGAGCAACTGACCGCCGGGCTCGACGCGTTGCTCGGCCCGGCGGACCCGCGGTCATGAGAGGAGGCACGGAAGTTCACCTCCGTGACCATCCACCCCCGGGTCAGCCCAGCGGAACGTCGAGCCGGGCCTTGCGGTGGCTGAACGTGGCGATGGAGTGCGGCCCGTGATAGTTGCCGACGCCGCTCTCGCCGACGCCGCCGAACGGCAGCTCGGGAACGCGCAGATGAGCCATCGGGAGACCGAAACCGAGACCGCCCGACGACGTCTCCGCGGCGAGACGCCGCCGGGCGGTCTCGCTCTCGGTGAAGCCGTAGAGGGCGAGCGGCTTGTCGCGGTCGTTGATGAAGGCGATGGCCTCGTCGAGCCCGCCGACGTTCACGATCGGCAGTACGGGGCCGAAGATCTCCTCCCGCATCACCGGCTCGTCGGCCCGCACGTCGGTGAGCACGGTCGGCGCGATGTACACGTCGTCGCGGTCGCTCTGCCCGCCGAACGCGGTCGTTCCGGAGCCGAGGAGCGCCGAGACCCGGTCGAAGTGCCTTTCGTTGACGATGCGTCCGTACGCCTCCGAGGACTTGGGGTCCGGGCCGAACACCCGCTCCACGGCCGTGCGCAGCTCCTCGGCCAGCGCGGGCGCGGTGTCCGGGTCGGTCAGGACGTAGTCGGGGGCCACGCATGTCTGGCCGGCGTTGCGGAACTTGGACTCGGCCAGGCGGGTGGCGACAGCGGCGAGATCGACGTCCCGGTCCACGAACACCGGCGACTTGCCGCCGAGTTCGAGGGTGACCGGGGTGAGGTGCTCGGCGGCCGCGCGCATCACGATGCGTCCGACGGCGCCGTTGCCCGTGTAGAAGATGTGGTCGTACCGCTGGGCGAGCAGCGCCGTGGTCTCGGGCACGCCGCCCTCGACGACGGCGACCGCCTCCGTGTCCAGGTACTGCGGGATGAGGCGGGCGATCAACCGCGAGGTGGCCGGGGTGACTTCACTCGGCTTGAGGACGGCCGTGTTGCCCGCGGCCAGAGCGCCCACGAGGGGGACGAGAAGCAGCTGGACGGGGTAGTTCCACGGCGCGATGATCAGGACGGTGCCGAGCGGCTCGTACTGCGTACCCGCGGTGGAGCCCTCGGGCAGTCCCGCGAGCGCGCCGGGCGCGAGCGGCTGCGGGCTCAGCCAGTCGCTCAGGTGGGCCAGCGTGTGGTCGATCTCCCGTACGGGGAAGTCGACTTCGGCGGTGTACGCCTCGGTGCGGGGCTTGTGCAGATCGGCGTGGAGGGCGTCCGCGATGTCCTCGCGGTGCTCCGTGAACAGGGCGCGCAGCTGGGTGAGCTGCTCCTCGCGCCAGGCCAGGGGCCGGGTGCGGCCGGTGGCGAAGGTGGCACGGAGCCCGGCGACGAGGGCTTCGGGGGCGAGCGCTCCGGAGCCGGACGCTTCGGAACCGGACGCCTCTTCGGGGACGAGGGCTTCGGGGTGGTGCATGAGGGGTCTCCTCGGTATGTCTCAGGTGCGGCTGTGCAGGGGGTGGGGCGAGAGGGTGTGGCCGGGGAGGAGCGGGGGTCCGTTCAGGCGGTGGCCGTCGTGGCGACCGGCGATCCGAGCAGCCCGGTCAGGAGCGCGTCCGTGGCGGGGCCGAAGAGCTCGCGGCCGTCGGACACCGACTCCAGGCCCATGACCAGGGCGATGCAGATGTCGGCGGCTTCGGCGGGCTCCACCGCGGCCGTGGTCCCCGCCTCGGTGAACAGGTCGATGAGCAGGCGCCGCAGCGAGCCGGTGAACCCGTCGCAGATGTCGCCGAAGAGGCGCGCCTTCGCGTCGAGCAGTTCGGCCGAGTGCGGCGAGTCGCCGGCCAGGCGCAGGACCAGGTCGAGCTTGGCGGCGAGGACCCCCCGGACGCGTTCGGCGGCGGAGGTTTCCTCGGCCGCCGCCTGCCGGGCCCGCGCGAGCGCCTCGGCGTGCAGACGCTCGGCGAGCTTGCGGAAGGCGTCGTCCTTGTTGCGTACGTACTGGTAGACCGCTGACCGGGACACGCCCATCGTGGAGGCGATGTCGTCCATCGTGGTGCGCCGTACGCCGTACCGCGTGAGGGAGTCGTAGGTGGCGTCGAGGACCTCTTCGAGCCGGTCGTTGCCCATGAGGTCAGGCCAGCTTCTTGAGCAGCTCATCCGCCAGGGGAGCCGAGGACGCCGGGTTCTGGCCGGTGATCAGGTTGCGGTCGACGACCACCTTGGGGGCCCACGCCTCGCCCTCCCGGAAGTCGGCGCCCGCCGCGACGAGCCGGTCCTGGAGGAGCCACTTGGCCTTGTCGGCGAAGCCGGACTGTGTCTCCTCGGCGTTGGTGAAGCCGGTCAGCTCGTACCCCGCGAAGGCGTTGGAGCCGTCCTCCCTGGTGGCCGCGAGCAGAGCGGCGGGCCCGTGGCAGACGACGCCGACGGGCATGCCGATCTCCAGCGCGGAGCTGAGCAGCCTGCCGGACGCGGCGTTGACGGCGAGGTCCTCCATGGGGCCGTGGCCGCCGGGGTAGAAGACCGCGGCGTACTCGGCGAGGTCGACCTCCTCCAGCTTGAGAGGCTTCAGGAACTCGGCGATCTCCGCGAGCGTGGTGGCGATCTTCTCGGCGCCTTCCTCACCGCCGTTGAACTCGGGCGCGAGGCTCGCCTGGTCGACGGTCGGCACGACGCCGCCCGGCGTCGCGACGACGATCTCGTGCCCGGCGGCCTTGAACGCCTCGTACGGCGCCACGGCCTCCTCGGCCCAGAAGCCGGTCGGGTGCTGGGTGCCGTCAGCCAGCGTCCAGTGGTCGGCGCCGGTCACGACGAACAGAATCTTGGACATGGTGTCTCTCCGAGGCTGGAATCTCTGACGTTCTGTGCTCAGAGCGTCAGGCGGTGCTGTCCTCGAAGGTAGGCGGGTACGCCCCACGAAATCCAATAGGCTGACCCATATGGGAGATAGGAATTCCGATGGATCGCCGGGAATAACCGCAGCGGCCGAACCGGGCGGGCCGAACGGGTTGGGCGGATCGAACGGGTTGGGCGGGGCGAACGGGTTGGGCGGGGCGAACGGACTGGGCGGGCCGCACGGATTGGGCGGGCCGGCCGCCGGTGGCCCGCTGGACCTCAACCTGCTGCGGACGTTTCTCGCCGTGTACCGGTCGGGTTCCTTCACCGCCGCGGCCCGGGTGCTCGGTCTCTCGCAGCCCACCGTCACCACCCAGATCCGGGCCCTGGAGCGGCAGGTCGACCGGGAACTGTTCGAGCGGCTGCCGCGGGGCGTGACCCCCGCGCCGTACGCGGACGCGCTCGCCGCCCGGGTCGTCGATCCCCTCGATGCCCTAGCCGCCGTCACCGGTCACGGCGGCCCCCTTGACGGCGCCCCCGCCGAGCCCGTCCACCTGGCGGGCCCGGCGGAGATGCTCTGCCACTGCGCGCTGCCCGCGCTTGCACCGCTGATCGAGCAGGGGGTCAGGCTCCGCGTGACGACGGGCCTGACCGACCGGCTCCTGGACGAGCTGAGGGCGGGACGGCACGACCTGGTGATCGCCACGGCCCGCCCCCGCGGGCGCTCGCTGAGCTCGGTGCCGCTGGCGGACGAGGAGTTCGTCCTGGTCGCGGCCCCCATGTGGGCCGAGCGCATCGGCGGCGGCGCGCGGGTCGCAGCGGACGGCCCGGGGGTCCTGCTCGGCGTCCCCCTGGTGAGCTACGCCGATGACCTGCCGATCGCCCGCCGCTACTGGCGGCACGTCTTCGGCAAGCGGCTGACCTGCGAGGCCTCCGTCACGGTCCCTGACCTGCGCGGCGTGCTCTCGGCGGTCACCGCGGGCGCGGGATTCGCCGTGCTGCCCCGCTACCTGTGCCGCGACGCCCTGGCCGCCGGTGCTCTGACCCTCCTCCACGATCCGGAGGACGCCCCGATCAACACCGGCTTCCTGGTGCGTCGCCCGGGCTCCGCGGACAACCCGCACGTCGCCCTCGTGCACGACCACCTCGTCCGGTCGGCTCGGGCCTGGTGACCGCCGGACGCCGCCTACGCGTCCGCCGCCTCCTTGCTGATCTGCTCCCACTGGGCGCCCATGGCCGCCGCGAGCGCCTGCGCGGCCGACAGGGGGCGGACCATCACCGTGAATTCGTCGATCAGCCCCTCCTCGTCGAGGTGGAGGAAGTCGCAGCCGGTGATCTGCCGGTCGCCGACCCGTGCCTCGAAGACGAGCGCGGAGTCGCGGCCCCCGGGGTCGTTGATCTCGCGTACGTACCGGAAATCCTCGAAGACCCGCGTGACGCCGCGCAGGATCGCGGCGGTCGTCGCCTTGCCCGGGTAGGGGCGGAACACGACCGGACTGGAGAAGACCACGTCCTCGGCCAGGAGCGCCTCGATGGCCGCGTGATCGTTGGCCTCGACGGCCTTGCGGAAAGCCTGCATGCCCACACCTCGCAGGTAAGCGTTGAGAATCGTTGATAGTCAACTTGTTGAGTAGGTGCGAAGGAGAGTAATCACATCGGTGTACGGTGTCCAGATGTCTCTGAAGTACGCGGTGCTCGCGGCGCTCCTGGAGGGTGAGTCGTCCGGCTACGACCTGGCCAAGATCTTCGACGTCTCCGTGTCGAACTTCTGGTCCGCGACTCCCCAGCAGCTCTACCGCGAGCTGGAGCGACTCGCCGCCGACGGCCTGATCGACGCACGCGTGGTGCAGCAGGAACGCAGGCCGAACAAGCGGATGTTCACGCTCACCGACACCGGCCTGCGGGATCTGCACGACTTCGCCGCCGAGCCGCCCCGCCCCATCGCCATCCGGGACGAACTCATGGTCAAGGTGCAGGCGATGGACGGCGGCGACCCGACCGCCACCCGCGCGCTGATCGAGGAGCGCATGGAGTGGTCGCGGGGCAAGCTCGCCCGGTACGAACGGCTGCGCCTGCACCTCCTCGGTGGCCGCGAGGAAGAGACGTACCTGCGCGAGGCCGAGCGCGTCGGCCCCTACCTCACACTGATGGCCGGCAGGTCCCTGGAGGAGTCGAACCTGCGCTGGGGAGAGCGGGTCCTTGAGATCCTCGACCGACGATTCGACTACGCCGCCAAGGGCGGGACTTGAGGAGGCAGCAGTGGACGAGGTGCTCGAGGCGAGGGCGGAAGGCCCACCGCGTGCGGTGCTCACCGATTTCGGCGGGGTGCTGACCACCAGCGTGCTCGATTCGTTCCGTGCCTGGTCCACGCGGGTGAGCGACGATCCGCTCCTGATCGAGCGGCTCTTCCGCGAGGACACGGAGTCCTCGGCGCTCCTCGTGGAGCACGAGTGCGGACGCATGAGCGAGGCCGAGTTCGAGCGGGGCATCGCGGGGCGGCTGCGCGAGAAGGGCGTGGACGTCGAACCCGCGGGCCTCGTCACCGCGATCGGTGCGGGGATGCGACCGGACGAGACGATGCTCGCGGCGCTGAGCGGGCTGCGCGACCAGGGCGTCCCGGTGGCGATCGTGTCGAACGCCCTGGGCGACGACTGCTACCAGGGCTACGACCTGGACGCGCTCGCGGACGTCGTGGTGATCTCCAGCCGGATCGGCTCCCGCAAGCCGGGCCGCCGCATCTACCGGACGGCCTGCGACCTCCTCGGCGTCGACCCGTCCGCCTGCGTCATGATCGACGACCTGGAACACAACCTGACCGGCGCGGCCCGCCTGGGCATCAGGGGCCTGCACCACATCCACAGCGACGAAACGGCGCACGCGTTGCGGGAGTTGTTCCCCGCCGACCCGGCTGCCGACCCCGCCCGCTGACCCGGCCGCCGGGCCGGGAGCGCCCGGCCCGGCGTGAGACACGTGTCCCGCTTTCCCTATCCCGCGGCGTACACGTCCTCCACGTAACGCCCCTCCGCGGTCAGCCCGTCCAGCCAGCGGGCGGAATCCGCGGGCGTGGCCCCTGGCGTGCGGTTCCGGTGGAGCGCGCGCAGCGCGTCCCGTACGCCCGGGGCCATGCGGGAGCCGTCGCCGCACACGTACACCCGCGCTCCGGCGGTCAGCAGGGCCCACACCTCCTCGCCCTCCGCCGCCATGCGGTGCTGTACGAACGCCACCCCGTCGACAGGGGAGGCGCTGAAGGCGGGGCGCAGCGACACCGCTCCGGCGGACTCCGCGGCCCGCAGTTCCGCCGCGTGCAGGAAGTCGGCGTCCGGGTGGTCGCAGCCGAAGTAGCAGAGAGCGGGCGGCAGTTGGGAACCGGCGGCGACCAGGGCCGCACGGTCCGCGATGGCCCCGCGGAACGGGGCGAGGCCGGTGCCCGCGGCGACCATGATGACGGGCGCGGTGTCCGCGTGGTCGATGCGGAAGGCCTCGCGACAGGGCTGGATCCTGGCCAGGACGGTGTCGCCCGGCCGCACCCCGTTGAGGTGACCGGAGCCCGTCCCGCGGTACAGCCGCCCGCTGCCCGAGCGTGCCGGTGCCTCAAGCAGGGACACCATCAGGTCGACGTGGCCGGGCTGCGTGGCCGGTGACGAGGACACCGAGTAGTGGCGGGGCCGCAGCGGCGTGAGCACATCGAGCAGCCGCGGCCACTCAAGGGCCCCGCGCAGGGCAGGGCAGGCCTCGATCAGTTCGAGCAGCGTGCGTCCGTCATCCGCGCGGGCCCCGGCATCGGAGGCGAGATTCGCGAGTGCGGCCCGCTCCGGCGGGCAGGGGTTGGCGGCGGCGAGAACGGAGAGCTGATCTGCGGTGGGCCGCCCTTGCAACTCAACGTGATGAGACAGGAGTTGACCTACCGTCAGCGGGCGGTCCACGGCGAGACCGTCGCGGCGCGGGCGGCTCGCACGGATGTCGAGGACGGCGTCCAGGTCCACTCCGAGGGCGGCGGCGGCCCGCTCGACGAGCGCCGATGCGTTGACGGGCAGCACGGTGACGTGGTCGCCGGTGCGATACGTCGTGCCCTCCGGCAGCGCGAGCCGTACGAAGCGCTTGGTGCGAGGGTGTCCGGGCGCGGTGAGGTCGTGGGCCTCGCCGACCGTCATCGGGACGAGACCGTGCCGCGCGGCGAGCGCGTCCAGCGGGCCGCCGGTCAGCTCGCGGACCTCGTACGCGTCCGAGGAGACCGAGGCGTCCGTGGCCTCCAGCGCGGCGGGGTCGCCGTACCGCTCCAGGAGGGCCCCGCGCAGCCGCGCGGTGAACTCACGTACGGCGCTGCCGAGATCGCCCGAGGCATCGGCCGCCGTGCGCTCGAGGAGCCGGGTCCCGCCCAGCTCCGCGAGCCGTTCGTCGATGCACGTCGGGACGTGCTGGTACGTGGCGGCCCAGTTGCGGTCGCCCACGCCGAGGACCGCGTAGGTGACGCTCTCGGCGGCGGCCTGCGGGGCACCGTCCAGCCAGGAGGCGAACGCCGTGGCGTCGTCGGTGGGCCGGCCGTTGTAGGAGGCGGCGGTGACGATGACGGGGCGGCCGGAGGGAAGGGCTCCGGCGTACTCGTCCAGCGGCGCCACCTCTGTCTCGCAGCCCACCGACGCCGCCTCGTCCGCGAGTTGGGCCGCGAAGTCCCGGCACGTCCCGTAGTTGCTGCCGTGCAGGAAGAGCGCGCGGGTGCCGGGCAGGACGCGCGCGGGCAGCACGGCGGCGTCGGGATCCGCCACGACGGGGGCGGCAGTCACGCCCGGCAGCGTGCCGTGCACGCGGTCGGCGGCGGTGCGCGGCGTCAGCGTGAGCGTGAAGCCGTCGGGCTTGAGGGTGAGCGTCTCCTTGACGGTGAGCCGGTAGTCGGCGTGATCGTGCAGCCGGTAGCGGTGCACCAGCATCCCGAGCAGCATCGTTGCCTCGTGCAGCGCGAACTGCCGCCCGATGCACGCACGTTCACCTGTGCCGAACGGCTTGAACGCGTGCGGGGAGCGCGCGGCCTCCGCCTCGGCGGTGAAGCGCGCCGGGTCGAAGAGCTCCGGGTTGTCGCCCCACACGGGCTGCCGGTGCAGCATCGGCGTCAGGACGGTGACGCCCTGCCCCTTGCGCAGCGGGACGCGGCCGCCGAGTAGCGTGTCCTCGCGGGCGTGGCGGCCGAACGCGGCGGCCGTGGGCCACAGCCGCAGCGCCTCGTTGAGGACCTGACGGGTGTACGTGAGCCGCCCGACGTCGTCGAAGGTCGGCTCCGGATCGGGGGTGTCGCCCCACAGGGCATCGACCTCGCGCCGCACGAGGTCGAGCACGGCGGGGTGCTTGGCCAGGTAGTACAGCGCGAACGACATCGCGCCGGACGTCGTCTCGTGCCCCGCGATCAGGAAGGTGATGACCTGGTTGCGGATGTTGGCGGTGTCGAGCTTCGTGCCGTCGACCGGGTGCGCGGCGCTGAGCATGAGGCCGAGCAGGTCCTCGGCGGGGCCCGCGCCGGGTGCGCCGCCCTGCCGCGCGGAGATGACCTCGTCGACCACCTGCGCCAAATAGCCGGCGTCCGCCCGGAAGGCCGCGTCCGCCGCCGTGTGGTCGCTGCCCGGCGTACGGCTCAGCCGCGTCATGCTCCACTCCAGGCAGCGCACCATGGCATCGACGAAGGGATGCGGCTCGGCCCGCTCGAAGGAACCGAAGTCGTAGCCGAACCCGGCGAGCCCGATCGTGTCCAGGGTCATCCGGGTCATGTCGCCCGGCACGTCCACGGGACGCCCGTCGCGCGCGCCCCGGTCCCACGACTCGACGAGCCGCCGGGCGACGCGCAGCATCATCGGGTGGTACGTACGCATCGAACCCATGGCGAACGCGGGCATCAGGATGTCGTGCGCGCGGGCCCAGTTGGGCTCGTCGTTGTAGGCGGTGAACAGTCCGTCGGCGGTGAACTCGCGCACGTTCTCCAGGGCGGGCCCGACATGCTTGGCGAACCGGGTCTCGTCGGCGAGCTCGGTCACGAGATCGAGATCGCTCACGAACAGCGCGTCGCGGCCGTGCAGCCGCCGTCGCAGCACGGGCCCGTGGCGGCGGACCAGCTCCATGACCTGCTGGAGCGGGGCGGATCCTGGCCCCGTGGCGGAGATGTCGATCAGTGGCACGCCGTCGAGGCCGGAGCCGGCGTCCTGGGGGAGCGGTGCGGTGGTGGTGGGGGGCATGGCGTGACAACTGCCTTTCGCCGTACGGAAGTCACTCCTGACCAGCTTGATCGCCGGTCCCCGCGGGTCAGCGCCGTGCCACTACATGATTGTGTAGGGGGGAACGACGCCCTGCTCTTGACTGCCCCGCCTCTGACTGCCCCGCCTTTGACCGCCCTGGCTGGAAGGAGTCGCCCTGTGGACTCCACGGACTCCGTGCTGTGGCGCAACCGCGCCATGACCCTCTTCGACCGCATCCCGATGCCGATCGCGGTGTGCGACGCGAACGGGGCGATCATCCTCGCCAATCCGGCGATGACGGCGGAATGGGGCGAGACCTCCGGCTCCCTGCGCGGCCGCAACGTACTGGAGCTCTTCCGCCCCGAGGAGAAGACGCAGGTCCTGAGGATTGCCGAAGCCGTGCGGCTGGGCCGCCGCTCGCGCTATCCCGTCGCGGTGCGCTGGGACGCGGCCGACGGAGTGCGTCGCCATGGCGAGCTGACGGCGGAGCCGGTGAGCGACACGGCCGACGCGGTCCCCGGGCTCCTGGTCCTGCTGCGCGTCCTCGGTGAGGAACACGCCCCCGCGCCGGCACCGCCCGCCCGGACCGCGACCGCGGCCGAGGCCCGCATCCTGGCCCTGCTGGCCGGTGGCGCCACCACGGCTCAGGCGGCCCGCGGGACGGGCCTCACCGCTGACGGCGTCACCTACCACTTGCGCCGCCTGACCGAGCGCTGGGGCGCGGCGAACCGTACGGAACTGGTGGCGCGGGCGTACGCGCTCGGGGTTCTCGCCCCGGGGGTGTGGCCTCCGGTTGCGTGAACCGGGCCTGCCGGGGGAGTGGCCCCTCCTTGGAGGGGCGGGGCTCAGCTCGGGCTTTCGCTCGCCTTCGTCGAGGCGCGGCGGTACTCGGCGTTGATGCGCTGTGCCTCCTCGAGCTGGTCCTCGAGGATGACGATGCGGCAGGCCGCCTCGACCGGGGTCCCCTGGTCCACCAGTTCGCGGGCGCGCGCGGCGATCCGCAGTTGGTAGCGGGAGTACCGCCGGTGCCCGCCTTCCGAGCGGAGCGGAGTGATCAGGCGGGCCTCACCGATGGCCCGCAGGAAGCCGGGAGTGGTGCCGAGCATCTCGGCGGCCCGCCCCATGGTGTAGGCGGGGTAGTCGTCGTCGTCCAGACGACCACTGAGCGGGGTATCTGCTGTCATGTCACCTCGTTATGCGAACGCGTCGAGGGGCCCTGGTGCCGTACGGCACCAGGGCCCCGAAGGAAATTCAACACCATCCGTCGGCTCTACTGCTGCGCCGACCTCTTGTTTCCGCTGTCCGGCCCTGCGAGAGGGCGGAAATGCGGGGATCGCAGATGCGTGACCGAGGACCACCTTCCGTTCCGGGGTCTTGCGGTAACCCGGGCCGAATCGATCTCGGGCCGGGCGATCCTGATGGCGTCTGCTCCCTCCGTTCTCCCTCTGGGTTTCCAGCTACAAGAGAAACCTTAATCATGCGACCGCGCAATGTCTACCATGGCGAACATAGATTTTGTGGTGTGCCCCACGGGCGCAGGTGAGGGGCAACGCGAAGAGGGCCCTGCCGATACGCCGGCAGGGCCCTCTTCGCGGATCTGGTGTTCGTGTCGTGCTTCTCCCGCTACACGGGAGTGGGGGCGCCGAGCAGGGCCGACGCCGTCTGGAGCGGGGTGAGGTCGCGCGGGGCGGCGTCCTCGGAAGGGGTGCGGCAGGTGAAGCCGAGCAGGCGCATGGCGCGGGTGACCTCCGCGGCGCTGAAGTCACGCCGGTCCTGCCGGGTGATCACCGCACCCACCTGCTTGATGGGGTAGTGGCGGCGGCCGACGATGACGGAGTCACCCGTGACGGGCTCGGGCTTGACCCCCTTCATCGCGTCGAGCACCCCACTCTTGGTGAGGTCGAACGGGAAACGGGCGATGACACAGCGCATGGTGCCTCACAGGTACGGAGATGGGGCGGCTGACAGGGGTGGGACGCTCAACGCGTGAGGGCGAGAACGTCCCGTAGGCGGACCTGGTCCGTGTAGGCGGGGCCTTCACGGACCTCGATGAGCCGGGCACGCGTGATCAGGCGTGTGCGCTGGTCGTCCTCGTCGCACAGGAACAGATGACCGGCATCCGCGCCGGCCATCAACGACAGGGCGAGCTCGACGGTCATGTCGTCACGGACCTGCGGTCCGCTGGACGGTGCCTGAACCGGTGTCAAAGGTGCCTCCTGCAAAGGTGGGTGAGCCTGCTGGTCCTGCGAGTTCTAGGCCGCCGAGCTGGACGGTCCCTGCGCGGGGCGGCGCGGGGCGCGGTCGGTGCGGCGGTCCTGGGCGCTGCGGCTGCGGCGGCCACGGGTGGAGGCGGAACTGCCGCGCCGGGGGCGCTCGGTGACCGGCCTCGCGATGGTGACCGGAACGCCCGAAGGAGCCTGTGCGCCGGTGATGCGGCTCAACTCCTCCTCGCCGGAGCGCACTTGCGTGGTCTGCGGGGTGATGCCTGCGGCGGCCATCAGCCGGCTCATGTCGCGCCGCTGGCCCGGTGTCACGAGGGTGACCACACTGCCGGACTCACCTGCGCGGGCCGTACGCCCGCCGCGGTGGAGGTAGTCCTTGTGGTCGGTGGGCGGGTCGACGTTCACGACCAGGTCGAGGTTGTCGACGTGGATCCCGCGCGCGGCGACGTTGGTCGCCACGAGCACCGTCACATGACCGGTCTTGAACTGGGTCAGGGTCCGCGTGCGCTGCGGCTGGGACTTCCCGCCGTGCAGGGCCGCGGCGCGCACGCCGCTGTTCAGCAGGTGCTCGGTCAGACGGTCGACGCCGTGCTTGGTGTCCAGGAACATGATCACCCGGCCGTCGCGGGCCGCGATCTCGGTGGTGGCCTGGTTCTTGTCCGCGCCGTGCACGTGCAGCACGTGGTGCTCCATCGTGGTGACCGCGCCCTGCGAGGGGTCGACGGAGTGGACCACCGGGTCGTTGAGGTAGCGGCGGACCAGCAGGTCGACGTTGCGGTCGAGCGTGGCCGAGAACAGCATCCGCTGGCCCTCGGGGCGCACCTGGTCGAGCAGCGCGGTGACCTGGGGCATGAAGCCCATGTCGGCCATCTGGTCGGCCTCGTCCAGGACGGTGATGCCGACCTGGTCGAGCCGGCAGTCGCCGCGGTCGATGAGGTCCTTCAGGCGGCCGGGCGTGGCGACGACGACCTCGGCGCCGGAGCGGAGGGCACCGGCCTGCCTGCCGATCGACATGCCGCCGACCACCGTGGCGAGCTTCAGCCGCAGGGCACGGGCGTACGGCGTGAGCGCGTCGGTGACCTGCTGGGCCAGTTCGCGGGTGGGCACCAGGACCAGGGCGAGCGGCTGACGCGGCTCGGCGCGCCGGCCTTCCGTACGGGCGAGCAGCGCGAGTCCGAAGGCGAGGGTCTTGCCCGAACCGGTGCGGCCACGGCCGAGTACGTCACGGCCGGCGAGGGAATTGGGCAGCGTCGCCCCCTGGATCGGGAACGGCACGCTCATGCCCTCGCGGGTGAGCGCGGCGAGCAGCGGCGCCGGCATCGCGAGATCCGCGAACGCCTCGACGGCCGGGAGAGCGGGGGTGACGGTGACCGGCAGGGCGAACTCGCCCTGGGGTGCCGCGGGACGGCGGCCGTAGCCACCGGAACGGCGAGGTGCGCCGGAGCCGGAACGCGAGCCGGAGCCGGAGCGCGGTGCGGATCCGAAACCGGAGCCGGAGCCGGAACGGGCACGGTAAGGGCGGTCGTTCGAGCGTGTGCGGTTCATGCGGAACCTTCCTCGATGCGGCACGTACCAAGGAATTCCGCAGCGAGAACGCAGCGCGGAGAATCGCGAGAACGGGCCGGATGAAATGCGTGAGGCGAATCCGGCCGGCTCAATGTTCTGCGGGCGGATGCGCGGGAACGTCGGACGTTCCGGACAGGGCACGGCAAACGCGATATCAACGAAAAGATATGCGCGCAGGAAATGCGTGACCCCTGGATGGAGCTGAAAATGCACGAGCTGGGGCCCGCACCCCAAGGTGCGGGCCCCAGCTGCGAAGTACGCGTGAGCGTCAGGCGGGAACGATGTTCTCGGCCGTCGGGCCCTTCTGGCCCTGGGCGATGTCGAAGCTCACCTTCTGGCCTTCCTGGAGCTCACGGAAACCCTGGGCGGCGATGTTCGAGTAGTGGGCGAAGACGTCGGGGCCGCCGCCGTCCTGCTCGATGAAGCCGAAGCCCTTTTCCGAGTTGAACCACTTCACGGTGCCGTTAGCCATGTCTATCTCCTTCGGGGCAGTGCCCGGAGCCGCACTGTGCTGACTCCGCGTCGCCGCGATGATTGCCCCGCCGGAAATGACCGGAAATACAAAAGTGCTCCCACCGGCCGAAAAGGCGGTGAGGGCACTTGAAGTTTTTTGGGAACCACAACTGCAACTGAGATCGACAGTAGCACGGTGCGGCGGGCGTCGCGTGCTGAAAAAATACGTCCCGAGTGTCGCGCAAGAAATACTCAGAGCGCCTGCCGCTGATTTCTCTCACGGCCGACACACATATTGCTTCGCTCGAAACGCAGCGTTTCTGCTGGGGGCGCCGGGCCCGCGGGTCACCCCGTCTTCTGCGGGGCGATGTGGCCGTGGATCTGGAACCTGCCGACCGCGTCACCACCGGCCGAGCGCAGGCTGACGGCCACGGGCCCGGCGAACGTGTAGCCCTGCTCGGCGGCGTGGCGGTGCACCTGAGCGGCCAGATAGCGGTTCAGCTCCGTGCCGGTGGTGGTGAGCTGCCGGTGGCTCTCCGGCGGCAGGTCGATGACGAACGAGTTGGGCACGAGAACGCGCTCGCGCCCGAGGATCAACGCGCTGTCGTCGCACTGGCGGCGCAGTATGGCGACCACTTCCCCGCGCTTCTGTTTCGGCGGAAGCAGCAGGGTCCACAGGGTGGCCGTCCAACGCTCCATGGTGTGTTCGATCAGACTGATGGGTCGCATGACGCTTCTGCTGCCCGACGGCCGGGGGCGCATTCTCACCCAATGGGGTGGCCGGCCCGTCGAGGGGTGGATCAGCTCGTGGGCACGGGCGGGATCTCCGCGCCGAGGACCAGTGCGTAGGAGCCCAGGCCCACGAGGCGGCTGCCGGGGACCTGTTCGCGGCCGATGTAGAGATCGCCGACGCTGCCGGTGTCCGGGTCGAACGTGACTTCGCTCAGCGTGCCGATGTCCTCGCCGTACTCGGTGAGAACCCGCTTGCCAAGCAGCCTCTTGTGCGCGCGGGAGTGCGAACCGCCGTGTACCGCCTCGGTCGCGGCGGCGGCGGTGTCGATGATCACGGCGTCCGGTCCCATGCCGCGCACCTGCGCCCAGGGAACACTGTCGCCACCGCTCCTCGCGTCCCGCAGGTACAGCTCCGTGATCCGGCGGGTCCGCGGATCGATGCCGAGCCCGGCCACCTCGCCGGCGGGCCGCGCGTCATCGGCGCTGATGACCGGATGCCCCAGGACCTGGCTGAGCAGCATCATCGCTCGTCACCCTTCCGGAACCCCGGCCCACCCGCGGACCGGGTCCGCTCCCACGCCGCGGCCAGCGCGTCGAGGTCGTCCACCGCCTGCCCGGCGAGCCCGGCCGGGATCACCAACGTGTCCCCGGTCATGGCCAGTTGCCCGTGCGCGGGCAGGAACGCCTTGCGCTCGTGGCGGCCCATCGCCTCGGTGGTCGCGACCTCGAAGCCGGCCACCCGGCCGCTGGTGCCGCTCTCCACGACCGCGTCCAGCACGGTGCCCAACTCCAGCCCCGCATCGCTCAGTACGCGGGCGCCCCGCACCTGGCCGACGCCGGCCTCGTCCTTGTCCACCACCGCGTCCCTGGCCTGCAGGACATCGGCGGAAGGGATCATCACCGCGTCCGGCCCGAGGGCGTGGACGCCGGACCAGGGCAGGCTCTGTTTGAGCGGCCCGGACAGCAGCCCGCGGCCGGCCAGCGTGAAACCGGTGATCTCTCCGCCCGACGCGTCGAAGACGGTGTCCTTGACCTGGGCCACCGCCTCCCCGCCGAGCGTGACCACGGGCCGCTTGGTGAGCTCGGCGACGAGCATCAGGGTGATCATCGCATCCCCCCGCGTCCGGCGCGGCGCCCCCGCCGGACCACGATCGCGCCGCCGCCACGGCGTTTCGCCTGAACCCCGAGGACCGCACCTGCCAGCAGGAGCAGTGCGACAAGCACCACGGCCGGCCACATCCACCAGATCACAGCAGTCCACCTCCCGTGTCATCCCACGGTTGAGCCGAGTTCCCCCGAACGCGCTTCCTATACGGAGAGTCAAGTCACGGGAATGTAACGGGAGATGGTGGGTAAGAGCCCGTGCACAGTGCGCTCTCGCCCGGAGGGCGCCATCTGGACCGGGAGTGACGACGGTGTCCCCGACGACCAGCAGCGCAGCCTCCACGATGTCGTACGCCGAACGACATACCGCCGGCCCCGACCTCGCCGCCGTCGGGCCGACGGACATCGAGTACCCCCCGCCGTTCACCGGGCCGAGCAGCGGCAGTCGGCGCACGGCAGACCTCCGGGCCCTCTCCAAGGCGCTCTTCGCCCGCCTGGACGAAGTGGAGGAAGGGACACCCGAGCACAGCTACGTACGCAACTCCCTGGTGGAGCTGAACCTCAACCTCGTGCAGTACGCGGCGCATCGGATGCGCCCGCGCGACGAGTCGTACGAGGACGTCGTGCAGGTCGGCACGATCGGTCTGATCAAGGCGATCAACCGCTTCGACCTCCAGCGCGGCGTGGAGTTCACCACCTTCGCGCTGCCGACGATCATGGGCGAGATCAAACGCTTCTTCCGCGACACCACCTGGGCCGTCCGCGTCCCGCGGCGGCTGCAGGAGCTCCGCCTCGATCTGGTGAAGGCCACCACCGACCTCGAACAGGCCAACGGCCACACCCCGACCACGGCCGAACTCGCCGAGCACCTGGACCTGGACGAGGCCGAGATCAGCGAAGGTCTCACCGCGGCCAACGGCTACACCACGGCCTCTCTGGACTTCCCGGCCGACGGCGTCGGCTCGGACGACACGCTGGCCGATCACGTCGGCTACAGCGACCCGGCACTGGACAAGGTCGAGGACCTGCACTCCCTGAAGCCGCTCATCGCCGCGCTGTCGGCCCGCGAACGCAAGATCCTCGCGATGCGCTTCGCCGCCGACATGACGCAGAGTGAGATCGGTGCGGAGCTGGGAATCTCCCAGATGCACGTCTCGCGCATCCTCAGCCGGACCCTCGGGCGGCTGCGGGCCAAGCTCATCGACAACAAGAGGTAGACAGCGCAGGCCAGGAGGCAGGGAGAGTCGGGGGACGCACCGCGTGGAGCTGTTTCGGGAGAGGCCACTGGGCTGATCTCGGTACGATGGCCCATGGGGGTGCGATGTCCACTGAGACCCATCGCCTGACCATCACCGAGCTCGCGAGTTGCTCCGACTCCGCGGTGCTGCGGGTCAGTGGCGAGCTCGACCAATCCTGCGAGGAGTACTTTCTGCGTACCCTCGGCGCTTCCGTCGAGGCCGGGCACCGGCATCTGGTCCTGGACGTGACGGCGCTGATGTTCTGCGACTCGCGCGGGCTCAACTGCCTGCTCGCCGTGCGCTGGCTGCTCGCCCGCCGCGAGGGCAAACTGCTGCTCGCGGGTACGGGGCGGCGGCTGTCGGAGATGCTGACGCTGACCGGCAGCACGGAACTGCTCCCCGCCCACCAAACGGTCGGCCAGGCCCTGCAGACCCTCCCGGCCGACCAGCGCCCCCAATGGCCACCTGCGGAGCCCTGGCCCCGCCCCTGACCGGGTACGCGGCGCGGACGACGCCGCTCGTGACCGAGGCTCAGTGACGCCCTCGGAACTTGCCGAGCACCCGCCTGGCCTGGGCCCGCTTCCTGGGATCGGCCGAGGCCCGACGGGCCTGCCGGACCGTGCGCTGCCCTTGCGGGCTCCGGACGAACTGCTTGATGCGGTTGATGACTCCAGGCATGCCGACTCCTAGGACTCGAGATCCGTCAGCCTACGACGGGGCCCTCGGCGAGTACCCCGGCCCGCAGGACTTACGCCGTGAGCGTCACGACCGCCCGGAATGATCCGTTGGCCCTCCCGTGGTACGGCGTGCGGGCCATGGGGTGGTCCATTGGCACAGTTAAATCGGTGCCGGTTGAGCCAGTCGGGCTCCGGGTGGTGAAATGCTTCTGTCGATGGCGCTGCGGATCCCCGCGGCGCCTTTTGCATGTGGGCAGATCGAGCCGGACGCGGAAGGGGCGGGGCAGCCGTGCTGAAGAGGGTGTTCGTGGCGCCGGATCCGGGGCGGATGCGGTTGCGGTTCGCGGTGCGGGCCGTCATCGGCATCGCGCTGGCGGTGACCGTGTGCGGTCTGGCCGGGCACTCGCTGGTTGCGGCGATCACCGGTGGGCTCGCGGCGCTGCTCGCCCTGTTCACCGTGAGCGACGCGACGGTGAAGCGGCAGGTCGTCACCACCCTTCTGCTGCCGGTGGTCGGGTTTCCCGTACTGGCGCTCGCGGCCGGGCTGCACGACGTGCCCGTGGCGCGCGACATCGCCTTCCTGGCCGTGATGGGCGCGGGCGTGTACGCGCGGCGGTGGGGACCGCGCGGACACTCGCTCGGGGTGTTCGCGTTCATGATGTTCTTCGCGACGCAGTTCCTGCACACGGGGCCCGGACAACTGCCCGAGCTGTTCGCGGCCATCGTGCTGTCCCTGTGCGCCTCCTCGGCCGTGCGCTTCGGGGCGTGGTGCTACGAGCGCCGGCTGCCGCCCCCTGTCGCGCCTCCGCCGCCGGGCGGCACCGGACTGGCCAGGACGACCACCCGGCAGGCGATCCAGGCGACACTCGGCGGCGCCTTCGCGCTCGCGGCCGGTCAGGTGCTCTCGCACGAGCGGTGGTACTGGGCCGTGGGCGCCACCTGGTGGGTGTTCGTGAACACCGCGTCGAGCGGGGAGACGCTGGTGCGCGGCTTCCGGCGGGTCCTCGGCACGGTCATCGGCATCGGCGCGGGCTTCGTCCTCGCGGTACCGCTGCACGGCGCGCCGGTGCCCTCGGCGATCATCGTCGCCGTCAGCGTCTTCGGGATCTTCTACACCGCGGCGGTCTCCTACACCTGGATGATGCTCGCGGTCACCGTGATGGCCGGGGTGCTCTACGGGCTCCTCGGAGTGCTGAACCCGGGGCTGCTCGCCCTGCGGGTGGCGGAGACCGGCGTGGGGGCGCTCGGTGCCGTCCTCGCCGTGCTCCTGGTCCTGCCCGTGACCACGCACGCCACGACCAACGCCTGGATCGAGCGCGCCCTGCGGTGCGTGCACGCCTGCACGGCGGAGGCCGCGGCCCGGCTCGCCGGCTCCGGGAGCGCCGACCCCGCGCCGCTCGTCGCCGAGCTCGAGCAGCTCCTCGGGAAGGTGCGGTTCTCGCTCGCTCCGCTGGTGCACCCGCTCAGTCCGCTGCGGGCCCGCAAGGAGCGCGCCCGGCAGGTGCTCGCGCTGCTCGACGCCTGCGCCCGCGAGGTGCGCGGGCTGGCCTCGATCGCCGCCGACCCCGAGGCCTCGCACGACGACCGGCTCGCCGCCGCCTGCTGGCGTGTGGAGGCCGCGGTGGAGGCGCTCACCGCGCCGGAGACCACCCGTGGGCCGGCCGCCGACACCGCCGCCCTGCCGCACCCCTCCACCGTGGAGCCCGTACTGGCCCATCTGCACGGCCTGGAGAAGGCGCTCGTCGAACTGGCCGTGCCGCTGCGCAGTTCGACCCGTACGCCCCTGATAGGCGCCTGAAGAGGCAGATTTCCCTCCGTTCCGGACGCCGGAGCGACTATGCCGATCGACGCTTTCGCTCGCCGACTACGGCCGGCGAGACATGAGTCGGTTCATCGCGTGGTAGACGAACCTCCGCTCCCTGGGGCGCCGGGCCCAGCCGTGCGCCTCCGTCCCGGGGGTGCTGCCGGACCCCGAGGCGCGCGACGGAGAGGGATGCTGACCATGACGGAGGAATCACCGTCGATCGTGCATGACGTGTCGGTCGCGGCAGCCGTCGGGCGACGCGCGCTGCCCAACCGGCTCTGCACCGCGTTCACCCAGTCGCT
Organism: Streptomyces sp. NPDC054872; assembly: GCF_053610705.1. Lineage (NCBI taxonomy): Bacteria > Bacillati > Actinomycetota > Actinomycetes > Kitasatosporales > Streptomycetaceae > Streptomyces > Streptomyces sp. NPDC054872. Next base: position 89,194 of record NZ_JBSGYY010000024.1, on the reverse strand, counting down.
GGGCGCCCAGCGCGCGGCCCTGTCCTGGCTGCCCCGGCTCGAACACTGGCAACTCCTGCACGCCACCGACGAACCGGCCCTGCAGGCCGAGGCCGCGCAGTTCACCCGCGCCGACGGTCCCTCGCTCAGCGCCGCGCTGGAGATGCAGCCCGTGTTCGTGCCGGACCTGCGCGACTACCCGTGCCGCACCGGACCGCCCCTGTCCGAGGAACTGCCGGGCACCAGGCGGGTGCTCGCGCTCCCGCTGCACGCCCGGCACACACCGGTCGGCGTGCTGTGCCTCTACTACACCGAGCGCACCGATGTGACTGCCGACCACATCACCCACGCGCAGCGCGCCGCCGCCCTGGCGCTGGAGGCGCTGCTGCGCTGGCGTCCCGTGCACGGCGCGAGCACCGGCTGCCGGCGCCCGGTGTGGACCACCAGCACGCGAGCGGCGCGCTGGGAACGCATCCACCAGGCGGCGGACTACGTGGCCGCCCGTCAGGAGTGCGTCGTCGCCGAGGGGTTGGCGTGGCTGCAGAAGGTGAGCGCGCGTGACGGCCTCTCGCTGCTCGACGTGGCCGACAACGTCCTGCAGCCGTACCGCGCCCACCACGACGACGTGCCCGAGAAGAGGAGCGGCCATGAACGAGCCCGTGGAAGCGCTGCTTGACCGCGTCCGGGAACGCGGAGGTTACGCGGATCGGCAGCAGGCCGCCGGAGCCGTGCAGGGCGTCCTGGAGGTCCTGGGCGAGCATCTGGTGGGGGACGACCGCACCGACCTCGCGCGTCTGCTGCCCCGGCAGTGCGGATCGCTGCTCACCGAGGGTTCGCCGGCCGGCGAACCCCTGACGCCCGCGGCCTTCGTCGCGGCGGTGGGCGCACGCGTCGACGCCGACGCGCGGCAGGCACGCCGTGCCGTCAATGCGGTGCTCGCCACCGTCGCGGAGGTCGCCGACGACGCCTTGCTGCGCCGCATCATCACGCAGCTTCCGCCGGGCCACGCCGGACTGTTCGGCCGTACGGACCCGGTGTGATCCGCGTGCGGAAAGCCAACCGGAAGCGGATCCACCGCACGCGCGAGGGAAGACGCAGACAGAAGACCCCCCTGGATGGAGGCTCGTGATGGCACGGACAGTTCCGCAGGGCAAGGCCACGAAGGAAGCAGGCGGCCGGAGCGCCCCAGGTACGGCGCCCCCGCTCTCCGGCTGGGCGCGGGCGATGGCCATGCTGCTGGCCTTCGGGGGAACGGTGGTCTTCGCCGTGCTCCTTGCCAGGCTGACGCTGGAACCCTCGGTCGCCTCCGAGTCCTTGACGCACAGCAATCTGCGCCCCGGCGACTCGATCCGCGACTACCTGGGACAGCCCGCGTTCCGTGACACCGTCAAGCAGCTCGGCGGCAACATCGTGCTCGGCCTGCCGTTCGGCATGCTGCTGCCGGTGCTCGTGCCGCGCGCCCGGGGGCTCATACGTGTCATAGCCGTCACGGCACTGGTGATGCTCCTCGTCGAGGTCGCCCAGGGCTTCCTGGTCACCGGGCGGGCCTTCGACGTCGACGACGTGCTGCTCAACACCACGGGAGCCGTGCTCGGTTACCTGCTGATCGGCCGCAGGCTCGGCCGTGCGGTGCACCCTCGCCGCAGGCATTGGTGGCACCGCTTCACGAAGCGGACCACCGACGCCCCCTGACGACACCGTCCGCCGGGCCCACGGTCACACGGGCCAACGGTCGGTCACACGGTCAGGCGGCCGACGTCCTGCGGGTCGAGGCCGGTGAGCCGGGCGATGCGGGACGCGGGGATGCCCGCGGCCAGCGCCCGGTGCACCAGGGCCTCCCAGTCCTGTGTCGTCTCCCGGTACTCCAGGAGTTCGCCCTCCATGTCCGTGACGGACTGGGGCGCGCACTCCTGCTGGACCCGCAGCGCCTCCTCCTCGCTCAACGGCACGAGCAGGCGCTCGGCGTCCTCGGGGATCAACGCCTCCGATTCGGCGGGCAGGATCCGGACCAGCTCGGACGAGGCCGGCGCGTCGTGGGCCTGGAGCCAGCCGTGTACGGCGGGGGTCTCCGTGCACTCCAGTGCGCCGACTGCGGCGAGCGCGGTGCCCAGCCGGGGGTGCCGCTCGGGGAGGAGGAAGAGGTATGCGTCGTCGGCCATCGTGGGGGAGTCGCCTTCTCGATCGGACATCAGCGGTGCACTGCGTCAAACATCAGCGGAGCACTGATGCTAGCGCCCGCCGGCGGCCCGCATCCCGTCTTCATCCCGCCCTCTTGCCACGAGGGCGTCACTGCGTGGTGAGCATGCCCTCGCGCAGGCGGGACAGGGTGCGGGAGAGCAGTCGAGAGACGTGCATCTGGGAGACGCCGAGCTGTTCGCCGATCTGCGACTGGGTGAGTTCGTCCACGAACCGCAGGCGCAGGATCTGCCGGTCGCGCTCGCTGAGCCGGGCGAGCAGCGGGGACAGCGCGTGGAAGTCCTCCACGAGCTCCATGGCGGGGTCCTCCGCGCCGATGAAGTCGGCGAGGGGCGCCTCGTTGTCGTCGCGGTCGCGGTGCAGGGTCGCGTCCAGGGAGGTGGAGTTGTAGCCGTTGGCCGCCGTGCGGGCCTCGATGACCTCTTCCTCGGTGAGATCCATCAGCTCGGCCAGTTCGCTGACCTTGGGGGCGCGGCCGAGGCGGGTGCTGAGCTCGTCGGTGGCCTTGGCGAGTTCGACGCGGGCCTCCTGCAGGCGGCGCGGAACGTGGACGGCCCAGGAGGTGTCGCGGAAGAACCGCTTGATCTCCCCGACGATGTACGGCACGGCGAACGTGGCGAACTGGACCTCGCGGGAGAGCTCGAAGCGGTCGATGGCCTTGATCAGACCGATCGTGCCGACCTGGACGATGTCCTCCATGTCGTCGCCGCGGTGACGAAACCTTCCTGCGGCGTACCGGACAAGGGACATGTTCATCTCGACGAGGGTGTTGCGGGCGTACTGGTACTCGTGCGTGCCCTCTTCCAGCGTGGCGAGCCGGGTGAAGAACAGCTTCGAGAGGTCGCGCGCGTCCTTGGGCCCGATCTTCTGGGGAGAGACGATCTCCGGCAGTTCCGCGATGTCCGTGCCCGTGGATGTACCGGTGGCCGTTGTCATGATTTTCCCTCCCCTGTCCGCCGGCCCTCCGTCGTCCCCCGACCGGCCGGTGAAGCGCACGTACCCGCACGTCGGCGCTTCATGCGTGTCACTTTGAAACAAGATCCGTTGTCTGCCGGAGCGTTACAGGCACCGTATCGCGGGCAAGTGTGCATCTCGGACAGCAGCCATCCCACATTCGGACAGAGGCCAACCCCGTACGAGGAGGGCTCATGAGGACGCACGGGACGCGACTGGACACAGGTCCGCCGCACCTGGACACCGGACCGTCGGACGGAGCGGTCTTCGACAAGCGGCCGGAATCCGTCGCCCACGCCCGGGATTTCGCACGCGCTTTCGTGGACGGGCTCCGCCCGGCCATGCAACCCCAGGACGTCGTGAGCATCGAGCTCACCGTGTCCGAACTCGTCACCAACGCCATACGGCACGCGCGCGGGACATCGTGCTCCCTGCGCCTCCAGGCGGAGCCGGACGGGGTGGCCGTGACGGTCGGCGACGCGGATCCACGACCGCCGCAGGAGCGGGCGCCCGATCTGGCGGGCGGCACCGGCGGATTCGGCTGGCCCATGGTCCAGCACATGGCCAGGACGGTCACCGTGACCAGGGGGCCGAACGGCAAGACCATCCGGGCCGTGCTGCCCCGCTAGCGGCTGCCCGCGCCGCCGCGCGGCGCACGCCGTGCGCAGGCGTACGGAATGAGAGCGCGCGGCCGGGGCAGGAGAGGTCAATGGACGACCTGTCTCAGCTACTCCAACAGACCATGCGCCGCCGTCATCTGACGCCGCAGGCGATCGCGGACAAGACGGGGATCCGCACCCCACGCATCCGCGCCTTCGCGGAGGACGGCGCCGAGGGGCCGATCCGCCCGACCGACGAGGAATTGGCCGAGCTGGCCGGCGCCCTCGCACTGCCCGCCATCAGAGACGCCGCGCGGCACACGGCCGCCGCGACCTCCCCCTGACTGCGGCGACCGCGCCTGACCGCCGGACCCCCCCCACGAGCCCGAAGCCCACGCAGGCCTGCCGTCAGCGGTCGCGGTACGGGCGCTTCGCCCACTCGCGAGGACGCGCGGTGAAAGCCGCGGCGCCTTGGTCTAGACCGACTGCTAGCGTCTGCCGCACGAGCGCCCCCGAACTCGGTGCTCGGTCCGCAGTCGAGAGGGGAACGCAGTGGTCGGCAGGCACGGCGGCAGTCAACGGGCGTACATCGGGTCCTTCACCGCGGCGGGCGGGGCCGGGATCCTCACCGCGGCCGTCGACCCGGACAGCGGTGCGCTGACCGTTCTCGGCGCCACGGAGACCGTCGCCGACCCCTCGTACCTCGCGCTGTCGGCGGCGGGCGACACCCTCTACGCCGTCAGCGAGACCACCGACGGGGCCGTCGTCGCCTACCGCCTCGACGGCGACAAGCCCGCGCAGACCGGGCCGCCGGTGGCGGTCGGCGGAGACGCGCCCACCCATCTGGCCCTGCACGCCGGGCATGTCCTGACCGCCAACTACGGCTCGGGCAGCGTCACCGCCGTGCCCGTGCGCTCCGACGGCAGCCTCGCGGCTGCCCCCTCCGGCGTCCTCTCGCACACCGGCTCGGGACCCCACCCGCAGCGTCAGCAGCGGCCGCACGCCCATCAGGTCCTGCCCGATCCGAGCGGCCGGTGGGTGGTGAGCGTCGACCTCGGCACCGATTCCGTACGCGTCTGCGAGCTCTCCGCGGCGGGTGAGCCGACCCTGCGCCGCGAGATCGCGCTGCGGCCCGGCTCGGGGCCGCGGCATCTCGTGTTCCACCCGCGCGGCGACCGCGCCTACGTCCTGAACGAGCTCGCCCCCACCCTCACGATCTGCGCCTGGGACGCCGCCGAGGGGACGCTCAAGCCGCTCGGCGAGGCGGCCGTCCTGCCGGGCCCCACGGACGGCGACGGCGAGGCCTACCCCTCCGAGGTCGTCATCGCACCCGACGGCCGCTTCCTGTGGACCGCGACCCGCGGCCAGGACGTCATCTCCGTGTTGGCGCTCGACGAGGCGGGGACACGGCCGCGGCTCGCCGCCACCGTGCCGTGCGGCGGCCACTGGCCGCGTGACCTGGCCATCGACCCGTCGGGGCGGTTCCTGTACGCGGCCAATGAGCGCTCCGGCGACGTGACCTGGTTCGCCGTGGATCCGGAGACGGGCATTCCGCGGCGCGCGGGCTCGATCGAGGCGCCGGCCGCCTCCTGCGTGATCTTCAACTGAGCCACCGCGCCCGTGTACGCCGATGGGCCCGCCCCCTGCATCAGGGGGCGGGCCCATCGGCGTGACGGCATCAGGTCTGCCGGCGCGGTGCGGTCAGTGGACCGGCGCGCCCGACGGCTGCTGCGGGGCGATCCCGAGCGCCGACGTGTACTTGGAGAGGGCCAGCTTGCCGATCGCCGGGTAGGCGCCGAGCGACTCGGCGACCGAACAGCCGGCCTCCTTGGCGGCGGCGTCGAGCAGGCTGCCGTCGATCTCGGGACCGATCAGGTAAGGGGCGAGCGCCAGCTGCGTGGAGCCGGAGCCGCGCAGCTCCTCGGCGGTGTTCGCGATGGCGCCCTCCTGGTCGAGCGCGGCGGCCATCACCGGCACCGCGAGGCGGGCCGCGAGCAGCATGCCGGTGATCCCGGCGGCCTGCACGGCCTCCTCGCCGCCGACCGTGGCGAGGACGATGCCGTCCGCCGCGGTGGCCACCGTGAAGAGGCGGGCGCGGTCGGCGCGGGCCAGGCCGGCCTCCGACAGGCGCACGTGCAGTCCCTCGGCCAGTAGCGGGTGCGGGCCGAGGACGTCGGTCAGTTCGGCGGGCGCGCGGCTGTCCATCACGGCCTGGCGCACGCGCCGCATCAGCGCGTTGTCGGGGCCGGCGAGGAGGGGGACCACGACGGCGACGGGGCCGTCGGGCTCGGCGACGTCCGCCCCCGCGGCGCGCGCCTGCTCGAAGCGCGCGGCGCGTTCGGCGGCGGCGTGCGCGAGCACGGAATGCAGCGAGGGGAACTCCGGGAACGAGGTGACCGTGGCGTCCTCGGTCCCGTCGAGGTACCCGATGCGGGCGTCGAGGCCGGGCAGCTCGGAGCGGGCGATGCTCACGACTTCCTCGGCGAGGCTGCGCGTGGCGCTGCTGGGTACGCCCGGTACGGCGAGAACGAGCGCGGGCGCGTTCTCGGGAGCCGCCACGGGCTCCGGGCGGCGGTGCCGCCCGGGCTGGCGGGGTCGCGGCATTCGTACGGGCAGGCCTGATGCGGGCCCAGTGGAGGAGCTCATGGCGCCGCATGCTACTGGTTTGGAGGGCTTCGCTGTTCGGGGAGGGTACAGGTGGGCGGTATAAGTCCGCTTTTGTCTTATGAGTTACGTAAAGCTCGACTGTCATATTCCGGAGTGGTCAATTCCGGAGTGGTCACCTGCCCTCCCACGAGTGCGTCACCCGTCCGCCGGCAGGTGCACGGTCAGCATGCGCGGGTCGAGCGGCAGACGCAGCCGGTCCGCGGCCAGATCGGCGGCGATGCGTACCGCACCGTCCAGCGGGTCACCGGCGGCCGCGACGACCCGCACATGCCGCAGCAGGTCCCGCAACTCCGCGTGCACCGGGTCGAGCAGTGCCCTTCCCGTCTTGAACAGGCCCCCGGTCAGGGCGACTTCTGGCACCTCGCCCCGGCCCACCGGGTCGGGCGCCGGGCAGACGGCGGCCGCCGCCTCGGCGATGTGCCGGGCGGCGCCCCGCAGGATCGCGTCGGCCACGGGGTCGTCGGGGGCGCAGCGCGCCACCTCGGGCGCGAACGAGGCGAGCATCGCGGGCCGGTCCGTACGGGGATAGAGCCGGCCGGGCAGTCCCGGCGCCGGACCGAAGAGCTCCTCGGCGCGGGCGAGCAGCGCCTTCGAGCCGTGGCGCCTGCCGTCGAAGGCCCGCATCGCCGCATCGAGGCCCGCCCGGCCGATCCAGGCGCCACCGCCGCAGTCGCCGAGCAGATGGCCCCAGCCGTCGGCGCGGTGCCAGGCGGCCAGGTCCGTGCCGATCGCGATCATTCCGGTGCCGGCGGCGACGACCGCGCCGGGCCGGTCGCCGAGCGCGCCCACGTACGCGGTGACGCCGTCCGCGGCGAGGGCCAGGCGCCGCACCCCCAGGGCCTGGTGGAGCGCCCCCGGCAGCCGTGCTCGCAGGTCGTCACCGAGGCTCGCCATGCCCGCCGCGCCGATGGCGACGGCGGTGATGCCCCCTGCGCCCGCCTTGGCCAGCAACTCCCCGGCCATGGGAACCAGTTGCGCGGCGAAGTGCTCGGCGTCGATTCCGCGCGCGCCCGTGCGTACCGGCTCCTTCGAGCTCACCGGGGCCGCTGGGACCGTGCCGTCGAGACCGCCGAGGGCGACCCGCATCCCGGAGCCGCCCGAGTCCACGCCGAGGACACACGAGGTGTCCGTCACGAAAGCCGCCAGTCCACCGGCTGCCCGCCCTGCTGGACAAGCAGGTCGTTGGCGCGGCTGAAGGGGCGCGAGCCGAAGAAGCCGCGGTCCGCCGACATCGGCGAGGGGTGCGACGACTCGACCGACGGCAGCGGGCCGAGCAGCGGCCGCAGATTGCGCGCGTCGCGCCCCCACAGGATGGAGACGAGGGGACGGCCGCGGGCGGCGAGCGCCTTGATGGCCTGCTCGGTGACCTCCTCCCAGCCCTTGCCCCGGTGCGCGGCGGGGCGCCCCGGGGCCGTGGTCAGCGCCTTGTTGAGCAGCAGGACGCCCTGCTGCGTCCAGGGCGTCAGGTCGCCGTTCGACGGCTGCGGGAGGTTCAGGTCGGAGCCGAGCTCGCGGTAGATGTTGATGAGGCTGCCGGGCAGCGGGCGCACCTCGGGCGCGACCGAGAACGACAGACCCACCGCGTGCCCGGGGGTCGGATAGGGATCCTGGCCGACGATCAGCACCCGCACCTCGTCGAAGGGCTGTTGGAACGCGCGCAGCACGTTCGGCCCGGACGGGAGGTAGGTGCGTCCCGCGGCGATCTCCGCGCGCAGGAAGTCTCCCATCTCGGTGATCTTCCCGGCGACGGGTTCGAGGGCCTTCGCCCAGCCCGCCTCGACGATTTCATGCAAGGGTCGTGGTGCCACGGCGTCACCCTACTGCCGTAATGGGGGCGTCGATCAACCGATGGCCGCCGCCCTGACGCACAGTACGTCGGGCAGGTGGGACGCCAACTCCCGCCAGCTGTCCCCGTCGTCCGCCGACGCGTACACCTCGCCGTTGCGATTGCCGAAGTAGATGCCCGCCGGGTCCTGGCCGTCGCTGCACATCGCGTCGCGCAGCACCGTGCCGTAGTGGTCGCCCGCCGGGAGGCCCTCGCTGAGCGGCTCCCAGCTCTTGCCCGCGTCGGACGTGCGGTAGACGCGGCAGCGGTGGTCGGCGGGGACGCGGTCCATGTCGGCGTTGATCGGGAAGACGTACACCGTGTCCGCGCGGTGCGGGTGGGCGACGGCCGCGAACCCGAAGTCGGAGGGCAGGCCCTCGCCGATGTCCGTCCAGTGCCCGCCCGCGTCGTCGCTGCGGAACACGCCCCAGTGGTTCTGCAGATACAGCCGGTCCGGGTCGGCCGAGTCCCGCGCGACTTTGTGCACGCACTGGCCGAACTCGGGGTTCGGGTCCGGCAGGAAGACGGCGGAGACGCCGTTGTTCGCCGGGGCCCAGCTCGTGCCGCCGTCCAGGGTGCGGAAGACCCCCGCGGTGGAGACGGCGACCGTCACCGCGTCCGGGTCGCGGGGGTCGGTCAGGATGGTGTGCAGGCCTTCGCCGCCGCCTCCCGGCACCCACTGGCTGCGTGTGGGGTGCTCCCAGAGCGGGCGCACGAGCTCGAAGGTCTCGCCCCGGTCGTGCGATTTGTAGAGGGCGGCCGGTTCCGTGCCCGCGTACACGACGTCCGGTTCGGCGGCGGCCGGGTGCAGTTGCCAGACCCGCTCCAGGGAGACCTCGGTGTCCTTGGGGAACTTGACGGCTGCCTTGGACGGCTCCGTCCAGGTCTTGCCGAGGTCGTCGGAGTGGAAGACGGACGGACCGAAATGGGAACTGTCGCCGCCCACCAGGAGACGTGGGGCGCTGCCGCGGGTGTCGATGGCCACCGAATAGATGGCCTGGGCGTTGAAGTACGGGCTGTCGTCGAACTGCCAGGTGTCCGCGCCGGCGCGCCTGCGGCCGATGAAGAGGCCTTTGCGGGTGCCTACGGTCAGGATGATCTCGGCCATGGTGAGCCACCTCCGGGACGTCGTTGTCTCAGGTACGGCTCAGTCTGCACCCGGGCACTGACAGTTACCCCTGGGCGGGGCGTCCTCGCAGGTCGGGGCGGGTGTGGCGGAGGTGTCGCGCCCCTTCGGCCGTCACGTGTGGCGCCCGGCCCCGGACAGTTCCGCGGCTACCTGCGCGATCGTTTCCGGCCTCACCCGGCAGCAGCCTCCGATCAGGCGCGCCCCAGCGTCCCGCCAGCTGGTGACCCGGCCCGCGGTGAAGTGGGCCGGACCCCGCCACGCCCTGGCGGTCGCGTCCCACGTCTCGCCGCTGTTCGGGTACGCCACCACCGGCTTCCCGGTGATCCGCGCGGCGAGGCGCACCGCCGCGTCCGCGTCCCGCGGGTCGCAGCAGTTGACGCCCACCGCGAGGATCTCCTCGGCGTCGGCGGCCAGCGCGAAGGCCTCCGTCAAGGGCTGGCCCGCCCGCGTGTAGCCCCCGGCGACGGTGTACGACAGCCAGGCGGGCACCCCGAGGCCCCGGACCGCCCGCAGCAGGGCCCGCGCCTCGTCGGTGTCCGGCACCGTCTCCAGGGCGATGACGTCCGGTTCCGCGTCGGCGAGGACCTCCAGGCGCGGGCGGTGGAAGCGTTCGAGTTCGGCCACCGTCAGGCCGTAGCGGCCCCGGTACTCGGAGCCGTCCGCGAGCATCGCGCCGTACGGTCCCGCGGACGCGGCCACCCACACCTCGCGGCCTGTCTCCGCTCCCGCCTCGCGGGCCAACTCCACGCTCAGGCGCAGCAGTTCCGCGGTGCTCAGCGCGTCGATGCCGTGCTGCGCGAAGCCCTCGAACGTCGCCTGGTAGCTCGCCGTGGTGGCGATGTCCGCGCCCGCCGCGTAGTACGCCCGGTGCGCCGCCGTGATGGCCCCGGGCTCGTCGGCAAGGAGGCGTGCCGACCACAGGGCGTCGCTCAGGTCGTGCCCGGCGGCCTCCAGCTGGTTGGAGAGGCCGCCGTCGAGCACGAGCGGGCGTCGGGTCAGGGCTTCCGCGAGTTTCACCTTGCCGACGCTAGCCGAGGCGCGGACAGGGGGAAGTGACACGCGACCTGGTGTCCCGGACCGTTCGGCGTGCTCGCCGGCGGTTCGGCGGTGGCGCAGACGTCCTGAGCCGCGGGACAGCGGGTACGGAACCGGCAGCCCGACGGCGGTTTCGCCGCCGACGGTGTCTCGCCCTCCAGGGGGGTGCGGTCGACACCGTGCGCCGCGTCCGGGTCCGGCAGGTTGACCGTGTCGAGAAGGCCTCGCGTGTAGGGGTGCAGGGGGTGGGCGTACACCTGCTCGGCGGGACCCGACTCGACCAGCTTGCCCAGGTACATCACGCCGACGGTGTCCGCGAGGTGGCGCACCACCGCCAGGTCGTGCGAGATGAACAGATAGGTCAGGCCGCGTTCTCGCTGCAGCTCCCGCATCAGGTTCAGGATCTGCGCCTGCACGGAGACGTCGAGCGCGGACACCGGCTCGTCCGCGACCACCAGGTCAGGGGAGAGCGTCAACGCCCGCGCGAGACCGAGGCGTTGACGCTGGCCGCCGGAGAACTCGTGGGGGTAGCGGTGCACGGCGCCGCGCGGCAGGCCCACCGCGTCCAGGAGTTCGGCGATCAGCATCTCCTGCTCGGCGCGGGTGCCGACGCCCTGGATGACGAGGGGCTCCCGCAGGATCTCGCCCACCCGCATCCGGGGGTCCATGGCGGCCGTGGAGTCCTGGAACATCAGCTGCACGCGCCGCCGGTGCGCCCGCCGCTCGGCCCGCGACATCCGCGCCGGGTCCTGTCCGTCGAAGCGCACGTGCCCGGCCGTCGGCTCGTCGAGGCCCGCGACGATCCGGCCGAGTGTGGTCTTGCCGCACCCGGACTCGCCGACCATGCCGAACGTCTCGCCCCTGCGGACCTTCAGCGTCACCCCGCCGACCGCGCTCACCGTGCCGCGGCTGCGCGAGAAGGCGCCGCCCTTGAGCGGGAAGTCCTTGACCAGGGCGTCGAGTTCGAGGAGTACGTCACCGGGCGCGCGCGGCGCGGGCACGGTCCGCGGGATCACGACCTCCTCCTGTGACGCGTTGTCCGGCACCGGATGGAAGCAGGCGAACCGGTGCTCTGCTCCCCGCAGTTGGTCGTCCGTGAGCTGCGGCTCCCGTGCACGGCACTCGTCCGTGGCGAAGGTGCAGCGCGGCGCGAAGCGGCAGCCGGTCGGGCGAGCCGCCAGGTTCGGGGGCAGGCCCGGGATCGTGTGGAGCGCGGTGCCGCTGTCCGCGGCCCGTTCGGGGAGCGAGGCGAAGAGTGCCTCCGTGTAGCGGTGCCGGGGCCGCGCGAACAAGGCGCGTACGTCGGTCTGTTCGGCGACCTTGCCCGCGTACATCACCGCGACCCGGTCGACCCGGTTGGCGATGACGCCCAGGTCGTGCGTGACCAGGACCATCGCCATGCCGAGGCGCTCGCGCAGGCCGTCGATCAGCTCCAGGATCTGGTGCTGTGTCGTCACGTCGAGGGCGGTGGTCGGCTCGTCCGCGATGAGCAGTTTCGGCTCGCAGACCAGGGCCATGGCGATGGCCACGCGCTGGCGCATGCCGCCGGACAACTGGTGCGGATACGCCTTCATGCGTTCCGCGGGCTGCGGCATCCCGACCAGACGCAGCATCTCCTCGGCCCGTTCCCACGTCTCCTTCCTGCTCAGCTCGGGGCGGTGCAGGACGAGCGGCTCGGCCACCTGCGCGCCGATCGTCATCGTCGGGTTGAGCGAGGTGAGCGGGTCCTGGAAGACCATGCCGATGGTGTTGCCCCGTACGCCCTGAAGGACCGGGGCGGGGGCCGCGGCCAGGTCATGCCCGTCGAACAGGACGCGGCCGCCCGTGATCTCGCCGCCCGGCGGAAGCAGCCCGAGGACGCTGAGCGCGGTCATCGTCTTGCCGCAGCCCGACTCGCCGACGATGCCCAGGGCCTCACCCGGGGCGAGTTCGAGACTGACGCCGTCGAGGGCGTGGACGGTGCGGTCGCGCGAGGCGATGTCGACGCGCAGATCGTCGATCTTGAGCAGAGGCTCGGTCATCTCTGTGGTTCTCCCTTACTTCCGCAGCCGTACTTCGAAGGCGTCCCGCAGCCCGTCACCGATGAAGTTGAACGCGGCGACGACCAGGACGATCGCGATGCCCGGCGGGAAGATCAGCCACCAGTAGCCGTTCTGGGTGTAGGTGATGCCGGCCGAGAGCATCGAGCCCCAGTCGGCCGAGGGCGGCGGAATGCTCAGGCCCAGGAAGGCCAGATAGCTGACGTAGAGGATGGCGTCGGCGATCTGGAAGGTGCAGTTGACGATGACCGTTCCGATCGCGTTCGGCACGATGTGCTTGAACACGGCCCGCGCGCCGCCGCCGCCCATCATCCGCATCGCCTGTACGTACTCGCGGTCGCGCAGCGAGAGCGCCTCGCCGCGCACCAGGCGGGCGGGGGAGAGCCAGGCGACGGACGCGATGATGAGGATGAGGACGCCCTTGCTGGGTGTGATGATCGCGGCGACCACGACGAGCAGGAACATCGCGGGGATGGCGAGCGCCGCGTCCGTGATCCGCATCATGGCCGCGTCCACCCAGCCGCCGAAGTACCCCGCGACGGCCCCGTACACGGTCCCGAAGAGCGTCGCGAGGAGACCTGCCGCCAGGCCGATCTCGAGGGACGTCTGCCCGGCGACCATCAGCCGCCCCACCATGTCGTAGCCGAGGTCGGTGGTGCCGAGGAGATGGCCGGAGCTGCCCGGTGCGAGATTCGCCTGGGACAGGTCGGTGTGCGTCTGCTCGGTGGAGTACAGGAGCGGCCCGAGGTAGCTGAAGGCAAGGAGCAGCACCAGGACCACCACGCCCGTCAGGGCGAGCTTGTTGCCGGTGAAGACCTGGAGCGTACGGCGGGCGAGCGAGGGCGTGGCCTGGGCCGCCGCCTCGTTCCCCGGGGCCGCCCCGGAAGTGACGTCTGCGGTCGCGGTACTCATGCCACGCTCCGTATCCGGGGGTCGAGGACGGCGTACAGGATGTCGGTGAGCAGCGAGCCGACGACGGTGGCGACGCCGACGACGAGCGTCACGCCGAGCAGGACCGGAAAGTCGGAGCCCTGTGCCGCGTTCCAGAACAGCAGCCCCATTCCGGGGTAGTTGAACATCGACTCGACGACGAGCGCGCCGCTGAAGAGCGTCGGCAGATACAGCCCGAGGAGTGTCGCGAGGGGGATCAGCGCGTTGCGCAGGACGTGCCGGACCATGATCCGGCGGCTGGACTGGCCCTTGGCCATCGCCGTACGGACGTATTCCTCGGTGAGGTTGTCGAGGACCGCCGAGCGCATGTAGCGGCTGAACATCGCCACGATGCCGAACGCCATGGTGACGACGGGGAGCACCAACCCCGTGAAGTCGCCGAGCAGTTCACCGACGCTCTCGCCCTGCGGTGCCTCCGCCGGGAGGATCGGCATCACCTGCGCGAACAGGATGATCATGATGAGGCCGAGGAAGAACACCGGCGTCGCGTAGAGCAGGAAGGCGAGCCCCGTCAGCGCGTAGTCCGACGCCTTGCCGCGCCGCACCGCCTGGAGCAGACCGAGCGGGACGGCGATGACCACGGCGAGCGCGGTGGAGAGCACCGTCAGGAGCAGCGTCTTCGGCAGGCGCTGCTTGAGCAGGTCGAGGACCGGAGAGTTGAGCTTGAACGACTCGCCGAGATCGCCGGTGAAGAGACGCTTCAGGTACATCAGGTACTGCGCGGGCAGCGAACGGTCGTACCCCTGCTGGTGGTTGAAGGTCTCGATCTGCTGCGGCGTGCCCTTCGGGCCGAGGATGGCGCGTGCGGGGCCGCCGGGCAGCATGTGGAGCAGCGTGAAGACGATGATCGAGACCAGGAACAGCACGACCAGCGCCTGAAGGAAGCGCTTGACCAGAAAGCCGGTCACTTGTCGGCTCCCTTCTTCTTGACGTAGTACCAGTCCTGCGGCGCGAAGGTGACGGTCGGGTTCTGGCTGACGCCCCGCAAGTCGTTGCGGATCACGGAGACCTGGTAGGCGGGGTTGGGCATCCACATCACCGGGAGCTGCTCGGCGAGGTACTCGCCGTACTCGTGCACGGCCTTCATGTCGGGCGAGTACTGCACGCCGCGGATGATCCGGTCCGCCTTCTTGTCGCTGTAGTTGCCGAAGTTGGCCGAAGCGCCGGTGGAGAAGAGCTGCTCACCGCTCGGGTTGAGCGGGTAGTACCAACTGCCGGCCGTACCGAAGAAGGACATGTCCCAGTCGCAGCCGGGATCCTTCGCCGTGCAGGGAACGGAGTTGCCGAGCACCGAGTTCAGCGGCTGCTGACGCACGGTCAGGTCGATCCCGCCCTTGGAGAGCGAGGACTTGAGCTCCTGCATCATGTTCGTGGTCTCGGTCGAGCCGGACTGGGAGAGCAGGGTGAGTTCGAGTGGGGCGTTCTTCGCGATGCCCTTGCCGCACTCGTCGGCGCCCGTTCCGGGGCGTACGCAGCGGGCGGTGCCGTCCTGCGTCTTCCAGCCGTGCCCGGTGAGGAGCGCCTTCGCCTTCCGCACGTCGAAGGGGTACTGGTTCTTCTCCATCGCCTCGGACAGGTACTGGCTCTTCGGCGTCACCGGCACCGGGCCGAGCGTCGGCGTCGCGCTGCCCTGCCAGATGACGTCGCTCATCGCCTTCTGGTCGACGAGATGCTGCATCGCCCGGCGGATGTAGAGCTGGTCCATCATCGGACCCGCGTGCGTGGAGTTGAAGTTGTAGACGATGTACGTCGCCGCCCAGCCCTCCCAGGGGTCGGTGCGGTAACCCTTCTCCTCGAACTTCTCCTTCTGCGCCATCACCGACGGCGGGATGTAGCCGTAGTCGACGCCACCCGAGCGCAGGACGTTGTACTCGGAGTCGGCCGTGGTGAAGGGCTTGAAGACGACCTTGTCGAGGTGCGGGCGCTGCGACTTCGGACCGGTGTACTTCTCGTTCGGGACGATGGTGACCTGACCGCTGTCGCGCCAGCCCGCCAGCTTCCAGGGGCCGTTGACCGTCTTCCAGAGCGGGTCCGAACCGTAGGACCCGAGGCTCTTGGCGTGCCGCGTGAGCCGCGCGAAAACGGCCTTGGCGCCGGACTTTGTGCGGTCCCAGTCGCCGACCTCGCCGCCGTCGGCCTTGGCGTCCCAGGCGTGCTGGGGGAGGGCGCGCATCAGGGTGAGCTGGTTGGCGGTGAACCAGTCCGGGTTGTAGGCGCGGCTCAGGTGCAGCCGCACGGTGTGGTCGTCGACCGTCTCCAGCCGCTTGACGTTGTCGGGCATCGTGCCGACCGAGTAATTGCCCCAGCTCGTCTTGTTGGCCTTGACGAGGTTGAACCAGAACTCGATGTCCCGCGAGGTGACCGGCTTCCCGTCGGACCACGTCACGCCCTCGCGCAGGTGCACGGTCACCGTCTTGTTGCCGTCGCTGAACTCCGGCTGCTTGCCCAGCGTGCTCGGGCCGTGCGTGGTCAGCTCGCCCTTCTCCTGCACGGCGTCGTACACCGGCATGAAGAGCAGCGACTGGATGCCGTAGTTGTACGAGGCCCCGTAACCGGGGGCGCCGATCGGGAAGATCCAGTTCGGTGTCGCGGCGGGCGGCAGGGCCATCGTGGCGGTGCCGCCCTCGACCGGAGTGCCGCCGGTGGGGCCCATGTCGACGCGGCCGCCCTCCTGTGTGCAGCCGGTGACCGCCGTGAGGGCGAGCGCGGCGACGGTGGCCGCCGCGGCTATGAGCGCCCGGCGCCGGGCGCGGGGACGTGATCGCCGTGAGCGCATGGCGAAGGGCCTCCAAGGATGCGAGAGCCGGACCGTGCCGGAGATCGACGGGCGGCGCCTGAACGCTAGGTCTGGCGACAAAATCAAGTCAAGAGCTTCGTTCGGCAAGAAGTCCTAAAGTCGGGAGGGTCTGGCCAACTTGCTTCGAAGGGACCTAGTGTTCCTCCCGATGTCGAACGAACTGATCGAAGCAACTGGGGGCGGCATGGCCGGAACACCGCACGGCGAACCGGGGTCGGCGCAGCACATCCTGCAGCTGGTCTCCTCGGGCGCCGCCTCGTCCCGGGCCGATCTCGTACGGGAACTGGGGCTCGCCCCCTCCACCGTGTCGCTGCGCGTGCAGGAACTCGTCACCGCGGGCGTGCTCACCGAATCCGGCGAGGGCGCCTCACGCGGCGGCCGCCGCCCCCGGCTCCTGCGCGTCCGGGCACAAGGCGGTGTCGCCCTTGCCGCCGACCTCGGCAGCCACCACGCGCGCATCGGCGTCGTCGACCTCGGCGGCACCGTCCTGGACGCCGTCGACCTGCCGCACGACATCACCGCCGGACCCGAGTCCGCCGTCGACTGGCTCTGCGGGCAGGTCGCCGAACTGGGCGCCCGGCAGCGTGCGGCGGGCCGCACCGTCCGCGCCCTGGGTGTCGCCTTCCCGGGGCCCGTGCAGCCCGCGGAGGGCCGCGTCCTGAGCCCCTCCCGCATGCCCGGCTGGCACCGCTACCCGCTGCGTGACGTCCTCGCCGAACGCCTCGGCATCCCCGTCACCGTCGACAACGACGCCACGATGATGGCCGTCGGCGAACACCGCACCGCACGCCCCGGACTCGACCACATGGTCGTCGTCAAGGCGGGCCGCGGCATCGGCAGCGGCGTCATCGTCGCGGGCCGACCGCACGACGGCGCCAACGGCTCGGCGGGCGACATCAGCCACGTACGCATCGAGGCGGCGGGCGACCGTCCGTGCAGCTGCGGCAACATCGGCTGCCTGGAGACCGTGGCGAGCGGCGCCGCCCTCATCCGCGAACTCGCCCTGCAGGGCGTCGAGGTGGAGGACACCACCGAACTCCTGCGGCTCGTCGCCGACGGCGACCCGCAGGCCACCACGCTCGTGCGCACCGCCGGCCGGCACATCGGCACGGTCCTGTCCGTCGTCGTGAACTTCTTCAACCCCCAGGCAGTCGCCCTCGGCGGTGTCCTCGCCACCGCCGAACCGCTCGTCGCCGCCGTACGCGGTGTCCTCTACGAGCGCTGTCTGCCCCTGGCCACCGCGGACCTGGAGATCACCACCACCGTGACAGGGCGCGACGCGGGCCTCCTCGGCGCCGGCCTCACCGCCCTGCGCCAGAACCTCCCGACCACCCCGGCACCCCAGGAAGAGAGCGTCCAGGCATGACCACCCCCGCAACCCACCAGCGTCGCCTCCGTATCGGCATCGGCGGCATCGGCATCGAGTCCTCCACCTTCTGCCCGCACCGCTCCACCACGGACGACTTCCGCCAGACCCGCGGCCAGGACCTCCTGGACCGCTACACCTGGACCCGGCCGGACGCGGACCTGGCGTACACCGTCGAATGGGTGCCGCTCCTGCACGCGACCTCGCTGCCCGGCGGCCCGGTGGAAGCGGAGTCGTACCTGCTCCTCAAGGACGAACTGGTCACGCGCATACGGGAAGCGGGCCCCCTGGACGGCCTCGTGTACGACATCCACGGCGCGATGAGCGTCATCGGCCTGACCGACGCCGAGGCCGACCTGACGGAAGCCGTCCGCGCCGCCCTCGACGCCGTCGGCACCCCCGACGGCGGCCGCCCGATGATCTCGACCGCCATGGACCTGCACGGCAACGTCTCACGCCGGTTCGCCGAGCCCGTCGACCTGCTCACCGCGCACCGCCTCGCCCCGCACGAGGACGCCTGGGAGACCCGCGAGCGCGCCGCCCGCAACCTCGTGCGCTGTCTGCGCGACGGGGTGCGGCCGCACCGCGCCTGGGTGCAGGTGCCGGTGCTCCTGCCCGGCGAGAAGACCAGCACCCGCCTGGAGCCCGCCAAGTCCCTCTACGCCTCGCTCGCCGACGTCGAGAAGCTGGACGGCATCCTCGACGCCGCCCTGTGGGTCGGCTACGCCTGGGCGGACGAACCGCGCTGCAAGGCCGCGATCGTCGTCACCGGCGACGACCCCGAACTGGCCGCCGCCGAGGCCGAGAAGCTCGCACGCCGGTACTGGGACGCGCGCCGTGACTTCGTCTTCGTCGGGCCGACCGGCGGCGCCGAGGAGTGCGTCGCGAAGGCCGTGGCCTCGGACAAGCGGCCCTTCCTGATCAGCGACTCCGGCGACAACCCGACGGCGGGCGGCGCCGGCGACCTCGCGTACATGCTGGGCAAACTCCTGGAAAACGAGGACCTCCGCTCCGGGAAGGTCACCGCCGTCCACCCCGGCATCACCGACCCGGTCGCCGTGGCCCGCTGCTTCGCGGCCGGAGTGGGCGCCGAGGTCACCCTGAGCGTGGGCGGCAAGGTCGACGCGAACCACGGCGGACCGTACGAACTCACCGGCACAGTCGTGGCGTTGCAGTGCGCGACCGAGCAGCGGGACCGGGCGGAGGGCGGCGCCTACGACCGTGGCGTCGACATGGCGGCGGTACGGACCGGTGGCCTGACCGTGATCCTGGTCGAGCGCCGCAAGCCGTTCCACACCCTCGCGGACTTCATGGGCCCGGCCGATGGCGGCCTCGGCATCGACCCGCGCACCTTCGACCTGGTGGTCGTGAAGATCGGCTATCTGGAGCCCGAGCTGCACGACATGGCTGCCGACTGGCTCCTCGCCCTCACCCCGGGCGGCGTCGACCAGGACCTGCCGCGGCTCGGCCACCACCGTGTGGAGCGCCCGCTCTACCCGTTCGACGAGGACGCGTACGCCACCGGGGCGGGCCCGGACCTGACGGCAACCCGGCTGACGCCGCTCGCCTGAAGAGCCGGTGATCGCCTGATGAGAAGGGACTTCACCAGCCAGATCGCTTCTGCGAAGGTGATCCCTTCGAGCCGCGAACCCGTACGGAGGAGCCCCCGTGAAGCGTGCCGCCACCCTGTCCGCCCTGGTCTGCCTGCTCGCCGTCACGGCCGCCGCGCCCGCGTCACCCGACGCGGCGCGCGGCAAGGACCGACACCACGGCAGCCTGCTGGACTCCGTGCCGAGATCGGGCGTCCTGCGGGTCTGCACCACCGGCGACTACCGCCCGTTCACGCACCTCGACCCCACCGACAAGACGTACAGCGGCGTGGACATCAAGATGGCCGAGGACCTGGCGGAGAGTCTGGACGCCAAGCCCGAGTACGTGCACACCACTTGGGCGAACCTCACCAAGGACGTCGCGGCGGGACGCTGTGACATCGCGGTCGGCGGTGTCTCCATCACCCTGCCGCGCGCCCGCCAGGTCTACTTCGGCGAGCCGACCCGCGAGGACGGCAAGACGCCGATCGTGCGCTGCGCGGACAAGGAGAAGTTCGGCGAGGGCACGCTCAAGGACATCGACAAGCCGGGCACCACCGTCATCGTCAACCCCGGCGGAACGAACGAACAGTTCGCGCGCGAGAACGTCAAGCAGGCCACCATCAAGCAGCACCCGGAGAACACCACGATCTTCCAGGAGATCATCGAGGGCCGCGCGGACGTGATGATGACCGACGCGAGCGAGACCCGCTACCAGTCCAAGATCCACCCCGAGCTCTGCTCCCTGCACCCCGACAAGCCCTTCACCTTCTCCGAGAAGGCCTACGCGCTGCCCCGCGGGGACGACGAGTTCAAGGCGTACGTCGACCAGTTCACGCACCTGGCCACCCACGACGGGACCTATGCGGGCTACGAGGCGGAATGGATGGGTCCTGCCTCGGGGTCCTAGCCGCTCCCGGCCGTTCCCGGTCCGGGGTTATCCCTGAGCCCGTCCCCGATGTCGTGGCGGTGGCGCCGCCCTACCTTCCTGGGCATGGCTTCCTACCGTGAGCGGTGCATCCACAGCAGGCAGGGTGGTCGACTCGCCTCGACCACCACCGCCGACATCGACGAGCTCGTGGCCGGCCTCAAGGACCGGCGGCGTGTGGTCCTCCACTTCCACGGCGGACTCATCGACGACACGCTGGGGTTCGCCACCGCCGCGCGGCTCGCTCCCGTGTACGAGGCGGCGGGCGCGGAGCCCGTCTTCTTCGTGTGGAGCAGCGGGCTCCTGGAGACCCTGCGGGGCAACCTGCCACAGATCCTGAACGAGAGCGTCTTCCGTACGCTGCTCAACAGGGTCACCCGTTATGCCACCGGCACCGTGTTCCGGGAGCCGGGACAGCGAGCCCTCGGGGCGGTGGTCACCCCCTCCCCGAGGGCTGTAGCAGCCGAACTCGCCCGGGTCAGGGCGGGACAGGAGCCTTACGCGCGGCTGACCGCCCCGCCCGAGGTGCCGCCCCTGAACGAGGACGAGCAGCGGCAGATCGCCGCCGAACTCTCGGCGGACACCGAACTGGCCGAGCGCACCCGGGAGATCGTCAACTCGGTGATGCCGCAGGCCGGACCCACCCCCACAGAGCCGGTCGCCGCGGCGCGAGACATCGTCGGGGGGCGTGCCGCGGCGGCCACACTGATGTCACCGGACATCGTGGCCGACCTCGCGGACCGGGCGGCCACCGGGGAACGCGCCCTGGTGAGCACCGCGTTGATGGTGCGCAAGACGGTGCGCGTCGTGGCGGCCGTCGTCGGCCGCTTCCGGCAGCGCAACGACCACGGGCTCTACACGACGGTCGTCGAGGAGATCCTCCGCGAGTTCTACCTCGCCAACGTGGGCGCCGCCATCTGGGACGCGATGAAGCGGCAGACCGCGGACACCTTCACCGCCGCGGACCACGAGGTCCGCGCCGGACGGTACTTCCTCGACCGGTTCGCCGAGCTGCTCGCCTCAGGCACCCGCCCCCAGGTGACCGTGGTCGGCCACAGCGCGGGCGCCGTGTTCATCGGCAACCTCCTCGACGACCTGGTGCGCAGGCGCGCCGCGGTCGACGACCCGCTCCCCGCCGACTTCAGGCTGCGGGACGTGGTGCTCCTCGCGCCGGCCTGCACGGTGGGGCAGCTCGCGCCCGTGATCCGCCGCCAGGCCGAACTCTTCGACCGGCTACGGATGTTCACCATGACCGACCGAGCGGAGCAGGCCGACCACCTCGTGCCGTTCCTGTACCCGAGGTCGCTGCTGTACTTCATCTCCGGTGTCCTGGAGCGCGGCCCGTCCCGGCGGTCCGCCGTCATGCCCGTCGCGGGCCTGCAGCGCTGGTATCTCGACCCGACCGCTCTTGGCCCCGACTCCGACGACCTGCGCGGCTTCCTGCGGGCGGACCCCGCGCGCACGGTGTGGTCACCGGGTGACGGCGGCCCAGGGCTGAGCGCGGGGGCACTCAGCCACGTCGCGTTCGACGACGACCCGCAGGTCCTCGCGAGCCTGGCGGCGATGCTCGCGGACTGACGGCGCGAGGACCGAACGTAGGGGGAGAATCCGAATGAACGACCTGCACTACGCCGTGGTCGTCGGCATCAACCGTTATCCGGCCATCAGCGACCTGCAGGCGGCACGGGGTGATGCGGTCCGGTTCCGTGACTGGCTCGTCGACCCCGAGGGAGGCGACGTGCCCGAGGCCAACGTCACGCTGGTGACCGCGACCGAGGAGCAGGAACGCACCGCGGACTTCATGACCGCCGTACCCACCAGGGAGAACGTCGACCTGGCGCTCTACCGTGCCAACAGCGCGGTCCAGCGGGCGATGGAGGACCGCCCCGAGGAGGAATGGGAGGCCGCGAGGCAGCGCACCCGGCTCTACTTCTTCCTCGCGGGGCACGGTTTCATGACGCCCCCCAACAGCACCGCGCTGCTCATGGCCAACGCGGCGTTCGACCTGCTCGGCAATCACCTCGCCGTGGGCCAGTACCTGGACTGGTACGAGACGTCGTCGCCGTTCCGCGAGATCGTCTGCTTCGCGGACTGCTGCCGTACGAGCAGCGGCAACGGCTCCATGTTCCCCTTCGGGCCGCCCTTCACCACCACGACGGCCGCGCTGGAGAAGGTCGATTGCTTCGTGGGGTACGCCACCTCGCAAGGAGACCCGGCCTACGAGGAACAGAACGCCGAACCCGACCTGGCGCGCGGGCATTTCACGACCGCGCTCCTCGACGGTCTGGCCGGCCGCAGCGCCAACCGCAAGGGGGTCATCACCTCCGACAGCCTCGCGGACTACGTCGTACGGCATGTGGAGGACCGCACGAAGCACCTGCTGATCCCGCAGCAGCCCAGGTTCGTCAAGGGCAGCACTCCGATGATCTTCGCGCGTGACGTGGAGAACGGAACGCCCTTGGTCACGCTGCGGTTCCCGGACGGCTTCCGGGGCTGGGTGCAGCTGCGCGGCGGCGATCCCGACGAGCCGCCGCTGAGGCTGCTCGTCGACGCCACGGAACGCGTCGAGAAGCTCGCGCCGGGGCTGTACCGCGCGACGCCGGAGAGCTGGGCGGCGGAAAACTTCCAGAACGACGGATTCTTCGAGGTAATGACGGGCGGTGGGAATGGTGTCCAGCTCTGAAGAGCGGCGGCGCGCGCGGGAGATGAGGGCGAAGCAGGTGCCGTTCGTCGTCATACCGGACACCCCGTCGGTCCTCGTCACGGTCACGGACTCCGCGTTCCGCGAGGTGGCGCACGCGATGGGCACCATCGACACGACGCTGCCACCCGGCATCTACCGCATCGAGCAGCGCTTCGGCGGACAGGTGCAGAGCCACTTCGTCGAGGTCGGCACCGAGCCGTTCACCGAGCGCCTCGCCCTGCCCCGCCTGCCGACGGCCACGCCGGTCGAGGGCACGCCCACGACCCGGCAGGACCACCGCGCGGCCGCGATGCGCTGGAGCACCGAGGCGACGCACGGCGGGGAGCCGCCGACCCTGATGGTCCTCGTCCGCAACCTGCGCCGGGGATGGCAGCTCGATCCCTTCGCCCTGGAGGTCGCCGACGAGCGCGGTGCGCCCGTGGACGGCGGCGCCGGGGGCTGGGAGCCGTCCGGCGGACAGGAGTGGGCGGCCTGGAGCGGTGAACTGCCGCCCGGTGGCTACCGGTTGAGGACGCGCAGGCAGCCCGCGGATGGCTTGTCCCTCGCGCAGGCGCTGCACGTGCTCGACGGGTGGACGACCCTGGTGTTCGTGAGCAACGGCCCGCAGGGCCCGCAACCGCAGTACGCCTCGATCCAGCTGGTGCCCCGCGGAGTGGGCTGGCAGCCGGCCGACCGCACCCTGGACCTCGCCATGGAGGCCGCACTGTCGGGGCTGCGGCAGGGGATCGACCTCGTGTCGACGCGGCAACTGCACGGCCTGCTCGACGCGCGGAACGTCAACCCCTTCCTCGGCATCATCGGGGCCCATGCCCTGCTGCTGCACCCGAACCCCGACCTGGGGCGGATCGGCAGCATCCTGGACCGGCTCGTCACGTACGCCCCCGTCCAGCCGGACATCGCCGCGCTGTGCACGCTGCTCGACGAGCCGGTGCCGCCGGTCGCTTCACCGCCCATGCTCGCGGCCTCCTGCCGGCTGCTGGTCCGGGCGGACTCGGCGGACCCGGGGATCCTCCAGGACGGTTCGCCGGCCGAGAGCGCGGCGGGTCACCTGGTCGGGCGCGGGGTCTGGACGACCTGGCTGGAGCAGGAGCCCCGGCCGGACATCGCGGCGCGCGGCGGCCTCGTCCCACCGGAGGCGGCGAACACCCGCGCGGCGAGGCGCTCCCGGGCCGTCGACCCGGTCGACCGGGTCCGGCGCTACGTGTGCGAGATCGCGAGCGTCGAGGACAGAAGCGTCGACGACGTACTGCGCAGCATGGAGCCGCAGGACCTGTCACGCAGGACCGGGCTGCCGCACAGGGCGGTCGACCAGGCCATCGAGAAGCTCAGGCGCCCGCAGGGGGAGTGAACGGAGAACGGTGACGGCCCCGGGAGGCATCGCCGGCCGGAGCCGTCACCGCTACCGGCGTCCCAGGCCGCGCTCGGCACCCCCGTGACCGTGCGTGGCGGAACGTCGGTGGCCTGCCGGCCGCGTCCCCCAACGCGACCGGCAGGGGCGGGTTGGCCGGCCCGCGGCCCGTGCACCCCCGAACGCGCACGGACAGCCGGGCCGGCGGTGACGTGGTGGCACGTCACCCGTTCTTGTGGAACCCCCGCCGCGGTCCCGGTCCTCATGGCGCCCCTCGCCTTCCCCTCGTATCCGTCAGGTCAGCGCGTGGCGCACCATCGTGCGGAACTGCTCCGAGGGTTCGACGCCGAGCTCCGCGCGGAGCAGCCCGCGGAACGCCTTGAAGTGACGCACCGCCTCCACGAGGTTGTTCTCGGCGATGTGCACCGTCACGACCGCACGGTGCGCGCTCTCGCGCAGCGGATCGACCCGGGTGCTCTCCAGCGCGGCCTCCAGGGCGGGGGCGTACTGCTCGTGCGCGACGAGCCGCGCGGAAAGGGCCTCCAGCGCGTGCAGCCGCATCTGATGCAGCCGCTCGCGCTCGAACACCACCCAGTCCTGGTGCCAGCCGGGCAGCAGTTCGCCCCTGTCCATCAGCGCGGAGCACGCGACCCCGGTTCCCTCGGCCGGGGCCGCGAGTATGTGGTGAGCCGTGGCGGTGAAGTCCTCGATGTCCATCCGGACCCGCCGGCTGAGTGCGAGCACCCCGGGCCGGGGGCCGCAGACGGCTGAACCCGCCGCGTTCAGGCGCCAGATGGCGGTGCGCAGGCATGCCCGCGCCCGGTCCTCGGTGACGTCGGGCCACAGGGTGCCCGCGAGCACCGAGCGTGTCGCGGGACCCCGCAGCCCGAGGAGGGCGAGCAACTGCTGTCCGCTGGCCGGCACGTCGACCTGTCCGTCGCCGTCGCCGTCGCCGCGGCTGAGATGAAATCCCCCCAGCAGCCGCAGCCGCAGGGCCGGTGGTGCGTCGCCGCGTACCGCCGGACATTCCGTGACAGCCATCTGCGCTCCCCCAGTCGTGCATCCCATCCCCTGACCAGCCAAGAAACTACGCCGGACAGGGGCAGGGGTGCCTCAGGGAACCGCCCAGGGATAACCCCGGTGTGCCGGGGCTCCGGCCAGGGGAGGCCGCCATGTCTGCCGTGTCTAGGACGACGTGCGCCGGGCCTGGGGGGCGAAGTGCTGTACGAGCCCGATACGCGAGGTGATCCCGAGCTTCGTATAGGTGTGGCCCAGGTGGTACTCGATGGTCTTGACGCTCAGTGCGAGCGCGGTGGCGATCTGCCGGTTGGTGAAGCCCTGCGACGCGAGGCGCGCGACGGCCAGCTCCTGCGGGGTGAGGCCATCGGCGGCGGAGTCGGCGGCCGCCGGATCGTGTGCGGGCCGCGGGGGCGCCGCCCGCCCGCAGGCGTCCAACTCCCGTTCGCAGCGCGCCAGATAGGGCGATGCCTCCAGTTCTTTCAGCGTCGTGTACGCCGCCTGGAGCTGGGCCACGGCGACCGAGCGGCGGCCGACCCTGCGCAAGAACGCCCCGTGGTCGAGCTGGACGCGGGCGCGGCCGAACGGGGAGGGGATCTGCGCCGCCTGGTCGTGCGCGCGCAGGAATGCCGCCTGGGCGCGGTCCGTCTCCCGGCGCGCCGCGTGCAGATTGCCGCGCACCCGGGCCGCGGCGGACAGCGCCCCGTGCTGCCCGCGTGCCTGCGCCCGCTCCTCGTAGGGCAGCAGGACCGCCTGCGCCTCGTCGAGGTCGCCGAGCTGGATCAGAGCGTCGACGAGGAGCTCACGCCAGGCCACCACTCCCGGTTCGTTCACCCCGTCGTGCGAGGCGAACTCAAGGAGCGGCCGCAGCGCTTCGACCACCCGCTCCGGCTCCGCGCGGGCCTCTGCGAAGGCCCCGTGCGCCGATGCCGCGTACGCGTAGGCGAGGGCGCTCTCGTCGCAGCCCGGCGCGTCCAGGGCGAGCCGCAGGTGTGCCGAGGCGCGGTCCCATGAGCCGCGTGCCGAGAGGATCCAGCTGGCGATGGCGTGGGTGACGGGCTTCAGCCACGACTGCTCGCTGTCGTCGGCGATCGAGGCGGACGCCTCGGCGTGGATGAGCGCCTCGTCCCAGTCGCCGAGCCGGTGCAGGGTCTGCGCGAGCGCGGAGGCCGAGAGCAGCCGCAACGGCACTGTTCCCTTGCGGCAGTTGGCGACCGCACCGAGCAGGTCGGCCCGGGCGCCGAGCAGGTCGTCCGACCAGAGCCGCAACTGGCCGCGGGCAAGCAGCAGATCGATGTTCGAGGGCGGCACGAGAAGCGGATCGGGAAGGTCACCGGCAAGTTCGATGCCCTTCTTGGCGAACCCGCTGAGCCCCAGCGCGAGGAGATGGTTGAAGCGCAGCATCCGGCTCGGCCCCTGGAGGGTGGAGAGCCGCTGGGCACGCTCGGCCCACTGTGCGGCGTCGGAGGAGCGCCCGCGCATCACGGCGGCGTAGCTCAACTGCTCCGCCGCGCGCGCCGCCAGCGAGGGGTCGCTCTCGTGGTCGCACTGGTTCCAGGCGTCGACGAGCAGGGTCTGGGCCTGCTCCATGCGGCCCTGGACACGTGCCACATATCCGCGTACGTAACCGCGCAGCGCCGGGTCCGCGCCGGGCGGCAGTCCCGCCGCCAGCTCGGCGGACTCGTGGACGCGGCCGTCGAGCAGCAGCGCCTCGACCGCCTCGACGGCGAGCCGGTCGCGCTCCAGGTCGGTCGTCGCCACCCGTGAGGCGTGCCGCAGGTGGGTGCCGGCCACCGCCCAGCGGCCGGTGGCCGCCTCGCGCCGCGCGCAGGCGGCGAGGGCGGCGGCCAGGTGCTCGTCCGGGCCCGTGGCGGCGAGCACCCGGTGGCGCAGGCTCGCGTAGTCGTCGTCGACCAGGGCGGCGGCCCGCGTGTGCAGATCGGCGCGATGGGCGGGGCCGATGTCCTGGTAGACCGCGGCATGGACGAGGGGGTGCGGGAAGGCGATCTCGGGAGCGGCGCCCGGGTGAGTCTCCCTCAACAACCCCGCCTTGACGGCTCGTTCGAGCGCCGGCAGAGGCGCGGTGACACGGGCCAGGGAGGCGGCCACGCTCAGCGGGCAGGAGAGCCCGAGCACGCTGACGGCCTGGACGAGCCGCAGCGCCTGGGGCCCGCACTCGGCGAGGCTGGCGAGCACCAGCATGGCGTACGAACGCGGCGCGGGCAGCGGTGTGGTCACGTCCCGCAGGACGTGCGCGGGCACCTGGTCCAGGAGGGCGCGGGCGTGCAGCGGGTTGCCGTGCGTGTGGTCCCGCAGGCGTACGGACGCGGAATGCGGCAACCGGTTGCTGCCCATCTGCGCGCTGAGGGAGCCCAGTTCGTCCGGGCTGAGGCCGTGCAGGGGAATGCGCCGGGTGCGGACGTCGGCCAGCAGCCGGCGTATCCCGTCGGGCAGTTGAGGGGCCTGCGGGTCCCGCGCCGTCACGATCGCGAGGACCTTGTCGACGCGCAGCCGCCGCAGCGCGAACGTCAGCGCGTTCAGTGACGCGGAGTCGGCCCAGTGGGCGTCGTCGAGCACCATGATGACAGGGCCCTTGTCCTGCAGTTCGCTCAGCAGGTCGAGCAGTCCGAAGCCGGCGGCGAGCGGCGGCAGGTTGCCGGGCGCCGAGCCGGGCGTGCGGACCAGCGAACCCAGGCTGTCCGGCAGCGGGATGGGACTCTGCCCGACGAACTGGGCGAGTACCCCGCAGGGCAGCGCGCTCTCGTTCTCCTCGCCGCTGGCCTGGAGCACACCGGCGTCGCCCGCCGTGTCCAGAAACCTGCGCACCAGCGCGGACTTGCCGATGCCGCCGGGTCCGTCGATCAGGACGAGACG
Organism: Streptomyces sp. NPDC054872; assembly: GCF_053610705.1. Classification (NCBI taxonomy): domain Bacteria; kingdom Bacillati; phylum Actinomycetota; class Actinomycetes; order Kitasatosporales; family Streptomycetaceae; genus Streptomyces; species Streptomyces sp. NPDC054872. The sequence goes on along the minus strand of NZ_JBSGYY010000024.1, from coordinate 61,197 downwards.
CGGCGCGCCCTCGCGTGCCTGGCGGAACTCCTCCTGGAGCGCCGCCAGTTCGCGTGTACGGCCGGAGAACGCCTCATGGGGTGCCGGTGAGGGGACATGGCCGCTCAGTGTGTCGCCGGACGTCATCACCGCCCCCATATGTCGGCACCCGGTACGGACGCCTGGACTGTGCCGGCGTACCGTGCCGGGTGCGTGGCCCTGAACGTCCACGATGATGCCGGAACCGCTCCCGGTACAAGCCGATTCGCCACTCCCGAAGAGCCGGTTCACGCGAGCCGGTATCAGGAGTCACAGGAGTCGTCACCCGCCGCGCAGGCGCACTCTCCGGACTCCGCGGACGCGGCGTCCGGAGGTGGTTCGAGCAGCGAGAGCAGTTCGAGCCAGCCGTGGAACTGCGTGCGGGGGCCCGTGTCCCCTTCCTCGCAGCTCTCGCCCACCACATTGCCGTGCACGCCCCCGGGGGAGCGGAACACCTCGATGACGTAGCGCACAACGTCCTCCCGAGGGCCGTTACAGGCCCCGAACCGTGACACATCGCGACAGCGCCACGGTACGAACCCCGGACCGGCCGCCGCTTCGGGGTGTCACCTAGGGATGACCCCAGTCCCCACCCTTGGCCAAGGCTCCCGGGGCGGGAAGCGGCTCCGCGCGCCAGGGCTCACACCATGCGGTGGTACTGCTGGGGCGTGGCGACGTCGCCGCCCAGGTCGTTCGCTGCGTGGCGGGCCCAGGAGGGGTTGCGCAGGAGCTCACGGCCCAGCAGCACGGCGTCCGCCTCACCGTTGGCGAGGATCTTCTCGGCCTGCTCAGGGTCGGTGATCAGGCCGACGGCCGCCACGGGAAGCGGGGTCTCCGCCTTCACGCGTGCCGCGAACGGGACCTGGTAGCCGGGGCCCGCCTGGATGCGCGCCCTCGGGGCATTGCCACCCGTGGAGACGTCCAGGAGATCCACGCCGTGGGCGTGCAGTTCCTTCGCGAGCCGGACCGTGTCGTCGGCCGTCCAGCCGTCCCGCTCGTCCTCGGGGTTCTCCGTCAGCCAGTCGGTCGCGGAGATCCGGAAGAACAGGGGCAGCTCCTCGGGCCATACGGCGCGGACGGCGTCGACGACCTCCAGGGCGAGCCGGGAGCGGTTCTCGAAGGAGCCGCCGTACTCGTCGGTGCGGTGGTTGCTGAACGGCGAGAGGAACTCGCCGATGAGGTAGCCGTGGGCGCCGTGGATCTCGACCACCTGGAAGCCGGCGTCCAGCGCGCGCCGTGCCGCGTCGGCGAACTGGCCGACGACGTCGCGGATCTCCTCCGTGGTGAGTTCGTGCGGCAGGTGGTGGCCCTCGTCGAAGGGGAGCGCGCTGGGCGCCACCGGCTGCCAGCCGTGCTCGTCCTGGCCGACGGGTCCGCCGCCCTTCCAGGGACGGTCGGTGGACGCCTTGCGGCCCGCGTGGGCGAGCTGGATGCCCGGGGTGGTGCCCTGGGTCTTCAGGAAGCCGGTGATGCGGCGCAGCGCCTCGACCTGCGTGTCGTTCCATATGCCGAGGTCCGCGGGGCTGATGCGGCCCTCGGGACTCACGGCGGTCGCCTCGACGAGGATCAGGCCGGTGCCGCCGGTGGCGCGTGCCCCGTAGTGAGCGAAGTGCCAGTCGCCCGCCACACCCGCGTTCGGACCGAACACGTCAGCCGAGTACTGGCACATCGGCGCCATCCACACACGGTTGGGGATGGTCAGCGATCGCAGGGTGTAGGGCTCGAACAGCGCGCTCACGGCGGACTCCATTCGTCATGGACTTCGGTACGGCTCGTACGATAGACCTCGTAGTACGGCAGATGTCAAACTACGATGGCTCTCGTACTATGGAGGCCTTCGAGAAGACGTGAAGCCAGACGTGAAGCCCCGACGAAGTGGAGCCGTCATGACGACCGCCGCACCCATCAGCAGCCGTGCGCTCGACCATCCGACGCGCACGGAGATCCGGCTCGAGGGTGTGCTCCACGCGCTGTCGGACCCGATGCGCCTGCGCGTCGTGCGGCAGCTCGCCGGGTGCGAGCCGGGCCTCGACGGGCTTTCGTGCTCACAGATCGACCTGCCCGTGACCAAGTCCACGAGCACTCACCACTTCAGGGTGCTGCGCGAGAGCGGCGTGATCCAGCAGATCTACCGCGGCACGGCCAAGCTCAACGGCCTGCGCCGCGAGGATCTGGACGCGTTGTTCCCGGGGCTCCTTGAAAGCGTCCTCACAGCGGCAGCGGCCCAGGCGGAGCGCACGAGCGCCCCGTAAGGGGCGCGGCGAACCGCGGCACTCAGCCCCACCGGCGTGCGGACGACAGCCCCGTAAGGAGCGCGAGGAACGGCGCGACCAGCCCCCACCGGCCCGCGGTCAAAGCCCCGCACGGCCCACAGCTCACCCTCACCGCTCACCGCCGCGCGCGGCGCCCAGCAGCCCCGCCCAGTCCGCGATCTTCACCGACCCGCGGCCGAGCGCGGCGCCCCGCGCTGCCTCCGCCCGCTCGATCGCCTGCCAGCCCTGCCACTCGACGGGGTGCATCCCCGCCTCGCGCAGCGCGGGCAGCGGATCCTCGGGCACTCCCTTCCGTACGAGGGCGGGGGCATCCTCCAGGAGGGAAAGGACCGTCTCCTTGGCGCACGGGCGGTTGGTCCCGATCACGCCCGTCGGCCCCCGCTTGATCCATCCCGCCACATACTCGCCGGGGGACGCGGCGCCCTCCCGCTGCACCCGCCCCGCCGCGTGCGGCACCGTGCCGAGCCCCGGGTCGAACGGCAGCCCGTCGATGGGCACCCCGCGATAGCCGACCGAGCGCAGGACCAACTGCCCCGCGATGTCCTCGTACTCCCCGCAGCCCGTCACCCCGCCGCGGCCGTCCGGCAGCGTCCGCTCGAACCGCACCCCGCCGACGCGCCCCGCCGCCTCCGTCACGGCCACCGGACGCAGGAAGAAACGGAGCCGGATGCTGCGCGGCAGGTGCCGCGCCGGGCGCTCGGCCCAGCCGCGCATCACCTCGACGTTGCGGCGGCCCACCGCGGGCAGGCCGGAGGGATCGGAGTACGCCGGATCGAGTGCCAACTCCGCGGGATCCACGAGGACTTCGGTGTCCGGGAGCGACCCAAGCTCGCGCAGCTCCTTGGTGGTGAAGCGTGCCTGCGAAGGGCCGCGCCGCCCCACCATGTGGACCTCGCGCACCCGGCTCCCGGCCAGCACCCCGAGCGCCGCCTGCGGCATGTCGGTGGGCCGCAGCTCGTCCACGCCGCGCGCCAGCATCCGGGCGACGTCCACCGCGACGTTCCCGACGCCGATGACCACGGCGGACTCGACGCCCGCGGTGAATCCGTCGGCCGTCGTGTCCGGGTGCGCGCTGTACCAGGACACGAACTCCGTGGCCGAGTGGCTGCCCGGCAGGTCCTCGCCCGGCACGCCGAGCCTGCGGTCCGCCGCCGCGCCCACGCAGTAGACCACCGCGTGGTACAGGTCGAGCAGTCGCGCCGTGGGGAAGCCGCCGGGCCCGATCTCGATGCCGCCGAGAAAGCGGACGCGGTCGTCCTCGAGGACCGTGCGCAGGTTGTTCTGCAGGGACTTGATCTTCTCGTGGTCGGGTGCGACACCGTAACGGACGAGGCCGTACGGGCAGGGGAGCCGGTCGATGACGTCGACGCGCACCCCCGGCACGAGGTCCTGCTGGACGAGGGACTGCGCGGTGTAGACCCCGCTCGGGCCCGATCCGACGACGGCGACCTGCAGCACGGCGGTGCTCCTTCCGCGAGGCGGCCTCGGGATGAACTCAGCATCGCACCCCCATGCGCGAAGGGGGAGACGCCGTGAGAGGCGCGTTGATCCGGGCAGCCCGCTCGAAGGCCGGTCGCCGCGCGGGCCCTGCGTGCCGTTCGTGACCTAATGCGATCGCACGGCTACCTCTTGATTGTGCTTGAGAGCCCCTTTCTTGGCGTTTCTGATCACTATCGACCTGATACGACAGGCTCGCCCTCGTTCCACGTACGGCTGACCTTCGGTGACGGTGCCGCCATCGACGCGCGGGCCGTGGTGTCGGAAGGGCGGATCACCCTGGAAGGCCTGCACGCCCGGCCGGGATGTCCGGACGGCGACCTCACCGCCGTGCCCTCTCCCGAGGCGACGCCGCTCCTCGACCCGCACCCGCGGGTCCGGCCACCCGTCCGGCGCGCCCGCCCCTCCTGGCCCCGCGGACGACAGGGGCGGCTGATGGCGGCTCAGGAGTACCGCGCGGCGCAGGCCGAGGGACGTGATCCCGTCCTCGCGGTGATGCGGGCGACCGGCCGGAGCCGCCGCGGATCCCTCAAGCTCATCGCGTCAGCCCGGGACGCGGGCGCGCTGCCCGCACGCCACAACCGCCGCTAGGCGCGCATCCCCCCGGCCACCGGGCCCCTCACCACGCCCAGGCGGGCGTCCACGTCTCGCCGTCGCGGAGGGCCGACCGCGCTGCCGCGAGGTGGTCCCGCAGGGCGGTGAGCGCGGGATGCGGGTTGTCCCGGCGCCAGATCAGCGAGTGCGGGTAGACCGGCGTCGGGCCGTGCACCGCGATGCGCCGCAGGTCGTCCTCGGCGGGCCAGTTGAGGCGGGTCCGCTCGCCGACCAGGGTGGCCAGGGCCGGGGAGTCCGCGATCGTGTCGAGGAGGGGCTCGGTGCCGAATTCGGGTCCGGTCGCCTCGATGGTGAGCCCGAACGCGGCGGCCAGCGCCTCGTAGTAGGCGGCCCACTCGGTGCCGGCCACGAGACCGGGCATCCAGATGCTGTGCCCGGCCAGCTGCGCGGGAGTGATCGCGCGCGCGGCGGCGAAGGCGTGCGCCGGTCCGGTGAGGAGCTGTACGGGTTCGTCGTACACACGGGTGGCCTCGACGCCGTCGGGCAGGTGCCGCGCGGGCACGGTGAGGGCGCGGAAGGACGCGTCGATCGTGCCCGCCCGGACGGCGGACAGGGCCGCGTCGGCGTCGAACAGCGTCACCACGTCGAGCTCGGTGCCGGGATGCGCCCGGCGGAAGCCGCTCAGGAGCCCCGCGGGCGCGAGCCGCCGCCCGATCACGTCGACGCGCAGAGGCCGGCGGCCGGGCCGCACCGACGCCGCCGCCCGCTCCTCGGCCCGCAGGAGATCGCGGGCGTGGGGCAGGAAGCCCTGCCCGTCGACGGTGAGCCGGGCACCGCGCGCGGTCCGGGTGAACAGCCGAACCCCGAGGTCCTTCTCCAGCGAGGCGACGCGCTTGGAGACTGCCTGCTGGGTCACCGCGAGCGCGGCGGCCGCGGCCTGGAACTGCCCCGCGTCGGCGACGGCGACGAAGGTGCGCACGGCGAGAAGATCCACGCACGCCATCCTAGAAGTACAACCATGGGTTGTGGCTGCTCGCGCTCCGCGGTTGTTTGACCTGCGGACCTGTCGCCGGTTTGGATGCCGCAGGTCAGTGAGGGCTAGTTCGAGCGCGAGGCGAGGGGGGCACCGGGCATGGAGGCCAGGCGATCCCTCGGGCGGCAGTTCGGATGGCTGTGGGCGGCCTACACGGTCAGCACGTTCGGGACCCGGCTCGCGTTCGACGCGTTCCCCCTGATCGCGATCCTGGCCCTGGACGCCGGCCCGACGGAGGTGTCCGTCCTCGCGGCGGCGGGGTTCGCGGTGGGCGCGGTGGTGGCGGTGCCGCTCGGGCCGTGGGTGGAGTTCCGCCGCAAGCGGGCGGTGATGGTCGCGATGGACCTGGTCCGGTGCGCGGCACTGCTCAGCGTGCCCGCCGCGTACGCGCTCGGCCTGCTCGGCTTCGGCCAGCTCCTGCTCGTGGCGGTCGTCGTGGGCGCGGCCGACATCGCCTTCGGTGCGGCGAGCGGCGCCTGCCTCAAGGCGCTCGTACCGCCGGAACAACTGCTCGTCGCGAACGGGCGCCTGGAGTCCACGAGCTGGACCGCCCTGATGCTCGGGCCGCCGCTCGGCGGAGCCGCGATCGGTCTCTTCGGCCCGGTGATGACGGTGGTGGCGGACGCGGTCAGCTATCTGCTGTCGGCCCTCGGGGTCCGCGCGATCGGCGGCAAGGAGCCGCACCCCGTGCGCACCGGGCGGGCGCCGGGCTTCCGGGCGGGCGACCTGCTCGACGGGTGGCGTCACATCCTGGCGAGCCCCGTGCTGCGCCCGCTGTTCTTCAACACGGTGCTCAACAACGGCCTGATCATGGCGACATCGCCCCTCCTGATCGTCCTGATGGTCGGCGATCTCGGCTTCGCGCCCTGGCAGTACGGTCTCGCCTTCGCCGCGCCCTGCGTCGGCGGCCTGATCGGCTCACGGCTCGCGGGGCGGCTCGTCGAGCGGTTCGGGCGGCACCGGGTGCTGCGCACCGCGGGGACGCTGCGGGCGTGCTGGCTCATCGGCCTCGCCTTCATCGGCCCCGGTGTCGCCGGGCTCGTACTCGTCATCGTCGTCGAGTTCGGCCTGATCCTGTGCTCGGGCGTGTTCAACCCGGTGTTCGCCACCTACCGCCTCGACCACACCCCGGCGGACCGGGTGGCACGCACCCTGTCCGCGTGGTCGGTCACCAGCAAGCTCTCCATCGCGGCCATGACCGGCCTGTGGGGTCTGCTGGCCGGCGTCACAGGGCCGCGTACCGCGGTCGGGATCGCCGGGGTCCTCATCCTCGCCACTCCGCTGCTGCTGCCGCGGCGCGACCACGAGCCGCGCGACGACCGGGACGCCGTCGCCCGGACCGGCGGCTGACGCCCCGCGTCTGTGGCACGGGACGCCCGCACACCTGGCTGCCTCACATCTCGCGCATCCTGGAGATCTCCGTCGTCTGCTGCGCGATCACGTCGTTGGCCATCTCCTCGACCAGAATGTTGTTGCCGTCGGAGAGCACCTCCGTGGCCATCGTGACCGCGCCGTTGTGGTGCGTGATCATCAGTTTCAGGAAGAGCTCGTCGAACGCCTTGCCCTTCGCCGCGCGCAACTGCTTCAGCTGCCCCTCGGTGGCCATGCCCGGCATCGTGCCGTGGTCGTGACCGGCATGCTTCTTCGCGCCCCCGTGGGTCTTCAACCAGCCCTTCATGGCGCCTATTTCGGGGCGCTGCGCGGCCGAGATGCGGTCGGCGAGGCGTTTGACCTTCGCTGAGTCGGCACGTTTCGGGGCGAGTTCGGCCATCTTCAGGGCCTGACCGTGGTGCGTGATCATCATCTGGGTGTAGGTGAAGTCCGCCGAGTTGGGGGTGTCGTCGTCGGTTCTCTTCTTGGCCGCGTCCTCGGCGGACATCGTCGCCGCCGTCTCGCCCGGCTTGCCGGGAGCGATGACGGAGGGGCCGGGTGCCGCCTTCTTCTCCGGTTCCGAACCGGAGTCGGAACCTCCCGAATCGCATGCGCCGAGCGCGAGAACGGCGGCCGTGAGGAACACGGCGACGGCGGGCGTACGACGGTGGTGCACGGCTGCCTCCTGTGGCGCGCGGGGGAGTTGAGGACCGTCCTAGCACGCTTAAGTGCGGGGTTGATCAAAAACTTTCATTACAGATGCGTTGCCATCTGTTGATCTGTGCATGCTGAGCACGATACTGCGGGTGTCCGTGAACCGTTCAACTACGAACGGCGACTAGGGAGGACGCAGTGACCCTGTTGAACAACCCCCGAACACGGCGCAGACGCTTCGGCGTCGGCGCGGCCGCGCTCGGTCTGATAGCCGCGCTGTTCAGTGCGGCGCCCGCCGGAGCGACGCCCGACCCGGGCGACTCGCCGGCCGCGCCCAAGAGTGTGTCGAAGAGTGATGCCGCCGACGCGAAGGCGGCCATCAGGAGCGGTGAGATACCCGCGCCCGACGAGATCGTGCACTCCAGCAACATCAAGCACCTGGCCAATATCCCCAAGGACGCGCTGCCGGGCACCAACTCCGACCTCGCGTTCCAGGGAAAGTACGCCTTCGCCGGCAATTACGACGGCTTCCGCATCTTCGACATCAGCAACCCCAAGAAGCCGCGGACCGTCTCTCAAGTCCTGTGCCCCGGTTCCCAGAACGACATCTCCGTCTCCGGGAACCTGCTCTTCCTCTCCACCGACTCCTCGCGCAGCGACAACTCCTGCAGTAGCACCACGCAGCCCGCGACCGAGAAGTCCTCGTGGGAGGGCATGAAGGTCTTCGACATCAGCGACAAGACCAACCCGAGGTACGTCTCCGCCGTCGAGACCGCCTGCGGCTCGCACACGCACACGCTGGTGCCGGAGAAGCGCGACGTCTACGTGTACGTCTCCTCGTACTCCCCGAGCGCGACGTTCCCGGACTGCAAGCCGCCGCACGACGGCATCTCCGTCATCAAGGTGCCCCGCAAGGCTCCGCAGAAGGCGGCGGTCGTCGACTTCCCCGTTCTCTTCCCGGGTGAGGGCCCCGACGGCGGCGGCAACCCGGGCGGTCCCACCAACCCCGGCGTCTCCAAGACCACCGGCTGCCACGACATCACCGTGCTGCCCTCCAAGGACCTGGCCGCCGGCGCCTGCATGGGCGACGGCATCCTCTTCTCCATCAAGAACCCCGAGAAGCCCAAGGTCATCGACCAGGTGCAGGACAACAAGAACTTCGCGTTCTGGCACTCGGCGACCTTCAACCAGAAGGCCAACAAGGTCGTCTTCACCGACGAGCTGGGCGGCGGCGGCGCCGCCACCTGTGACGAGGCCACCGGACCGGAGCGCGGCGCCAACGGCATCTACGACGTCACAGGCAAGGGCGACAAGCGCAAGCTGGTCTTCAAGAGCTACTACAAGATCCCGCGCCACCAGGCCGCGACCGAGAACTGCGTGGCCCACAACGGCTCGCTCATCCCGGTCAAGGGCAAGGACCTGATGGTCCAGGCGTGGTACCAGGGCGGCGTCTCCGTCTGGGACTTCACGAACTCCTCGAAGCCGAAGGAGATCGGCTACTTCGAGCGCGGTCCTCTCAGCGCGGACACGCTCCAGACCGGCGGCTCGTGGTCGGCGTACTACTACAACGGTTACGTCTACTCGAACGACATCGCCAAGGGCTTCGACGTCCTGAAGATCGACGACAAGCGGACCGACCCCGCCGAGCGGGTCCGCGTCCGTGAGCTCAACGTCCAGACCCAGCCGGACTATTTCGACTGACCGGACTGACGCGTGAATCGCTGCGTGGACCGCCCAGGGGACCGTGTCTCCTGAGCGGCCTGATCGGCGACGCGTGCATGTGTCCCGCCGGGCGGTTCGTCGCCCGGCGGGACCCCGAGCTCCCAGGCGAGCCCGTACCGCTGGAAGAGCTCGGCCCGCAGCGCCGACGGAGGCATCGGCGCCCCCGGAAGCAGCACCGCGAAGACCGCACCCATCAGCAGCGCGCGCAGCAGCGGATAGTCGGTGTCCACGTCGGGCGAGCCATGGCGTACGACGGTGTCGCGGAGCAGTTCGGCGAGGTGCTGCTGCTCGGGGCAGCGCACGAAACCGTCCGCCTGCAGGATCCCCGCCATGTGCGTGCGCATGAGGAGGGGCTGGTCGCGGGCCAGGCCCAGGATCGCGTCGATGGCGCGGGCCAGGAGTTCGTCGCCGTCCGCCGGTCGCGGCTCCCGTTCGAGGGCGGCCTGGAGCGTGCGGTGCATCAGCCGGTGCACGGCCGACTGCAGGAGTTGGCGCTTCCCGGGGAAGTAGTACGACACCAGGCCGCGGGCCGAGCCCGCACGGTCCGCGATGTCGCCGAGTGTCGTCGCCTCGTACCCGCGCTCGCTCACCAGGTCGACCGTGGCCTGCAGGAGCCGTTCCCTGGAACGCCTTCGCAACTCTTCATTGACCGATGCGCTACGCGGGGACATCCTGTAACTCCTGCGTTGACTGGCTGAGAGCCAGTATACTCAGCGTGTCGCGGACCAAGACCCTCAGTGGTCGTTTACTGGTCCGGCGCGACCTGGGGCAGGCAACACCGCGGGGGAGTGTTGCCTGCTCACAGGTGCCGATCGGCCGAACCCTCCTTACAGTGGGCCGGGGGGCCGAGGAGGCGTACTGAGATGGATCAAGAGCAGATTCTGTCCCGGATCTCGTCGATGGTCGACGACGAGCGGACGCTGCGGGAATCCCTCGCGGCGGGCGCGATCGACGAGGCGACGGAGCGCGCGAGGCTCGGTGCGCTCGAGCGTGAACTCGACCAGTGCTGGGACCTGCTGCGCCGGCGGCGCGCGAAGGCGGAGTTCGGCGAGGACCCGGACGAGGCGCGGGTCCGCCCCGCGGCCGTGGTCGAGGGCTACCAGTCGTGAGGTCCTGAGGCACCCCGCACCCTGACCAGCGGCCACTGCGAGGCCTTCGAGGCCCGCGCATCTCAGCCCCCGTCGACGAGGCCGAGGACGGGGCGCAATCCGTCCGGCCGCCGGTCCACGGGCAGATGGTCCACGAAGTGCACGGCACAGCCCAGTGCGGTGGCCCCGGCGTCCGCGTGCCGGTCGTCCCCGACCATCAGCGCGTCCGCGGGATCGACGCCGAGCGTTTCGCAGGCGCGCGCGAAGAGGCGTGGGTCGGGCTTCTGGATCTCGTGCTCGTAGGAGAGCGTGTACGCGTCGATGTACGGGTCGAGGCCGTGGGCGCGGAACACGGGGCGCAGGTCCCACCCGATGTTGCTGACCACCGCGACGCGGACGCCCCGCTCGCGGAGTCCGGTGAGCACCTCGGCGGCGTCGGCGTAGGGGCGCCAGGCCTCCGGCCGCATATGGCGGTCGTACAGGGCGTCGTGCAGGAGTGGATCGGGCAGGGTGACCTCGCGCGACATGCCGGTGAACGCGGCGCGGTGCTGTGCGGCGCTGCGGTCGCGCTGGGCCCACACCTCGGCCAGCCGTTCGGGCACGAGGTCGGGCCGCGCCCCGCCCGGCAGGGCCCCGGCCCGCTCGAGCCCCTCCGCCAGCCGCTCGAACTCGGCCGCGGGGAGCGGGAGTCCGGCCTCCCGGAGCACCGCCCGCAGCCAGGACCCGGTGGACTCGATGCGGAACAGGGTCCCGGAGAAATCGAAGAGCGCACCCTTGATCGTCATGCCAGGGATCCTCCGGGACGCGCGGAGGGGTGGTCAAGTGCGCTTTGCGGCAGGGGGGTCGGAGGGGATTCCAGCCGGTTGGCGGGAGCGTGGCGAGCGGGGGCTAGGTGGCCTCGGGGGTGCGGGTGGCCGGGCGATGGGCGTACGTGGCGATCGCGACGGTCACCATCAGGGCGCCGAGCAGCCAGCCGCCGACGACGTCCGACGGCCAGTGCACGCCGTTCCAGACACGGGTCACGCCGACCCCGATGACGGAGACCGCGGCGATCACGACGGCCGTGCGCCACACGGCCGCTCCGACGCCGTACATGCGCAGCAGCCACAGCAGCAGCCCGCAGACGACCGTCGCGGTCATGGCGTGGCCCGAGGGGAACGCCGCGAAGTGCGCGGAGTCCACCGGGTCCGGCCACCTCGGGCGCGGCTTGTCGACCGCGGCCTTGAGGCCCTGCTGCACCAGGGTGCCCACCGCGCAGGTGACCGCGAGCCACAGGGCCGGTCGGCGTTCCCCGCGGAAGAAGAGCCACAGAACGGCCACGGTGATCAGCAGGCGCATCGTCCACGGGTCCCACACCCAGTCGGTCAGGATGCGGCTGGCATGGGTGACGCCGTCGTGCGCGACCGCCCAGCGGTGCATGGTGCGCGCGATGTCGCCGTCGAGTGTGCCGAGCGGACCCCACTCCAGCTCGACCAGGATGATCAGCAGGAGCGAAAGGACGCCCAGGAGCGCGGCGACGAGCGGGGCGCGGGGCCTACGGGGACGGGGCGGACCGGGCGGCGAGTCGAGGGGTGCGGCGGGGTGCATGGAGAGATCCTCGCCGACGGGCGGTGCCGGAGGCCATCCCGGGGTGTCGTCCCGCGGGGTGCGCCCCGGCTTCCCCGGCTTCCGGCGGCAGACCATCACCCCAGCGCGCGCAGCCCCGGCACGAACGTCACCAGGAGCGGGACCACCGGCACGAGCGCCGCGGCGGCCGTCAGCCGCAGCCTCCGCCCCGCGGTGAGCCGTGGCCGCGCGGACAGCAGCCGGTGCACCCGCTGCGGCACGTGAGCCTGCGGGGTCGGGCAGGGGCCGAACACGCCCCGGTCCTCGTTGAGCTCGACCAGCGCGAGGGCGATCGTGAGGCGCCCGAAGCGCCGCGAGGCCACGTCGTCGGCGGCCAGTTCGACGAGGCGGTGCATCTCGTCCCGGAACGCGGCGAAGACCGGCACCTGCGGGAACCCCGTGGCCAGCGCGCCCGAACAGTGCAGGAGCCAGTCGTGCCGTGCCTGCGCGTGCCCTTGCTCATGGGCGAGCACGGCATCCAGCTGACGGCCCTTCAGGCGGCGCAACGCGGCGGTGGTGATGACCAGTTGGGGAGCGGAACCCGGCAGCCACCAGGCGTCGGGGCGCTCACCCTCCAGGACCACCAGGCGGTCGGCGCCGGGCTCCTCGCCGGGCAACAGCGGCGCGCGCAGGCGGAGTTCGGTACGCCCCTTGCGGCGCCGTGCCCGGGCCCGGACGATCTCGCGGGTCAGCATCGCGGCGGTCCACACGCCGCCGAGGGCCAGCGCCACGGCCGTCGCGGGAGCCCAGGAGCCGCCCGCCCCTAGCGCGTAGGCGTCGACCACGTCGTGCGGGGCGGGGGCGAAGACGTGGCCGCGCACGGCCTGCCACGCGGCGGCGGCACTCAGGGTCATCGACAGGGCACAGCACATGAGTACACCCGCCACGACGCACTGCCACGCCCACAGCGCGACCACCGGTTCGCGCTCCGGCCATTCGGCGCGTGCGATCAGGCGCGGGGCGACGACGGCGGTGAGGGCGCCCAGCAGCAACAGCGCAACGGGGAGCAACATGTGTCAAGACTATGAGGGTGGCGCTGCCGGAGGGTATGGCCTATCGCCTCAAGTGACGCATGCCACGGCCGTTCGCGGGGTATCGCCCCTTACCGCCCACCAGGACCGCCGGGCCCGCCGCACCCGCCTCCCGCCCAGCAGGCGCCGCGGCGGCCTACAGCGTCAGCAGCATCGCGATCATGGCGATCCCCATGGACAGGCGGCACGCCATCGCCAGTTCCGCGCGGTCACCCCATCCCATGACGGCGCCGGCGCCTCCGCTCCCGCCTTCCGCCGCCGCGAGCGTGGGCACGGGGAGCAGGCGGGCGCCGGACCACAGCACGTACCCGGCGAAGTAGAGCAGCAGCGCCCCGGTGAGGGCCGGGGCGCCCCCGCCGCCATGGCCCGCGTGCGCGGTGGGCGTCGCGGCCATGGCCACCGCCATGTAGACCATCGCGCACGCGCCGACCAGGTGATGAAGGTGGTGCCGGTTCTGGCGGGCCGCCCAGAGCGCGCGGAGCGCTGCCGCGCCGAACACGGCCGCGTAGCCAAGCCAGGCCCACCGCGGCGGGGTGAGTACGGCCGCGGGAAGGGCCATCAGGGCCATCCCGAACCCCATGAGCGCCTCGCTGCCGGCGGTACGGCGCTGCGCCTCGAACCTGCTGCGCATCCGCAGCAGACAGTAGGACCCGGTCGCCGCGCACAGCGCGACGAGCAGCCAGCCGGCCTGCGCCGGTCCGTGCACCGCACACCTCCCCGATCGACGGTGTCCCTGGGGTCGATGCCCTCGCACGGCGGGTCGTACGCGAGCGCATGGGTGTACGCGGGGAGCGCGGAGGGGGAGCGGGCGATGGTACTCGGGTGCGGGGGAGTCGTATCCGGCGTATCCGTCGACGCACGAGGCTGGCGCTGGGCGGGGCTCAGATCGTTTCCTAGTAAAACACTTGCTAAGGTTCTAGGTATGAGCAGTACGCCGCCGCCTTCTCCCATCCTGTCGACACCCTCCAGCGCCGCCCCTGGGGCGCCCGGTCCCTCCACCCCTGCGCGCGTGCGTCGACTGCCGCTCGCCGGTGTGCTGCGTCCGGGTAAGCCGTCCGACATCTGGTTCAAGCCCGCGACCAGCGTGGTCATCGCCACCGCGATACCGAATCTGACGCTTCTCGCGATCGGCCGTCTCGATCTCGTCATGTACACGATGGCCGGGTCGTTCTGCGCGCTCTACACCCACAACCTCCCGTACGCCGCGCGGGCCCGGGCCCTCGCCGGGGTCGTCATGGGCATGCTCGCCGGTGTCGGCATCGCCATGGTCGCCGCCTCGCTCACCACGTCGGCGGCGGTCCTTGTGGCGGTCGGGGCGCTGCTCGCCGCCGCGCAGAAGACGCTGTGCGACGCGACCCGCATCGGCCCGCCCGGGCATCTCATCTTCACGTTCATCAGCTCCGCCACGCTGTTCGCGCCGCAGTCCATCGGGCAGGTCCCCGGTCACCTCGCACTGACCCTCGGCGCGGGTGCCGTGGCCTGGCTGGTCGGCATGGCTCCCGCCGTGGTGCGGCCGCACGGTCCCGAGCGCCGGGCCACCGCGCGGGCCCTGCGGGCGGCCGCCGCGTACGCCGAGGCCTCGGGCCCCGGCCGCGAGCGCGCCCGCCCCGCGGCGGCAGCGGCCGTCCACGCTGCCTGGCAGTCGCTGCTCGCCAGCGGTGCACGCACGGCTGCGCGGCGCGCCCTTGAGCGCCTGGTCATCCGGGCCGAGGACGCCCTGGCGGCGCCGTCGACGGCGGACCCCGAGCGGCTGCGCTCCTGGGCGGCGGGTCTGCGCGGCACGGGCGCCGTGCCGCGCCCCGGCGGCGTACGGGCCGCAGAGGACGACGAACTCCTCGGCGTGGAGGCCGAGTTGGCCGCCGGGTCGGCGAGTGGATCGCACAAGCCGCTGTGGCGGCGGCTCGGACCCGGATCGCCGCTGCTGCCCATAGCGCTGCGCACGGCGGTCGGCTGCGCGCTCGCGGGATACGCGTCGCTGGCCCTGGGCGTCGGTCGGCCGTACTGGGCGCTGGTCACCGCGGCGTCCCTGTACCAGGCCAATGTCACGCTGACCTGGAACAGGGGAGTGCAGCGCGTGGTGGGCAACCTCGTCGGCGTGCTCGCGTTCGCCGCGATCGCCCCGCTGGCCCACCTCAATCACGCCGCGCTGATCGTCTGCTGCCTGGCGCTCGCCTTCGGGGCCGAGGCGCTGATCGGCCGCAACTACTGGCTCGGCAGTGTGTGCGTCACGCCGATGGCGCTGCTGGTCACCGAGTTCGCCCGGTTCCAGCAGCCCGGAGAGCTGATCCTGGACCGGGTCGTGGACACGGTCGTCGGCGCGCTGCTCGGCATCGTCGCGGCGATGGTCGTCACCAACCGCCGCGCCGCCGATCACATAGAGCTGGCCATCGACGCCACGGACCGGGCCCGTACGCGCGCCGAACAGGCCTTGGCGGCCCCCACCCCCGCCACCCTGCGCCCCGCGCGGCGCGGCCTGACCGCCGCACTGGTGGACCTGCGCACCGCGCACGACGCGGCGGCGGGCGAGTGGTGGCAGCGCGCCCTGCCGGACGAGCGGGTGATGATCGCCGAGCAGGCCGGACACCGTACGCTCGCGGCGACGGTGCGCGGCACGAAGCAGGGCGAACACGTACGGGCATGAGGCGCCCGGCAAGACGAGAGGCCGAGGACGAGCACATGAGGCACGGGAGCAAAGGGGACACGACGGGTGAGCCGAAGCCCCACGCGCGCGAGGGCAACGATGATGCCTCCGCGAGGGGCGGCGCTGCTTCGGGTGATTCCGCCTCGGCGAGGGCCGGTGCCGCTTCGGGTGGTCCCACGCCCGTGACGGGCGGCGCCGCTTCGGGTGGTTCCGACGCCCCCCGCGACACCGTCGCCGCCGTCGTGCGGCAGTGGCAGGCTGTGCGGCCCGATGTTGATACCGGGCCGATGGAGGTCATCGGGCGGATCAATCGGTGTGCGGCTCTGTTGCAGCAGGCCGAGGACGCGCCCCTGCGCCGTGTGGGGCTGACGCGTCCCGAGTTCGACCTGCTCGGTGCGTTGCGCCGGACCGGGCACGAGCTGACCCCGGGCGAACTGGCCCGCGAGACCTTCTCGTCGGGGGCCGCCGTCACCAAGCGCCTCAAGCAGCTCCAGGAGCGTGACCTGGTCGACCGGCGTGCCGACACCCGCGACCGCCGTGTCTCGCACGTCGGCCTGACCGACGCGGGCCGCGACCTGGTCGACTCGATCCTGCCCGATCAGCTCGCCTACGAGACCGTTGTCCTGGCCGGGATCGACACGGGCGGGCAGGCGCAACTCAGCTCGCTGCTGGGGGAGTTGCTCGCACAGCTCGAGGGGCGGCTCGGACTTTCGCCGGGGTTCCGGGGGTGACGGGCGGCGCCGGCCCACCGGGTGCCCAGAGGGCGTCAGTTCAGTGGTCCTCGATCGACGCCGCCAGCAACTCCCTTGCCTCCGGCTCCACATGCTCCGCGTAGTACTCGTGCAGGGCGGTACGGCCCAGGCGCGCGGCGAGCGGTCCGTCCCCCGAGGCGATCGCCGCCAGGACCTCGCGGTGATGGGCTATGGAGCGCTCCATCCAGGCCGTGGTGTCCGCGACCCCCGCGATCTTCTTCTCGATCACCTCCACCACCGCCTCGTGCACGGCGCGTGCGCACAGGCCGAGGAGGGAGTTGCCACTCGCCTCGGCGATCGCCCGGTGGAAGAGCGCGTCCGCCTCGCTGAACGCGCGCAGGGAGGCCGGGCCGCCGCGGCTGAGCGCTGCCATGCGGGTGATCTGCTCGCGCATCCGGGCGAGATCCTCCTCGTCGTGCAGACGGGCGGCCAGCCGATTGCTCTCCGCGTCCAACACCATGCGGAACTGCACCAGTTCACCGAGCGTGGCCACGCTGGAGCGGGTCAAGCGTCCCAGGGCCTGGCTGAGGTTGTCGGGCGAGACGCCGAGCACCTCGGCGCCCAGCGGGTCGCCGGGGCGGGAGCGGATCAGGCCCGCCGACTGCAGGACACGCAGCGCCTCGCGCACCGTGGAGCGGCCCACCCCGAAGCGGTTGACCAGCTCGCGCTCGGCGGGCAGCCGGGCCCCGGGCGGCAGATCGCCGCTGAGGATGCGCTCCTCGATCTGCTCGGCCACCCGCTGATAGGCGCGGACCGGTGTGACCGGCCGGAACAGGTCGGTGTCGTCGGCGGCCATCGGCCCGCCCCCTCCACGGTACGTACGTAGCTGACACGCGAGCCGGCGCGGGAAAACCAAGATCTGGTGGTTGACCCGGCCGTGAACGTGGAGGCAGAGTACGGGAACTCAACTGGTCTGACCAGTCGACTGGCCTCGTGGTCGGCCGACTTGGAGGTTCCATGCACACGAGCTCACGTCGCACCAGCTCAAGTCGCCCCGGCGCCACTTCTCCCGGCGCGACTCACTCCGGCGCACGTCACTCCGGCCCAGGGGCGCCCCTCGCCGACCCGCCCGTCGACTCCGACGCCGTCATCGCCTTCACCCAGGACCTGGTCCGCCTGCGTACCGTCAACGCGGCCGGAGCCACCGTGGTGGAGCAGCCCGCGGCCGACCTCGTCGCCGCGCTCTTCACCGAGTTCGGCTGGACGTACGACGTGGTGGAGGTCGCGCCGGGACGCCCCAACACCGTCGCCGTCATCGAGGGCGGAGGCGGCGAAGGGCCGACCCTGATGTTCGAGGGGCACATCGACGTCGTCACGGAGGGGGACCCGGGGGACTGGAGCGTGGACCCCTACGGGGCGGAGATCCGCGACGGCAGACTGTGGGGGCGCGGCTCCGCCGACATGAAGTCCGGCGTCGCGGCGATGATCTACGCGGTGCGGGCCCTGCAACTGGCCGGCCCCTTCCCGGGCCGGGTCGTCATCGGCGTCCTGTGCGACGAGGAAGGGCTGATGCTCGGCGCGAAGGCGTTCGCCGCCACCCCGCTCGCGCGCGAGGTGGACGGGGTCATCGTCTGCGAGCCCGAGGGGTACGAGGTGTGCACCTCGGCCCGTGGCGGCATCCGGCTCCGGCTCGATCTCGACGGGGTCATGGCCCACGGCGCCATGCCGCAGGAGGCCAAGAGCCCGATCGTCGCCGGGGCGCGCATCGTCGAGGCGCTCGCCCACGTGCAGGACTGGGCCCAGCAGCGGTACGGCACCCACCCGCACGCCGGGAGCGTGACGGTCACGCCGACCGTCCTGCACGGCGGAGACCCGGACCAGCTCAACGTCATCCCCGCACATGGTCTCGTAGGCATCGACGTACGCACGATCCCCGGCACCGACCATGCCGAACTCATCGAGCGGATACGGGAGTTCGCAGCCGAGGCGGCCGGGACCGTGGGTGTGGGCGTCGGGTTGACCGTGGTCGACGACCGGCCCGCCGTCGAGGTTCCGGACGATCACCCCGTGGTCACCGCGCTCGTCGAGGGACACCGCCAAGTGCACGGCGCCCCACCGCCGTTCGGGGCGGTGCCCGGCACCACGGACGGAACCATCCTCACCCGCGACGCCGGCCTGCCCACCGTCGTCTACGGACCCGGCGGGAAGTGGATCGCCCACCAGAAGGACGAGTTCGTCGAGGTGCACGAGATCGTCGAGTACACGCGGGTGTACGCCGCCGCCGCGCACACGTTCCTGAACAGCGCCAACGACAGCAGCACCGGAGGTGCGCGATGACCT
The DNA here is from genome assembly GCF_053610705.1 of Streptomyces sp. NPDC054872. NCBI lineage: Bacteria > Bacillati > Actinomycetota > Actinomycetes > Kitasatosporales > Streptomycetaceae > Streptomyces > Streptomyces sp. NPDC054872. The sequence continues at coordinate 42,677 of NZ_JBSGYY010000024.1, read as the reverse complement.
GTCCCGAAGGGCTGCCCGTCGGGGACGGCTGGGTGACCGCGCCCGGCAGCGGCCCCGTCCGCTTTCCGTACGACGGCGGTGAGATCGGCACGGCACCGATCGGCGACGCGGACCTCGCGGCACGAGCCGTCGAACATGCCGCCGCCGTACGCGTGAGGGTCGCCGGGCTGCCCGCGGGGGTGCGGCGGCAGGTGCTCGCCGGGGTGGCCGAGGCGCTGGCCGAAGCGGTGCCGGAACTGGTGGACCTCCTCATCCTGGAGACGGGGAAGCCGCGGATCGACTGCCGGGTCGAGACGCAGCGGGCGGTGGCCACGTGGCAGTCCGCCGCCGACGAGGTGGCCCATCTGCACGGCGAGACCGTGCCGCTGGACCTGCAGCCCTCCGGCGAGGGCCTCTTCGGCTACTGGACGCGGCGGCCCGTCGGCGTCGTGGTCGGCATCGCGGGCTTCAACTACCCCGTGCTTCTCGCCTCGCACAAGATCGCACCGGCACTCGCCGCGGGCTGCCCGGTGATCGTCAAGCCCGCCCCGGCGACACCGCTCGCCACCCTGCGGCTCGTCCATCTCGTGCGGGAGCAGCTCGTGGCGGCAGGCGCGCCCGCCGGGGCGGTGCAACTCGTCACGGGGGACGCGGAGGTCGGACGTACGCTCACCACGCATCCGGAGGTCGCCGCGGTCTCCTTCACCGGGTCCGCGGCCGTCGGCCACCGCATCGCGCGGGACGCGGCACCCCGCAAGGTGGTCCTCGAACTCGGCTCCAACGCGGCGCTCGTCGTGGCGGCGGACGCCGATCTCGACGCGGCGGCCGACGCGGTCGTGCGGGGCGGGTTCTACGCCTCGGGGCAGGCCTGCATCTCCGTACAGCGGGTCATCGTGGTGGCCGCGGTCGCCGAGGAGTTCGAGAAGCGGCTCGCCGAGCGGCTGCCGGACGTGGTGGTCGGCGACCCGCGGGATGCCGCGACCCGGGTGTCGGCGCTCATCGACGAGTCGGCGACGGTACGGGTCCTGGAGTGGGTCGATCGCGCGCGGGCGGCGGGTGCGCGGCTGGTTGCCGGAGGAGTCCGCGACGCGGGCGGCCGGTGTATCGCCCCGACGCTGCTCGCCGATGTCCCCGACGGCGAACCCGCCTGGGACGAGGAGATCTTCGGCCCGGTCGTCTGCCTGCGCACGGTGCCGGATCTGGACACCGCGTACGACCTCGTCAACGCCAGCCGCTACGGCCTGCACGCCGCCGTCTACACCAGCGGCCTGCGGGCAGCGCTGGAGGCCGTGGAACGCCTGGAGGTGGGCGGCGTGGTGGTGAACGAAGTCCCCGGCTACCGCAGCGACATCGCGCCCTACGGCGGGGTCAAGGACTCGGGCATCGGCCGCGAGGGCCCCAGGTTCGCGATCGAGGAGCTGACGGTGACACGGATGGCGGTCATCAGGCCTTAGGCCTGGCCCGCCGGGCCGTGGGCCAGAGGAGCCGCCACCCCCTCGGGAGTTCCGGTCCCAGCTCTGGCCCACCCCTCAGCAGATGACCAACGCCACCGCCCCCCGAACCCGGCCGCCCGCTACGGCCAGAGAGGCAGCACCCCCATGGACTACGGCAACCTGTTCCGGCTCGACGGCCGTCGCGTCGCGGTCGTGGGCGGCGCGAGCGGCATCGGCCGCGAGGCCGTCCGCGCACTGGTCGCCCAAGGCGCGCACGTCATCGTCGCCGACCGGGACACGGAGGGCGCGGAACGGACGGCGGCGCTCGCGGTGCAGCCGGGCGATGCGGCGGACCAGCGCCTCGGTACGGCCGTCACGCACCCCCTGGACGTCCTCGACCCCGACGCCGTCCGGAGCGCCGTCGCCGCGTGGGGGCCGCTGGACGGCCTCGTCGTCACCGTCGGGGTCAACGTGCGCAAGCGCCTCGCCGACTACAGCCTCGACGAGTTCGACCGGGTCATCGCGCTCAACCTGCGCTCCTACCTCACGCTCGTCCAGGCCGTCGCCCCCGGCATGGCCGAGCGCGGCCGGGGGAGCGTGGTCGGGTTCGCCTCGATGCGGGCCTTCCAGGTGGAGCCCGGGCAGGGGCCGTATGCCGCGTCCAAGGCCGGGCTGATCCAATTGCTGCGGACGGCGGCCGCGGAGTGGGGGCCGCAGGGCGTGCGGTTCAACGCTGTCGCGCCCGGCGTCGTCCGTACGCCGCTCACCGACCAGATCGCCGCCGACCCCGCATGGTTCGACGCCTACGCCCAGGCCTCCGCGCTCAAGCGGTGGGCCCGCGCCGACGAACTCGCCGGAGCCGTCGCCTATCTCGTGTCGGACGCGTCCACCTTCGTCACCGGCACCGTGCTGAGCGTCGACGGCGGCTGGACCGCGGTCGACGGCCGCTACGACCCCTCCGTCTGATCCGCGCTGTTCGTACCGCCGCCCCACAAGGAGTTCCCCCATGCCCCCCACAGCTGACGACGGCGCGCACAACGCCGGGCAGGACAGCGCACGAGCCAGAGCGCGGGACGAGGCGCAGGCCGACCCCCTCGACGGTCTCCCCACCCTCCGCGGCGTGGCCCGCCCCTCCCTCTGGCTGCTCCTCGTCCCCGTCCTCCTCTACGGTTCGGCCCCCTTCGTCGCCAACCGCATCGAGCCGCGCGTCCTGGGCGTCCCCTTCCTCCTGGCCTGGGTCATCGCCGCCACGGTGATCAGCCCCCTGGTCATCTGGCTCGCCGCCCGGCTCGATCCGGCGTACCGCACGGGCGCGGTCGAGCCCCTCCCGGCCGACGACCTCGCCGACGACTTCGTGGGCACCGACATCGAAGGAGGCCGCCGATGAACGGCTCCGCAGCCGTCGCCACCACAATCTTCGGGCTCGCGATGGTCGCCACGATCGGGATCGGCGTGTGGAGCGCCCGCGGCCGGTCCAAGGGTCTCGCCGAGTGGTCCGTGTCCAGCCGTGGCCTCGGCGTCCTGTTCATCTGGCTGCTGATGGCCGGCGAGACGTACACGAGCTTCTCGTTCCTCGGCACCGCGGGATGGTCGTACTCGTTCGGCGCGCCGATCCTCTACCTGGTCGCCTATCTGACCGTCGGTTTCGCCGTCGCGTACGTCGTGGGCCCCGCCCTGTGGACGTACGCGAGCCGGCACGGCCTCATCTCCATCGCGGACATCGCCGAATTCCGCTTCCGCTCACGCCCGGTGGGGATTCTCGTCGCCGTCGTCGCGACGGTCTTCATCGTCCCCTACATCCAGGTGCAGATTCAGGGCATGGGCGTTGTCGTGAACGCGATGACGTACGGCAGTGTCGACCTCAAGGTCGCCGCCGTCATCTCCTTCGTCGTGGCCGAGGTGTTCATCCTCGTGTCGGGCCTGCGCGGCTCGGCGTGGGTGAGCGCGCTCAAGGACATGCTGGTGATCGTCGCCGTCGTGTTCCTCGCCGTGTACATCCCGATGCACTACCTCGGCGGGGTCGGCGACCTCATGCAGCGCATGGTCACCGAGAAGCCTGAGTGGCTGACCTTCCCCGGGCACGAGTCCGGCGGGCGCGACGCCATGTGGTTCCTGAGCACCGTGGTGCTCAACGCCGTGACGATCACCATCTTCCCGACCACCGTCGCCGGTTACCTCAGCGCGAAGAGCCCGAACGCGCTGCGCCGCAACGCGCTGCTCCTGCCCTGGTACCAACTGCTTCTGTTCGTCCCCATGGTGGTCGGCGTGACAGCCCTGTTCGTGATGCCGACCCTGGGCAACCCCGACCTGGCCCTCTTCAGCCTCGTCACCGATTCGCTGCCCTCACCCGTCGTCGCGCTCATCGGCGTCGCGGGCGCGCTCTCGGCGATCGTGCCGATGAGTGTCTTCATGCTGTCCATCGGCACCTTGTGGGGCCGCACCGTCCTCGGTGGCGGCAACGGCGCCGACCCGCGGGCGCGCCGCCGAGTGACCGGGAAGGCCGGCGACGCGCACGACATGCGGGCCAAGCGGCTCTCCCAACTGGTCTGCGTGGTGGCGGGGTTGATCGCCCTCGGAGGCAGCCTCTTCTACCCGAACACCCTCGTGGAGCTCTCCGTACTGTCGTACGAGGGTCTCGCGCAGCTCGTGCCGGTCGTGCTCCTCGCCCTGTTCTGGCGGCGGTTGACCGCGCGGGCCGCGGTGGCGGGGATGCTCACCGGGCTCGCGGTGATGACCGCGCTGTGGGCCACCGACAACGACCCGTACCACGGCGTGAACGGGGGCATCATCGCGCTCGGCGCCAATCTCGTCGCGCTGCTCGCGGTGGTCTGGCTCGCGCCGGGCCCCGGACCCGCCAGGATCTCCGCCGCCGAGCCGGTGGTACCGGACGAGAGCGCGACTCAGGCGAGGCGATGAGCAGCGCCCGTACTTACCGGCCGCCGGACGGTCAGGAGTCGTCCGCACGGTCAGGAGCCGGCCGGACGGTCAGACGGTCGCCGAACCGAAGGGCAGGTAGTCCGCCTCGTACCCGAAACAGCGCGGGCCGGTCAGCGCGAGGCCGCCCGGAGTGATCCAGCGCGGATCGCAGCGGGCGGCGAAGACGCTGACCCGCCGGCCGTACCGCAGGGCCTCGGTGGTCACCGGATCGCCGGTCTCGCTGTCCAGGACACAGATCAGGTCGGGCGTGGTCGCCACGGTCACCCCGTCACGCGTGGCCATCAAGTGCTCGTTCTGGAAACCGAGTTCGAGCACCCGGCCCGTGTCACCGCGCGTCCCCTCGACGCGGGCGTGACCGCGCGCGAAGCCGCCCTCCGTACGGCGGGCCACGTCGGCCACCTTGCCCGTCAGGAGGGGAATGCCGTCAAGGAGCGTCCGCGCCGCCGCCACCGGATCACCGTGCGCGGCGCGCGCCTCGCGGACCACGGCACCCAGCCGCCCGGCGAGCGTCAGCGTCGCGGGAACCAGGCCGTCGGCCAGCTGGTCGCCGCGCAGCACCGTGTCCGCGCAACTGATCTGGCAGCCGAGCTCCACGCACACCGCGCGGGCGATCCGCTCGGCGGCATGGTTGTCGACGGCCTCGACGACGATGGTGTTGCCCTTGTCGTCGGCCAGCGCCATCGGCGAGTTGGAGATCCCGGCGAGCCCGGGCAGCACCATCTGCGCCTCGGGGAACGCCCTCCCCATCGCGTCCCCGTCCACCAGGGGCAGCCCGGCCCGTGCGGCGCACGCGATCGGCAGCATCGAGTTGACCCCGCCGACCTCCAACGGCGTCAGGTGCGTGGCCCGTTGCCCGAGGTGTCTTTCCAGGGCGCGCAGCGCGGCCAGGTCCTCCCGCCCGCTGGGCACCCGCTCCAGGAGGACGGTGGGCGCGCCCATGCCGGAGATGGGGACGACGGTCGCGTCGGCCTCGACCTCGTCGATGCGGACGACCCGCACCGGGCCGTGCGCGCGGATCGCCTCGCGGGCGAGCAGCTTGCCGATGTACGGGTCGCCGCCGCCACCCGTGCCGAGGATGCCCGCGCCCCGCGCGATGTCGTCGAGGTTGCCGAGGGTGATCTCACGCACGGGAAACCGCCCCGGCACCGGGCGCGACGGCCTCACCCGGACGCCCCAGGTCCAGATCGCCCACGGCCTTGACGCGGATGCGCGTGGCACCGCCGGGCAGATAGGCGAGCGGCACCTCCTCGATGTCGACGACGCGTACGCTCCCGACGCGTGCCCCGGCGTCCAGTGCCCGTCCGACGGCCTCTTCGCGGGCCCCGGCAAGGACCGTGTCCCGGTGCCCTTCGGGCACGCGGAAGACCCGGTCGACCTCGCCGCCGACCTGCGCGATCGCCGCGCCCACCGCGTTGGCCACGTCGAAGTGGTCCGGCCGGCGAACATCGGTGAAGCCGGGCAGCGCCTCCGGGACGAGGAGGGAACCGCCTCCCACGACGACCACCGGCAGCACCGCCGCCGAGGTCCGCATCCGGTCCACGCCCTCGGCGATCCGCTCGTCGACGCGGTTCAGGGCGCGCCCGGTGAACTCACGCTCCAGGTGGGCGACATGAGGTCTGTGCCCGATGTCCGCGCGGCCCGCGGCCACGGCGAGGTCCGTCGCCGTCAGCCGCCTGCCGCCGAAGACGAGCGCTTCCCGCGTGAGCAGGCCGCCCACCGACCGCGGTCCCGTCTCGCCGTCCCGCGACACCAGGGACCCTCCGCCGATGCCGAGCGAAAGGACGTCAGGGATACGGAAGTTGGTGCGGATCCCCGCGGCCTCGCCCTCGCCGCCGGCCTCCCGCGGATAGCCTCCGCTGAGGACGCCGATGTCGGCGGTCGTGCCGCCCACGTCGACGACCGCGCAGTCCCCGATCCCGGAGAGGAGCGCCGCGCCCCGCATCGAGTTGGTGGGCCCGGACGCGAACGTCGCGACGGGGTACGCGCGCGCGAAGTCGACGTCCATCAGCGTCCCGTCGTTCTGCGACAGGAAGAACGGCGCCGTGATCGACATCTCGGCCAGCGCCTTGCCGAACGACTCGACGATGACGGTGGCCAGATCCCGCAGCGATGCGTTGATGATCGTGGCGTTCTCGCGCGCGAGCAGCCCGACCCGGCCGAGATCGTGCGAGAGCGAGAAGTGCACGGCCTCGCCGAGCTCCTCCCGCAGGATCTCGGCGGCGCGCCACTCGTCCGCCTCCGCGACCGGCGAGAAGACCGACGACACGGCGACCGAGGTGAGTCCGCGCGCGGCGATGTCAGCGGCCGTTTGCCGCAGCTCGTCCGGGTCGAGCGGTGACAGCGGCCGCCCGTCGAACTCCCTCCCGCCATGGCACAGATAGCCGTGCCCGCCGACGGCGGCCCGCTGTCGCGCCGGCCAGTCCGCCAGGGGCGGCAGGGCGGCGGTGGCGGGAAGGCCGAGGCGTACGGCGGCCACCGGTGTGAGCCGGGCGCCCTCGACGAGCGCGTTGAGGAAGTGCGTGGTGCCGATCATCACGGAGGTGACGGATTCCACCGGCGGTTCGAGGCCCCGGATCGCCGCGGTGACACCGGAGGTGATGCCGGGAGTGGTCGGTGACTTGGCGGCCGCGAGCACGCGGTCGTCGTCCCCGAGAAGGGCGGCGTCGGTGTTGGTCCCACCGACGTCGATGCCGATACGCATGGTGGTGGAGTCCTTCGTGTGGCGGCGGGCGGGTGATGCGTAGTACGGACATGACGCGCGCCGTGATCAACCAGACGGCGAGACGGCGGTTTCCGGGGCGTCTCCCGGCCATCGGGCGGCCGCATCGACCTTCAGACGGCGGCCGCGCCGTTCCGGAGCCCCCGGGTCATCGATTTTCCGCCGTCCCGCCCAGGACCCCGGCACGCTGAAGCGGACGCCTACCCCACCACTGGTAGCTGCCGTCCGCCCGCACGACCCGCGAAGTCCGGCGCTCGCAGCTCGCGAGCACCGGACTTCGCGTGAAGGGTGCCGATGGTCCTACGGGAACAGCGGCTTCTCCGGGGCCATGGAGCGTGCCGCCACCTCCGATGTCATCCGCGCGTGGATCTCCTCCGGCGAGAGATAGACGTCCGTCATCTCGAAGTCCTTCAGCGTGGCGGGCCGTTGGGACTGGAACCCGGTGCGCACGTAGTCGTCGCCCGCGAGCGCGTTGAGCCCCCAGTTCGCGGCCGTACGGAAGCGCGCGGTGACGGTCCGCAGCGCCCCCAGGTGGTAGCCGCGCGCGACGATCTGAGCGGGCAGCCCGGTCAGCTGCACACCCAGCGGCTTCGACACGGCCTGGATGCCGCCGAGGTCCACGACCAGGCCCATGTCCTTGTGCCGGTAGGAGGCCAGGGACGTGCCCCGCAGCGCCGCGGTGACGTTCTTCGCCGCCGCCCACCCCTGGCGCATCGCGTGCTGCGCGGTCGGCGGGCAGATCGCGTCGCCGCCCTTGGCGAGGTCGGGGACGGCCGCCGCGTCGCCGAGCGCGAACACACCGTCCATGCCCGGGACCGTCAGCTCCGGGTCGACCACGAGGCGGCCGCGGTTGGTCTCCGCGCCCAGTGTGGCGATGAGCGGGCTCGGCGCCACACCGGCGGTCCAGATCAGCGTCCGGCAGGGCAGCACGCGCCCGTCGGTGAGGGTGACGGTGTCCTCGGTGGCCTTGTCCACCGTCACCCCGAGCGAGACCTCGACGCCACGCCGCCGCATGATGGCGAGGGCCTTCTCGCCGAGCCGGTCACCCAGTTCGGGCATCAACTTCGGTGCCACGTCGACCAGATGCCACTTGATCTCCGCGGGGTCGAGCCCCGGGTACCGCTCGGCCGCGGCGCTCGTCAGACGGTGCAGGTACGCGGCCGTCTCCGTCCCGGCGTACCCGCCGCCGACGACCACGAACTGCAGCCGAGACTCGCGCTCGGCCCGGTCCGAGCTCGCCGACGCCAGGTCGAGCTGCGAGATCACGTGGTCGCGGATCCAGGCGGCCTCGGCCAGCGTCTTCACGCCCACGGCGTGCTGGTCGACTCCGGGGATGTCGAACTGCCGGGTCACACTGCCCGGGGTCAGGACGAGGTAGTCGTAGCGCTCCACGACCTCCTCGCCGTTGATCTTGCGTACGATCACGGCCTTCGCGCTCGGGTCCACACCGATGGCCCCGCCCGGCACGATCGCCGTACGGCGCAGCATGCGGCGCAGCGGCACGGCGACCGACTGCGGGGTCAGCACGCCCGACGCGACATGGGGGAGCAGGGGCAGATACAGCTGGTGGTCCTGCGGGCTGATGAGCCGCAGTTCGGCGTCCTGCGCCTTGAGCGTCCGCTCCAGCTTGTGCGCGCACTCCATACCGGCGAAGCCACCGCCGATGATCAGAATCCGGGGACGTTGCATACGAGATCGCTCCAGGGTTGGGCGAGGGGTCCGGTCAATCCTCCGACGAGGGGCGTCCCGGCGCACGTCGGGTGCGCCGGGCGAGGAACCCCGGGTACCCCGCGACCGCCGGACGAATACCCCCGGACCGTCGAATCAGCCGCCTGCCCCGGCGAGCCGCAGATAGTCCCACGGATCGTGCGCGTTCAGGACGGTGAACTCCTCCGTCCGGGTGGCCACCTCCCGCAGCCGCGCCTGGTTGGCGATCCGCAGCTCGGCGTCCACCTGGGCGTCCAGCTGGATGATGTCCATCAGCGGATGCGAGTGCGGGGCCTCGGGGGCGATCTCGCGGTGGTAGAAGTACGCGTCCCCGGCATGCACCAGCCACCGCCCGCGGTCGCGCACGGCGACGGCGGCGTGCCCGGCGCTGTGCCCGCCGAGCGGCACGATGAGGAACTCCTCGCCGAGTCCGGTCAGTTGTCGGACCCCGGAGAAGCCGGCCCACTCCTCACCGGCGTGCTCCTCGTAGGTCTCCCAGTGCGGGCCGTGTGCCCAGTGCGCGGGCCGGTAGCGACGGCTCGGTGCCTCGGTGAGCGCCGCGTCGAGTTCGGCGGCCATGAGGTGCACACGCGCCTCGGGAAAGTCGGGAAGACCGCCGCTGTGATCGACGTCGAGATGCGTGAGGGCGATATGCCGTACGTCGGACGCCGCATACCCGAGCCGTTCGACCTGTGAGAGCGCGGTCTCGGCGAAGTTCAGCTCAGGCGCGGCGAGTTCGGCCCATTCGGGGTCGAGGGACTCGAGCGGCCTGCGCACGTCGTCCCGTCCGAGCCCGCTCTCGACGAGCACGAGCCCCTCAGTGTCGGTCTCCACCAACAGGCAGTGACACACGGCGTGCAGGGGTGGCGGCCCCTCGTAGGTGGCTTCGATCTTCAGCATGGAACCGCAGTTGAGGTGATGGACCTTCACGCGCCGCTCACCGTTCCCTTCGTGTTCTCCAGGCTGCGCGCGACGACCGAGGCGACGCGTCGGGCGACCGACGAGATGACCGCGGTGTCACGCCGCACCTGCGCCAGAAGGAGAGCCCCCTGCAACGACGACATCACGAGTTCGGCGAGCTCGGCGGCCTCGTCCTCGGCGGCGCCCCACCCGCGCAACGCCTCCGCGAGCCCCGAGAGCCAGGCATCGTAGGTGACCTGGCAGACATCGCTGATGGGTCCCTCGCCCCCGGCCTGTTCCAGCGCGACGGTGGCTACGGGGCAGCCGTCCCGGAAACCGGACTCGCGCAGCCCGCGCGCGAGCAACTCCCCGACCCCGAGCACGGCGTCCTCCGCCCCGCCCGCGGAGCCCACGACAGAGGCCATGCGCGCGCCCATCTCGTCCCCGGCCAGTGCCACGGCCTCGGCGGCCAGCTGTTCCTTGCCCTGCGGAAAGTGGAAGTACAGCGACCCCTTGGGGGCACCGCTCTCCGCGAGCACCTGATTGAGCCCTGTGGCGCCATAGCCCTGCCGTTGGAACAGATCGGCGGCCGTGCGCAGGATGCGGGCGCGGGTCTCTCCGCGTGTCTTGGTCACCCGGCAGACTCTAGACCGACCGGTCTATAGAGAACAAGGCCGGTCGGTCTGAGAAACACGGCCGGTTCGGGGAGAACAAGGCCCGTTCGGAGAGAACAAGAGGGCGGTGGCGGTCCTCCGTCAGATTCCGGGCCGGTACCGGATGGGGTGGTCCTCCGGCACCTCGACGATGACGATCTTGACGCCGTCGGGGTCCTCGATCCACATCTCGACGAGGCCCCAGGGCTCCTTCAGCGGCTCCCGCACCACCACCACGCCCCGGGTCACGAGTTCCGCGTGCGCCGCCCGCGCGTCCGCCACCTGCAGCCACAACTGGAGGCCGGGTGCGGGCGGCGTCTCCGAGCGCCCGGAGACCTCCAGGTGGCCGCCGCCCAGGAAGTAGACGGTGCCGCGGTCGGGGCCCGTGCCGAACTCGCGGTAGACGGCGAGGCCGAGTGCCTCGCCGTAGAACGCGCGCGAGCGCTCGGGGTCGGTGGGCCGGAGAAGTGTCCTGCTGCTCAGTACATGCACCATGCAGCCGCACCTTAGTGGGGGGTTACGCTCGACCGTGCCTCGCCCACGCCGCGTCCGACAGCGGCGGGCCAGAGAGATCGGAGAACCCGCCCCATGGACACCGCCCCGCGCCCCCGCACGAGCGACCTCACCGTCAGTGCGAGCGACCTCACCTTCCGGGACGCCACCGACGCGGACGTCGACGTGCTCGTCTCGCTGATCCAGTCGGCGTACCGCGGCGACGCGAGCCGGGCGGGCTGGACCACGGAGGCGGACATCCTGGAGGGGCAGCGGACCGACCCGCAGGGTGTCGTCGACGTAATCAAGTCACCGGCGAGCAAGCTGCTCACGGTCGAGCGGGACGGCGCGATCGTCGCCTGCTGCCAGCTCGAACACCGCGGGGAGCACGCCTACTTCGGGATGTTCGCGGTGAGCCCGGCGCTCCAGGGCGCGGGCCTCGGCAAGGTGATCATGGCGGAGGCCGAGCGGCGGGTCCGTGCGGCGTGGGGTGTGCGGGAGATGCACATGACCGTGATCTCCGTACGCGACGACCTCATCGCCTGGTACGAGCGGCGCGGCTACCGCCGTACGGGAAAGATGACTCCCTTCCCGTACGGCGACGAGCGTTTCGGCGTTCCGCAGCGGGACGACCTGCAGTTCGAGCTGCTCGTCAAGCCGCTGGTCTGAACCGGGGCCGGGGTGGGGGCCGGGTCACGCGGTGAAGCGGCCCGTCCGCTTGATCTCCGGGTAGTCCGTGGTCGCTCCGTCGAGTTGCAGCGCGCGCACGAGCCGCAGATCGTCCTGCGTGTTCACGACCCAGCCGATGATGCGCAGGTCGGCCTTCCTGGCCCGCTCGACGATCTCCAGCGTCAGTCGCCTGATGTTCAGGACGAGGGTGGTGGCACCGACCGCCGTGGCGCGCTCCACGACGTCGGTGCCGTAGCGGCTCGCGACGAGAGCGGTGCGTACACCGGGGACGAGGCGGGCGATCTCGGCGATCGCCTCGTCGTGGAAGGAGATCACCTCGACGCGGGCGACCAGGTCGCGCCGGTGCATCACCTCGGCGAGGGCGCGGGCGGCGGCCACATCCTTGATCTCGGCCTGCAGCGGCGCCTTCACCGCGTCCAGGACCTCTTCGAAGACGGGGATGCGCTCCCCGCGCCCCGCGTCGAGCTCCCGCAGCTCGGCCAGGGTCTTCTCGGCGATCGGCCCCTTGCCGTCGGTCGTACGGGCCACGTCCGCGTCGTGCATGACGACGAGGGCGCCGTCCTTGCTCAGGTGCAGATCGAGCTCGATGAGATCGAGGCCCGCGGCTTGCGCGGCGATGAAGGACCGGAGGGTGTTCTCGGGTTCGACACCCATGACCCCGCGGTGACCGATGGTGAGGAAGTTCAAGGTTCACTCGCTTCCGTCGACGGCGGCTCGGTGGCCGCGGGGAGGTGCCACGCGGCAAGGTCGCAGCCTAACGGCCCGCCTCCGCGATGGAACCGCCCGTACGGGGGTGCCCCGAGGAATCGGAGTCGTCCGCTCTGCTTCCCACGATCCCGAGCAGGAGACCGGTGATGACGGCGGCGACAAGGACGGCGCGGGTGGTCACGGCTGCACTGCTCCATACGGCGGGGTCGGCTGACCCCGCCCGTCCTACCGGCTGGGGCCCCCGCGCCGCGAGCCACGTCACCCGTGGGTGGGCGAGTCCCCCGGGCGTTGACCCGGGGCCGTGGAGGCCCCTTGTTCCGTGTCCTCGCCAGGCGGCGTCGGCGGCGCCATCTCCATGAGATCGGCGAGCATCGCCTCCGCGAGGCCGATCTCCGCCTCGAGGCGCCGCCCGCTCCAGCGCAGGGCGATCTGCGGATGCGTCCAGGCCGCCTCCCCGTCCGCCCGGTCGAGCGCGTCGTGCACCTCCTTGAGCTCGCCCCGCGTGTGCGCGATGTGCTCGGTCACCAGGGCCCGCAGGTGCTCCGGAGCCGCCAGGTGTCCGAGCCAGACCCGCAGGAGCAGCGGGTGCTTCAGGACGGCGGGGCCCGCGTCCTCGGCGCCCCCCGCCCACCCGACCAGCGCGGCGCGCCCCTCGGCGGTGATGGCGTACGACCGCTTCGCGCGAGGCTCCTCGGGGCCCGAGCGCCGTGACGTCGCGTACCCGAGGGTCTCGAGGCGGCGCAGCTCGGCGTAGATCTGACTGATGGCGGGGGACCAGTAGAAGTGGCGCAGTGAGGCGTCCGCCCACTTCTTCAGCTCGTATCCCGTGCGCTCCCCGGGGAAGGAGAGCAGGCCGAGCACGGCCCACGCGGTCGGCGGCAGGTCGGTGGGCCGACGCGAGGAAGGGGGGCCCTGGGGGGAAGTGGAGCGCGGGACTGCCATATGGCTGATTGAAGTGAACGTCACAGTCCCGGCGCAAGATGTGTGCGGTGCAAAGGACATGCGGGGGTATAGGGGGTTCATGAGTGATCTCCCGACGTCGCACATCCGCAGGCTGCTGGGCGCCACCGACCGCCTGGCGTTCCACCGGGTGGCAGCCCGCTCCTGGCCGGCGGCGCAGCCCGTCCTGCCCCGGCTGAGCCGGGCGGCCGACCACGGTCTGCTGTGGTTCGGCGTCGCGGCGGGGATGTGGGTCTTCGGCGGCGCACGCGGCAGGCGGGCCGCGGTGCGCGGTGTCTCCTCGCTGGCCCTCGCGTCGGCCACGGTCAACACGCTCGGCAAGAGCGCGGTGCGCCGCTCCCGGCCGGTCTTGGACACGGTGCCGGTGATAAGGCACCTGTCGAACCAGCCGATCACCAGCTCCTTCCCCTCCGGGCACTCCGCGTCGGCTGCCGCCTTCGCCACGGGTGTGGCCCTGGAGTCACGGGGACTGGGCGCGGCCGTGGCCCCGATCGCGGCCTCGGTGGCCTTCTCCCGCGTCTACACGGGCGTGCACTACCCCAGTGACGTCCTGGTCGGCGCGGCCCTCGGCGCGGGCGCCGCCTACGCCGTGCGCGGCATGGTGCCCTCCAGGTCACAGCTGCCGCCGCCCGCGCGGCCCCGGACGGACGCCCCCGCCCTGCCGGAGGGCGAGGGCCTGGTCGTGGTGGTGAACCCCTCGTCCGGAGCCCAGCCTCAACTCATGGACCCGGTGCGCCAGTTGAAGATGGCCCTGCCCCGCGCGGAGGTGGTGCTCTACGAGGAGGACGCGGGGCCGCTGCCCAAGGTCCTGGAGGAAGCCGCCAGGGACGCCGCCCAGCGCGGCGGGGTCTTCGGCGTGTGCGGCGGGGACGGCACGGTGAACGCCGCCGTGACCCAGGCCCTGCGCTTCGACGTGCCGCTGATGGTGCTGCCCGGCGGAACGTTCAACCACTTCGCCGCCGACCTGGGCGTCGACACGGTCGCGGACGCCTGCATCGCCCTCGCCGAGGGCAGCGCCGTACGGGCCGACGTCGGCCGGGTCAAGCCCCTCGCCGGGACCGGCCCCGACGGCAAGACGTACTCCGAGCCGGTGTATTTCCTGAACACGTTCAGCCTCGGCTCCTATCCCGAGCTCGTACGCATCAGGGAGGAATGGTCCCCGAAGATCGGCGGTCCGCCCGCGGCCCTGCTCGGCGTCGCCCAGATCCTGCACACGGGACGGCCGCTGCGCGCGGTGGTGAACGGCAAGGCCCGCTCGATGTGGATGCTCTTCGCGGGCAACGGCGCCTACCGCAGCGCCGGCATCGCCCCGGTGCGCAGGCACGACCTGGCCGACGGTCTGCTCGACGTCCGCATCGCGCACGGCGGCCGCTTCGCGCGCAGCCGCCTGCTGGCCGCGGCGATCGTCGGCCAGCTGACCAAGACGCGCCTGTACGCCTCCGCCAAGGCCCAGCGCCTGGTCATCTCGGGCCTGCCCGAGGGCACACAGATGGCGTACGACGGCGAACTCGCCCCCGCGCCCCCCGCACTGCTCCTCGACAAGCTCCCCGAAGCGCTCACCGTGTACCGGCCGACTCTCGACTGACCGCGGGACGGGCCCGCACGGCGTTACGCCAAGCGGAGCACTCGGGGTGCGGGCCGCTCCGGGCGCCAGTGTGCTGGCCTTCATGGGCTACGACATAGACAGCCCGCGTGAAGCGGGCAGCACACGACGCGACGTACTCGGCGTCGCCGCGGTCCTCCTGGCCGGCGGCGCCTTCACGGTGGCGGGACCCGCGCCGCACGCCGCCGCGGAAGCGGACGGCGGCTGCGGCCTCGACTACGACGAGGAGTTCGAGGCGGCCCTCGCCGAGGCGGACGCGGCGGTCCCCGAGAACCGGGCGCTCGTCCCGGAGAAACCAAGGCGCAAGTTCGCCCTGCCGCTCCGCCGGCGCTTCCGCGTCTCCGCCCGCTACGGGGTACGCGGCAACTGGATGGCCGGCCACCACACCGGCGTCGACCTGGCGGTCCCCACGGGAACCCCGGTGCACGCCGTCGGCGGCGGCACGGTGGTCCTGGCCCGCTGGTCGGGCGCGTACGGCAAGGCGGTCACGGTCCGGCTGCGGGACGGGCACTACGCCGTCTACGCGCATCTGTCGCGCATCTCCGTGCGCCAGGGGTCCCGCATCGGCACCGGCGACCGGCTCGGCAGCAGCGGGTCCACGGGACGGGCCACCGGGCCGCACCTCCACCTGGAGATCCGGGCCAGGCGTGGCTACGGATCGGACGTCAATCCGGTCACCTATCTCGCGCGGCGGGGCGCCCGGCTGTCGTGAGGCCGTGATTACCGTCGAGTAAGGTCTGTCTCCCTTCACCACCCTCAGGAGGCAGCATGCCGTCGGCGTCCCGTTCCCCCCTGCTCCTGGCCGGTCTGCTGGCCGGGGCGGGTGTCGTGCACTTCGCCGCACCGAAGACGTTCGACGCCACCGTGCCGCGCGTCCTGCCCGGTTCGCCGCGCACCTGGACGTACGCGAGCGGCGTGGTCGAGCTGGCCCTCGCGGCCGGAGTGGCGGCGCCCCGTACCCGGAGCGCCGCCGCGCTGGCCACCGCGGCGTTCTTCGTGGGCGTGTTTCCCGCCAACGTGCAGATGGCGGTGGACTGGCGCCGCCGCCCCGCGCCCCAGAGGGCCGCGGCGTTCGGCCGTCTGCCGCTCCAGATCCCGCTCGTGCTGTGGGCGAGGAACGTCGCGAGGCGCGCCGCGTCCTAGCCGACGCTCGTGCGGCCCGCGACCGCGGTGGAGGTCGTCGTGGTGTGGGCGAGGCGCGCGGTCCGGGTGGGGACGTCGACCGTGTAGGTGTCCACCGTCATCGCCCGCCCGGAGACCTTCAGGACCATGAACCCCACGTCGGAGAAGTTCTGCCAGGCGGCGGGGTGGTCGAAGTGGGCCTTGCCGTCACCGGACTTGGCGGCCGCCCCGCAGACGATCTGCCGGGTGCCCGCCGTGCGGGTCGTGGGCTCCAGGATCTGCAGGGTGTGGTCGTGCCCGGACAGGATCAGGTCGGCGCGGCCGCACACCACCTGCTCGTACAGCTCCTTGAGGTGGATGCCCCGCGTGTAGTGGCCGATGAGGAAGCCGTCGTACGAACCGGCGCTGCCGTGCTTGCCGTTGTTCAGGTAGGGGTGGTGGCCGAGCACCACCTTCCAGCGGGCCCGGGACGCGGCGAGGGCGGAGTCCAGCCACTGGCGCTGGGCGCGCATGTAGGGGCCGTCCCACTGGTAGTGGCGCGAGGTCTGGGCGACGGTCGAGGCCACGGGGTTGGTGTCGAGGGCGAAGAACTCCACCACCGGGTCGCCGTCCCCCGGAGCCTCGGACGACGGCAGGGCGACGTTGTAGTAGCGGCTCGGCATGTACCAGCGTGGCGAAGTGGCCGCGTAGGAGACCTCGCGGTCGCCGCGCGAGGGGTCGCCGCCGCTTCCGGGGATCAGGCCCGAGCAGTCATGGTTGCCGAGGACCATCAGCCAGGGGACGTCGATGCCCGTGTTCGGCGTCTCGAACTTGTCCCGGAACTCGGAGTCGTGGTCGGACTCGGGCCCGTTCTCGTAGATGTTGTCCCCCAGGCCGACGGCGAGGGAGATCCCCTCCTCGCGGCACACCCGCCGGGCGGCCTCGGTCACGGCCAGCTGTTCCTCGCCACCGGTTCCGGAGTCCCCGGTGACCAGGACGGCGAACTCCCCGTTCCGGTTGGGCGCTTCGGGGAGCGGGAACTTCGTCGCGCCTTCCGTTGCCGCGCCCGGCGTCGCAGCGGCCTGCCCCGCGCCGAAGGGCAGTACGGCGAGCGCGGCCCCGGCGGCGGCACCGCCGAGCAGCGTGCGCCGGTGCAGGGTGAGAGCGCCAGGACCCCACTTGTCGGCGAGGTCCCGGGCGAGCGGCGCGTCGTCCCGCAGCCACTGCTGCTCGGTCAAGTCCGCGCGGGGCGGTATCAGTTCGTCATCGCACATCAGAGCGTTCTCCCATATCGGCGCGGCCAACGGAAGACGATCAGACGAATTGCCGGTGGCGGCGCGGTCTCGGGCCGCTGACCGGCGCCGTAAGGTCACCGGCGCAGCGCCCCCGCCGCCCTGGACCACCCGGCCGAACTGGCAGAGGGTGGTCAGGTCCCGCCCGCTACGGCCGAGGAGGCCCCCGCACATGCCCGATGAGCCCCGCCCCGCTTCCCCCCTGGCCGGAACGAGGGTCGTGGACCTCTCCAAGATCCTTGCCGGGCCCTACGTGACGATGTCCCTCGCCGACCTCGGCGCGGACGTCATCAAGGTCGAGCATCCCCGGGGCGGCGACCCGACCCGCGCCTGGGGCCCTCCCTTCAACGGCCCCGACGCCACCTATTACCTGGCGGCCAACCGCAACAAGCGCTCGGTGACCCTGGACCTCAAGTCCCCCGAGGGGCAGGAGGCCGTGCACCGGATGCTCGCCGACGCGGACGTGCTGGTGGAGAACTTCCGCCCCGGCAGCTCCCTGGCCGACGTCTTCGACCACCGCGCGCTCAGCGAGCGCTACCCCCGCCTGGTGCTGCTCCACATCTCGGCGTTCGGCGACACCGGACCGCTGCGCGACGAGCCCGGCTACGACATGGTCGCCCAGGCGAGCGCCGGACTGATGTCGCTCACCGGCGAGCCCGAAGGCCCGCCCGTCAAGGCCGGGTACGCGATGGGTGATCTCGGCGCCGCGCTCTTCGGCCTCATCGGCGTCACCTCCGCCCTCGTCGAGCGCGAGCGCACGGGACGCGGCCAGTACGTCACGACCTCCCTGTACGAGTCGCAGCTCGCCCTGCACATCAACTGGGCCACGGGCTACTTCGCCACCGGGGAACGGCCCACCCGTCTCGGCTCGGGCCATCCGAGCCTCGTCCCGTACCAGGCCTACGCCGCCTCCGACGGGCACTTCGTGATCGCCGTCGGCAGCGACGGGCTCTTCCGCCGCCTGAGCGAGACGCTCGGCCACCCGGAGTGGGCCGACGACCCGCGCTTCGCCACCAACCGCGCCCGCGTCACCCATCGCAAGGCCCTCAACGCCAAGCTGGAGGCGGTCCTCGTCGACGACACGGTGGCCCACTGGTGCGGCCTGCTCAAGCAGCGCGGCGTCCCCGTCGCCCCGATCCGCACTCTCGACGAGGTCTACGACTGCCCGCAGACCGAGGCGCTCGGCATGGTCCAGAAGGTCGACCACCCCGACGTGGGCCCGCTCCGGCAGGTCGCCTTCCCCGTCAGCTTCCGCGGCGAGCGCCCCGCCGTACGCTCCGCTCCGCCCACCCTCGGCCTGCACAGCAGGGACGTACTCGCCGAACTCGGCTACGACGAGGCGGACATCGACCGGCTGCTGGACCACTCGTGACACCCGGGCCGTCAGGGCCTCAGGGCGGCCTCAGCCGCTCAGCTTGTGCAGCGCGGCGCCCACCAGTGTCCGTACGCCTGGCAGCAGGACCGAGAGGTCCGGGGCGAACAGGGGACTGTGATTGCCCGGCACCGCGGTGATCTTCTCGCCGAGTTCCTCCCCCGGGGCGGCGTGCCAGGCGTCCCGCGGTGTCGAGGCCACGAACCAGAAGTCGTAGGGCACCCCGGTGGGCACGAGGAGCGAGAAGTCCTCGCTGCCCATCGCGGGCCCGAAGTCGAACACGCTCCGCGCGCCGAGCAGTTCGCGGTGGAGGGCCGCGATCTCCGCGTCCAGCGCCGCGTCGTTGACCGTGGCCGGGAAGCCGGCACCCAGGTTCACCTCGGGTGGCGTCGGGCACCCGGCGGCCTGGCATTCCCCCTCGACGATACGGCGGACGGCGGCCAGGACCCGCTCGCGCACCTTCACGTCCTGCGTACGGAGGTTCAGGCCGAGCCGGGCCTCCGCGGGGATGATGTTGGGCCGCTGACCGGCGTGGAACTGCCCCGTGGTCAGGACCACCGAGTCCGCCGCCGAGACCTCACGGGACACGACGGTCTGCAGCCGGGTGACGATGTACGCGGCGGTCACCACGGGGTCGACGCCCGCCTCCGGCCGCGAGCCGTGGCCGCCGACCCCCGGCACCACGATGTGCACGTCGTCGGCGGCCGACATGATCAGCCCAGGTGTATGGGAGACGAAGCCCGCGGGACCGGGGGCGACATGCTGGCCGAAGACGGCGTCGGGGCGGGGGAAGCGTTCCTGGAGCCCGTCGGCGACCATGGCCCGGGCGCCGCCGCCTGCCTCCTCGGCGGGCTGCCCGATCACCACGAGGGTGCCCGACCAGGTGTCCCGCGCGGCCGCCAGTGCTTCGGCGGCGAACGTCAGCCAGGTGACGTGCATGTCGTGGCCGCAGGCGTGCATCACTCCGTCGACGGTGGAGGCGTACGCGAGCCCCGTCATCTCGGTGACCGGCAGCGCGTCCATGTCGCCGCGCAGCCACACCACGGGCCCGTCGCCGTTCTCCAGGACGCCCACGACACCGGTGCCGCCGACCCCGGTGGTCACCGCGTACCCGGCGGCGCCCAGCCGTCCGGCGAGGAGTCCGGCCGTGCGGTGCTCCTGGAAGGAGAGCTCCGGGTGGCGATGCAAATCCTGGTACAGCGTCTCCAAATCAGGTGCCTTCAGCCCTGAGGTGAGGTCCAGGGCCAGACTCGCTGCGGCGGCTGCGGTGGGCATGCGGCTCCTTGCGTGCGAAGCGGTCGAAGCGATCAAGACGGTCCGGGCGACCGAGGCATTCGAGGGATGGGATCACCCTTTCGGTCACCCTCGCACAGGGCGCGGCGCCCGGCAGCGGTCGCTTCGGAAGGTGCGGCAGGTGGCAAAGTGTAAAAATCGGCCCATAACCCCCAGGAGGAGTGTGGTCAGCGTGTCCCGGAACCGCCGTCTGATCCTGGCCTCACCGGCAGAGGTCTGGAGTCTGCTGTCCGACGGCCGTCGGTACGGGGAGTGGGTGACGGGAACCCAGGAGATCCTCGCCGTGGACCCGCACTGGCCCGCGGTGGGCGCCCGCCTGAAGGTCCGGGTCGGCGTCGGACGGCTGGTCCTTGACGACACCTGCGTCGTCCGCATCAGCGAACCGGAGCGCCGCCTGCAGCTGGAGGCGAAGGCGGGCCCCCTCGGCGCGGCCCGCATCGCCATGAACCTGGTCCCCTGGGGCGAACACACCCTGATGATCCTCGACTGGCATCCTCTCCGGGGCCCCGGCACCCGGATGCACGGGCTGCCCGTGGACTACGTGATCGGGGTCCGCAACGGCATGATGCTGACGAAGCTGGCCAGGGTCGCGGTGGGTGAGCACGGCCGGAACGTCTGAGGCTCAGCCGGGCGAACTCGCAGGAGAGCGTGCTGACATGGCGGGCCGGTGCGCGCCCGGTGGTGTCAGGGCCGCTGCGGTTGCCGCAGGCCCCGAAGGAGGAGCGCGATCAAGCGGCGCGGGTCGTAGCGGTCGGGGTCGCTGTCGTGCCCGATGCAGAGGTTGCCGATGCCGCGCATGAGTTCGTGGGCGCGGGTGCCCGGCTCGATCTCGTCGGCGTCCGCCGCGGCCTGCAGCAGCTGCTCGCAGACGGGCACCAGGCGGTCGAGGAAGTACGTGTGCAGCGCCTCGAAGCCGCTGCTGTCCGACTGCATCGCGTGGGCGAGCCCGTGCTTGGTGACCAGGAAGTCGACGAAGAGGTCGACCCATTGGCGGAGCGCGGTCAGCGGGGAGCCGGCTTCCGCCAGCAGGGCCGGGCCCGCCTCGGCGCACGCCTCGACCTGGTGGCGGTAGACGGCGACGACGAGATCGGACCGGGCCGGGAAGTGGCGGTAGATCGTCCCCACCCCGACACCCGCCCTGGCCGCGATCTCGCGGATCGGCGCGTCGACGCCGGAGGTCACGAAGACCTCGGCGGCGGCGGCCAGCAGCGTCTGTTCGTTGCGCCGAGCGTCGGCCCGCTTGCTCCGGGGCGCGCTCCGGGCCGGTACCTCACCGGAGTTGCTTGCGGCGGGCATCGCGCTCTCCTTCCCGTGGACGGGGGGTCGTTGACAAAGCGGAACGCTGTTCCGTATCGTAATCGGAACAGCGTTCCGCTTGCAGCATATCTGAAGCCGGCCGCCTCTGGCCGTCTGCCTCCCCGCCTCCCCGTCCGCCGGCCCGCACGGACCGGCACGGAGGCCATCGAAGGGAAACCCGCACCATGAGTGCATCGAATGCCATACCCGCCGTACAAGCCGCAGCCGCCCCGCTCGGCGCGGCCCGCACCGTCGACTTCCTGGGCTCGCCGAGCCCCGTGCTCTCCGTCAGCCCCGTGGTGCTGCCGACCCCCGACCGGGCCGTGGACCTGGAGGTCCGGGTCTCCGCCCCCGTGACCGGGAGCGACCTGCCGGTCGTCCTCATCTCGCACGGCCAGGGCTTCTCGAACCACCTCTCCTCGCTGAACGGCTACGCCCCGCTCGCCAACTTCTGGGCGGCGCACGGCTTCGTCGTCATCCAGCCCACCCATCTGAGCTCCCGGACGCTGAGCCTGGACCCCGACACCCCGGGCGCGCCCCTGTTCTGGCGCTCGCGCGCCGAGGACATGAAGCGCGTCCTCGACCAGCTCGACGTGATCGAGTCCGCCGTCCCGCAGCTCCAAGGGCGCCTGGACCGCGGCAAGGTCGCGGTGGCCGGGCACTCGATGGGCGGGCACACCGCGAGCCTGCTGCTCGGCGCCCGGCTCACCGACCCGGAGGACGGGACGGAGGTGGACCTGGCCGACCCGCGCGTCACGGCGGGCATCCTGCTCGGCGCGCCCGGCAGGGGTGGTGACGCCCTCACCGACGAGGTGGCCGAGAGGTACCCCTTCTTCTCGGCCACGGACTTCTCCGGCATGGCGACGCCGGCCCTCGTGGTCGCGGGCGACAAGGACGAGTCCGCCCACCTGACCGTCGCGGGCCCGGACTGGCACGCCGATCCGTACGCCCTCGCGCCGGGCCCCAAGGCCCTGCTCACCCTGTTCGGGGCGGAGCACGGGTTCGGCGGGATCTCCGGGTACGACGTCGCCGAGACCACGGACGAGAACCCCGCGCGCGTGTCCGCGGTCCAGCGCCTCACCTGCGCCTATCTCCGCAGCGCACTCCGTCCCGGAGACCGCGCCTGGCAGACGGCGCGCGAAGCGCTGGCGGCCGACCCCGACCCGATCGGACACATCGTGTCCAAGTGAGGCCGAGGGGCCCGTACGCTCCGTGCGGCTCAGTGGACGACGTCGAAGACGTTCTTCTGCAGGCCGTTGGCGTAGGCCTCGTGCTCCACGAGCCGCAGCTTCTGGGCGTCCTTGTCCGTGTCGCTGAACAGGCGCTTGCCCGCGCCGAGCAGCAGCGGGAAGACGAGCAGGTGGTAGCGGTCGATCAGCCCGGCGTCGGAGAGGTTCCGGTTCAGGGCGGCGCTGCCGTGCATGATGATCGGGCCGCCCTCGGTCTTCTTCAGGGCGGCCACCTCGTCCAGCGAGCGCAGGATCGTGGTCTCGCCCCAGCCCGACACCAGGTCGCCTTCACCGAGGCTGGTGGAGACGACGTACTTCGGCATCTCCTTGTAGTCCGCGAACTCCTCCATGCCCGGCCACACGGGGCTGAACGCCTCATAACTGACCCGGCCGAACAGCATCGCCGTGGCCTCCTGCTGCTCCCGGCCCTTGATCTCGAACGCCTCGGGGAGGAACTCCACGTCCTTGAAGGTCCACCCGGAGTTCCGGTAACCGGGCTCGCCGCCCGGCGCCTCCACGACACCGTCGAGTGAGACGAAAGCGGTGCTGATCAACGTACGCATCTGAGGCTCTCCTGAAAGTCCGGTCATGGTCGCCGCTTCATCATCGCGGTCACGGGGGTACAGACCCCGGCTCTCTCGAAAAGTAATCGATCGCCCTCCGGAACCCCGTGCCGGCCACCCGCGCCTCCGGCTCAGTCGCGACAGCGGCTGTGTCTCTCGGCCCGCCAGGTCTCGCAGTTGTACGTCGTCACGGTGACGTCCTTGGCGGGCAGATACAGGGGGCGTTGGCTGCGGTGGTCGTAGAGGACCACGGTGTTGGGCCCGTGCCCGATGTAGAGCAGGTGCTCGGTGTCGACCGCCCCCAGGTCGAGGCCCTTGGCGCTGTCCCTCACCGACAGGCGCACATCCGCGGGATACGCGCGGACGGCCAGGACGGTGATGGGGCCGAAGTGCAGGGGCTCGACCCACTTCCCGCCCTTGGCGCTGTCCGCCATCTCGTCGGCCACGTAGGTGACGAGCACGCCGACGAGGGCGATGCCCACCGCGCAACAGCCGAGAATGGCCGTTCTGCGCTTCTCGGGCCGGCTCATGGCGGTACGCAAGCGACCGGCACGGACCCGGGCGGTCCGGGGGCCGAAACGGTGCACGGCATACAGGCAGGCGGTGGCCAGGACGAAGAGCGTCGCGGACGCGATGAGGCTCATCAGCACGAGCCCCGCGGACCCGCTCAGCCGGGTCGAGTACTCCAGGCCCACGTCGCCGGGGGCCATGCCCAGCTCGCGGTAGAACTGGTCGTACTCCATCGTCAGCAGCCCGAACAGCAGGGCGCCGCCGGCTCCGAGGGTGGGTAACAGGTACTTCTCGATCCATGTGCTCAGAGCCAGATCCGGGGCCGTGGTCGTCGCGGGGGCCGCCGCCGTCGTACGGGGGCCGGGCAGGGGAGCGCCAGGAGCGTGCGGTGGGGAAGTCATGGCCGGACGGTAGGGACGCCGCGCGGCGGAACCAATGATTCCGGCACGGCACGGGCCTCAACCACTCGTTCGTGGGACGGTTTTCCCCGGCGGCCGGACAAAGTCGCGCCCGGCACAAGGTCGTTCCGGAGGGCGGAAAGGCGTTGTCCACCTCTGCCTGCTCGTTCTACGCTGACGCCGAGGACGGCCCCCAGCCCCGGGCCGGTCCGACCGCTCGGCCCACGCTCGACGCCGAGCGCCGGGAACGCCGGCAACTCAGGCTGCCGGGTCCGTACTTCCTTGCAGCGGACGCATGGACACCGGCTCGTCCCGCCGGCCGACGCGTCAGGGGCCACTCCCGCGGCCCCCGCGCGCCGGTCGGTGCGGACGCCCGCTCCTGGGGTACCAGGGGGAGCCTGCCCCCGGGAGCGCCGCGGCCGCCCGCCGAAACCGGCGGCGGCCGCAGGCTCCGGCGACACCGCCCGCTGCCCGGTCGAGGTGAAATGGTGAACACCGCTGCCGCCTCCGGGATGAGCAGCGGATACGGTGCTCTGGTGACTGATGGGGAGGGGACGGTGCCCGGGACCGCGCTGCTGATTGCGGCGGCGCCGGTCGGCAAGGCCCGTATGGTGGACGCGGCTTCCGTGCTGCCCGTGCTCGCGGCGGTGTCTCCGGCGGTGCTCGCCGGTACCGCGACCGCGAGTGTCGTGGAGCTCGCGGACCCGCTTGATCCGCAGACCGTGCTGACTCGGCTGCGCGCGGCCGCGATGGCGCCGGGGCCCTTGACCGTGTACCTGGTCGGGCAACTGCATCTCGATCGCCGTCAGCGACAGCAGCACGTCGCCCTGGCGCGGACGACGGCGGCGACGGTGCGCTACACCGGTTTCCCCTGGCACTGGATCGCCCAGGAGCTGCGGCTGCGCCCACCCGGCAGCACGACCGTCATCGCCGATCTGCACGCCGACGCCGACAGTTGGCAGCAACTGGCGCAGGGCCCCCTGGACGTGGGAGTGGGCGTGGCCCTGTACGGGCGCGTCGCCCCGCCGCCGGGCAGGCGTGCCGTCGCGGTGCCCTCGTACATGAAGGCCCTGGCGACGGTCCTGCGCAGTGGGCACCGGCCGCCGCTGCCGGACCTGCATCAGCACGTCGCGGCCCAGACGGCGGAGGAGGGAGCGGCCGACGTCATGCTGCTCTCCGCCGATCCCGCCCGCGTGGCCTTCCCCGCCGGCGGCCCCCTCGACCGTGGGCCGCTGTCCGCCCATCATGCGGCGGTGCCTGCCCAGCAGCAGGCGCCCGCCGCCGTGACCTCCGACGCGCCGCCCGCCTCGGCGCCGCGGGTGCCCGGTGGGGACCCGCACGCGGCCATCACCCGGGCCGTGGAGGCGGGACGGCACGGCGAGGCCGCGGCCATGGCCGCGGCCTGGGAGCAGGAGGCGCTGCGTACGTACGGGCCCTCCTCGCCCGAGGTGGTGCACTGGATGGAGGTCCGCGGGCATCTGGCGATCTTCGCCAAGGACCCCGGACGCAGCTGCGAGATCTGGCTCGCCGTCGTCTCCACCCGGCTCACGGCGGGCCAGGCCCCCGACGCCCCTGATGTCGAGGCCGCCGCGGACCTGGCCCACCACCAGTGGGAGCAGATCCGCGACCCGGACACCGTCCGTGCACTCGGCCCGGACCTGGTCGCGTTGCGGCGCCGTGTGCCGGGCCGTCAGCGCGGCACGGTGAACCTCGTCCAGCAACGCCTCGTGCAGTTCCACACGCAGGTCGGCTGAGGGCCGGGCTCGTTCACCGCGCCGGCGGACGAGCCGGTCCCGCACGCGCGCCACGGTCTCCCTATGCGGGGCGTGGCGCGCCGAACCACGTGGGCAGCAGGTCGAGCAGTTCCTGCTGGTCCTCACCCACCCACGCCACATGCCCGTCGGGCCGCAACAGCAGGGCGGGCACGTCCAGTTCCTCGCTGACGTCGACGACGTGATCGACCCGGTCGGCCCACCCGGCGACCGAGAGCCGGCCGGTCTGGTCGAGCAGCAGACCGCGCCCTTCGTGCATCAGCCCGTAGAGATGCCCCTGCTTCAACTCCACGTCCCGCAGGCGCCGCCCGAGGAGTTCGTGGCCCTCGCCGAAGTCGTAGCTGACGTCGACCGCGGTGATCATCCCGGTCACGTACCGGTTGACCTCCTCGAAGTCCATCAGCTTGGCGAACAGCTCCCGCAGCGCCGTCGCACCCGGGTCGGACCCGAGCATCGCGATCTGCGCACGGGTGTTGTCGAGGACGCGGGCGCCCACCGGGTGCCGCTCCGTGTGGTAGGTGTCGAGGAGCCCCTCCGGGGCCCAGCCGTCGACCGCCGCGGCCAGCTTCCAGCCGAGGTTGAACGCGTCCTGCACGCCGAGGTTGAGCCCTTGCCCGCCGGTCGGCGGGTGGATGTGCGCCGCGTCGCCCGCCAGCAGCACCCGGCCGACCCGGTAACGCTCGGCCTGCCGGGTGGCGTCGCCGAACCGGGAGAGCCAACGCGGCGAGTGCACGCCGAAGTCTGTCCCCGCGTGGGCCCGCAGCTGCCGCTTGAAGTCGTCGAGGGTCGGCTCGGCCGTGCGGTCCTCGGCCACCCCGTCGGCGGGGACGACGATGCGGTACACCCCGTTCTCGCCGCGGCTGAGGCCGAACCGCAGCTGGGTCTTGCGGACTTCGGCGACGGCGGCGTCGATGGCCGCCTGATCCGCGGTCGCCTCCATTTCGCCGAGGAGGGTCTCGACCGTGGCGGGCACGCCGGGGAAATCGACGCCGAGCAGCTTGCGTACGGCACTTCGGCCGCCGTCGCACCCGACGACATAGCGTGAGCGCAGGTGGGTGCCGTCCGCGAGCCCGACACTCACCCCGTCCTCGTCCTGGGTGAGCCCGACCACCTCGCGGCCCCGACGGATGTCGGTGCCGAGTTCGACCGCGCGCTCGTGGAGCAACCGCTCGGTGACGGGCTGCGGAGTGGCCACCCCGTACGGGTGCGCCGTGTCCAGCTTCTCCGGCCACGGCTTCATGATGCCGCCGAACAATCCACCGACCTGGAACTTCTCGTTGACCGCGAGGAACCGGTCAAGCAGGCCGCGCTGATCCATGACCTCGACGCTGCGCGCGTGCAGGCCCTGCCCGCGGGACTGCTGGGTGGCCTGCGCCGTCTTCTCCAGGACCACCGTGTGCACACCGTGCAGCCGAAGCTCGCTCGCCAGCATCAAACCGGTGGGTCCGCCGCCGACCACGATCACGTCAATCATTGTTCTCATTTCGCTGGGTTCCTGGCTGAGATCGGTGATTCTGCGTCACGACCGGGGCCTTGCCGCAAGGCCCCCCATGCGCTATATGTTGAGCATGGCAAGGAGTTCGAACACTCCTTGCCTTTGTCATGCGTCGCGCGCGCTCCGGTACGGGCTTGTATACGAGGAGCGTCCCGGCATGAGCACTCTCGACATCCTTTCCGAGGACGAGCGGTTCGTCGTCAGAACGGTGCGGGACTTCGTCGACCGGGAAGTGCGGCCGGTCGTCAGGGAGTTGGAGCACTCCGACACCTACCCCGAAGCCCTGATCGAGCAGATGAAGCGCCTCGGCATCTTCGGCCTCGCCGTCCCCGAGGAATTCGGCGGCACACCGGTCTCCATGCCCTGCTACGTCCTCGTCACCGAGGAGCTCGCCCGCGGCTGGATGAGCCTGGCCGGTGCGATGGGCGGGCACACCGTGGTCGCGAAGCTGCTGTCGCACTTCGGCACGGAGGAACAGCGGCGTCGCCACCTGCCGAAGATGGCCACCGGGGAGCTCCGGGCGACCATGGCGCTCACCGAGCCGGGCGGCGGCTCGGACCTCCAGGCCATGCGTACCTCCGCCCGCAGGGACGTGGGCACCGGACCGGACGCGGGGGGATACGTCATCAACGGGTCGAAGACCTGGATCACCAACTCCCGCCGGTCCGGGCTCATCGCCCTGCTGTGCAAGACCGATCCGGCCGCCGAACCCGCCCACCAGGGGATCTCGATCCTGCTCGTCGAGCACGGTCCCGGCCTGACCGTCGCGCGTGACCTGCCCAAGCTCGGCTACAAGGGCGTGGAGAGCTGCGAGTTGTCGTTCGACGACTACCGGGCGCCGGCCGACGCCGTACTCGGCGGGGTCGAGGGCAAGGGCTTCGCGCAGATGATGAAGGGCCTGGAGACCGGGCGGCTCCAGGTCGCGGCGCGCGCCCTGGGCGTCGGCCGGGCCGCGTTCGAGGACTCCCTCGCCTACGCCCAGGAGCGCGAAACCTTCGGCGAGCCGATCTGGAAACACCAGTCGATCGGCAACTACCTGGCGGACATGGCCACTTCACTCACCGCCGCCCGCCAGCTCACCCTGTACGCCGCCCGGGAGGCGGAGGCGGGCCGCCGCGTGGACATGGAGGCGGGCATGGCCAAACTCTTCGCCTCCGAGACGGCCATGCAGATCACGCTCAACGCCGTACGCATCCACGGCGGTTACGGCTACTCCACCGAGTTCGACGTGGAGCGCTACTTCCGCGACGCCCCGCTGATGATCGTCGGCGAGGGCACGAACGAGATCCAGCGCAACGTGATCGCGAGTCAGTTGGTCAAGCGGGGCGGAATCGACGCCTGAGCGCGGCCGGATCACCGCGTCAGTGATGGCTCACCACATTGATGATCTTGCCATTGGGGTCCCGTACGAAGAACCGCCGAACCCCCCACTCCTCGTCCCGCAGGGAATGCACGATCTCCGCGCCGCTCTCGCGCACCGCCGCGTGGACCGCGTCGACGTCGTCCACCTCCACGCTCATGTCGGGCACGACGGGAGCGGTCTTGTCGTGGCTGATGAAGGTGACCTGGGCGGTGGGGTTGGAAGGAGAACCGAGCGTCATGACCCAACCAAGATTCATGACTTCCTCGAACCCGAGCAGTCCGTAGAAGTCCCGGCTCTCCTCCATGGCGTCGGAACGGATGTCGGGCATGGCGCGGCGGATGGACATGGGGCGACTCCTGTCTGCGGAGGGCGTGGAACGTGTGCCCCATTCTCCTCGGGCAATCGAGCGCGTCACGCGGACGGGGTGCGCTGTACCGGCGCCGCGGCGTCCCAGGAGAACCCGTCCAGGTCGACGAACGGAGCGTCACCGCCGTTGATCATGAGGCGGTGCGACCCGGTGCCGTCGGGGGAGACGCCGAGGTCCTTGGCCAGGGCGCGGCGCCGGTACAGGGCCAGCTTGAAGGCGCCGGACGCCGCCTCGAACTCGCAGTACACGCGGCCGAAGCTCTTTGCCACGGCGAGGCCCTGCTCGACGTAGAACCGCTTGCTCGCGGCCATGTCCGCGACGCCGAGGAGGATCACCATCTCGTCTATCTGCCGGGTGACGGGGCCGGTGTCCTTCTTGGCCGAGGTCGCGACCTTCCAGATCGTGCCGTCCGGGGCCTGTACGACGCCCCCGTGGCCCCAGAGGGACTTCGTGACGGGCTTCAGCGAGGTGGCGCCCGCGGCGACGGCGGCGTCGACGAGGCTCTTGACGTCGCCCGGCTGGGACACCGTGAGCGCGAGGGTGAATCCCCGGAATCCGGTGCTGGGCTCCTCGGAGGCCCGCAGCCGCAGCTGCGCGTCCAGACCGAAGGCCGTGGTGTAGAAGCGGTGCGCGGCGGTGGGGTCGGCCACGTCGAGGGTGACGGATGCGATGTTTGCCATGTCCATCACGCTAGAGAGGGCAGGGCGCCCCATGCTTCTTCATTCCTGACCGGTTACAGGGCCCCTCGGACATCCGTGACGGAACTTCGCGGGGTGGGGAGGCGTTGGCAGGGTGACGCGTGGAACGCGCGCGGACGAGCTAACAGGTAGCCGAGGTGGCACGCATGGCGATGTGGGACCGGATCAAGGACCAGGCCAAGGGTCTGCAGCAGCAGTCGCAGGGAGGACGCAGCAGCTCCGGTGGTCACGGGCGGCCGGGTTCGGGGTCGGGGTCGGGCGGGTCCAAGGCGCAGCTCGTGGGCGTGCTCAAGTCCCAGCTCGCCTCCCTCAAGACGGAGCTCAAGAGCGGTTCCTACCGCGACGCGAGCATGGCCATGTGCGCCCTGGTCGCCGCCGCTGACGGCTCGGTCGACCCGGCCGAGCGGCGCCACGTGGAGTCGCTGATCCTGCAGAACGACGTCCTGAAGAACTTCCCGCCGGAGCAGCTGCAGCAGCGGTTCAACAAGCACGTCGACCAGCTGTCGTTCAACTTCCTGCAGGGCAAGACGGAGGTCATGCAGGAGATCGCCAAGGCGGCGAAGAAGCCGATGGAGGCCAAGGCGGTCGTGCAGACCGGCTTCGTCGTCGCCGGTGCGGACGGGTACATCGCCCCGGCCGAGGAGCAGGTCCTGCGCGAGGCGTGCGTGGCGCTCGGCCTCTCCCCGCAGGAGTTCGGTCTCTGATCCACGGGACTCACGCCGGTGCGTGATCCGGGGCCCGCACCCACGTGGTGTGGGCCCCGGCCCGCGTGAGGGCCGGGGGAGGCCCAGAAGAGGCCCGGGCAAGGCCTAGGAGTCCTCGTCCGGCCATTGCCAGCTCATGCCGTAGATGCCTTGCCGGCACTGCGCCGCGTACAGGTGGGCCGCGCCGGAGGAGTCCACGGTCAGGGGGCGTACCTTGCGCTGCTGGGCGGAGGCATTCTCCCGGTAGTAGGAGTGGCAGATCGCCGGGGGCCGCTCGTGGGGGAAGTGCACCTGGAGAAGGTAGGCATCCTGGCTGCCGCGTATGCCCCGCTCGTGAAGCGTCGTCGGGTGGCCCTGCGGCGCGGTGCGGATCTCGTAGTCGATGGTCGTGGTCTCGCCGAACGACAGCGGTCGACCGAACCCGATCTGGAGCATCAGACCGCCCGAGACCGGGTCCTGCCGCATCGATTCCAGCTGTCCGCAGTGGACGGTCGCTTCGGGCGGTCCGGCGTCGGGATCGTCCAGGAAGTGCAGGTTGATCAGCCGGTCGGGACCGTCGCAGACGGCGCGGACCAGGTGGTTGATGGTCAGTCGGCTGACGCAGCCCCGCAGGTCCAGGTGCAGGACTTCCCGGGTGAGGAGTATGGCGACACCCTGGTTGAAGCGTGGGAAGGCGTCGCCGAGTGCCTGTTCCTGCCGGGACTCCGGGCCGTAGAGACGGCGGGTCGCGTGTTCGTCGACGCGTACGGCCGGACGGCGCCCGCGCGGACGTTGGGACTGCAACAGCCCGGAGAGTTCCCCGGGCGCCAGGTTGAGGATGCTCTCCAGCGCGACGACGGCGCGCAGTGAGTCCGAGCGCTCGGGGCGGGTGCGGTCGCGCTGCCAGTAGCTGAGGGTCGCGGGTGTGAGCCGGATGCCCCGGGCGGTGAGCCGTTCGCAGATCCGGTCCAGGGGGAGCCCGCGGCGGCGTACCGCCTCGCGCAGGGCGACGGCGAACGGGGCGGGGGGATCCGTCGAAAAGGCCGCCCCCGTACCGGATTCCGAGTTGTCCGACGTCAGCCCGGATGAGACCGTCACGAATTTCGCCTCCCGGCATGACAGATGACGCGCCGCACTCCCGGAGCAGGTGCAACTGCCCGATGAATGCCGTGTGCGTCACCGCTGGACATGGCCGGGCACGGGCGACGGACAAAAGAATTCCCGGCCTGACGCCTCGCCTACCAAACCCCGCCGGACCGCGTACGTCAATATCCGTCACGCCGATTCCGCGTCACGTATTGGCTTCGGAGTGAGCGGAGGGTCGGCACCGGCCGCCATCCGAATGGTGTCGTACGGGCGTTGTCGCCGGGCAGCTCAGGCGCGGTCAACTCCCGCTTGCGGGCGCTCCTCTGTGCGCGTGAAGGGGGTGCTCCTCCCACGCTCCACGTCTGCGGGCGCGCATTAAGTGTTTACCTCTTTCGCCTTAAGGGCCGGTGCCTCGCCATGCCTTGTGCGGCCACCCGAAGTGACGGGAAGGTTTCGCCCAACGGCGCGGTCCGGGAAATCCCGCGTACGGCGCCGATGGATGTTCGGTGCACCAATTTGACCCCACCCCGGTGTACCGAACATCCATATGCCACCCCCCACTTACCCTTGGAAGGCATTCCCATGGCGCATGTTCGGCATTACCTCCTCGCTGCCGCGGCAGCCGGGGCCCTGGTGGTCACGACGGGTGCCACCGGCGCGCACGCCGACGTCACCCCGACGCCGCGCTACGAGCCGCAGATGATCGAGGCTCTGGCGGACACACTCGGTGTCAGCGAGGCCGCCGCCGTACGGCGTCTCGACGAACAGGCGGACCAGCAGCGGAGACTGGACCGGCTGCACCGCGACGGTGTCCGGACGGACGGTGCGTTCTTCGACGCGAAGGGCGAACTGACCGTGAACGTCGCCGCGTCCCGTGCGGCGGCGCAGGTGAAGGCCACCGGCCTGACCGCCCGCATACCGAGCCGGGGGCAGGCGGAGTTGACGCGCGTCACCTCTGCCCTCGACGCGGCGGCGGCCGAGCGGGTCCCGAGCGGCATAGCCTCCTGGGAGGCGGACCTGGCCTCCGACACGGTCAAGGTCACCGTGACCGACTCCACCGCCCCGGCGGCGCGCGCCTTCCTCAAGGAGGCCCGCGAGTTCGGGAACGCCGTCCGGGTGGTCAAGGGCGGGCAGGAGCTGGAGCCGAAGGCGGCCGTCGCTCCGGGCAGCCGGATGAACATCAACAACCAGGCCGGCTCGTGGTGTTCGGTCGGCTTCGGCGCACGCAACTCCGCAGGCCGGCAGTACCTCGTCACGGCGGGCCACTGCGTGGTCGGCAACCCGGGGCTCTACTTCAACGGCTCGAAGTTCGCGACCGGCTCCACGACTCGCTTCGCGCTCGGCCGGAACAGCGTGGACATGGGCCTGGCGACGATCGAGTCGGGCTCCTCGATCACCACGGCGGTCGGTACCTGGGGCAACGGCGCCTCGGTGCCGGTGCGCGGCAGTCAGCGCGCGGCGGTCGGCGCGACCCTGTGCAAGTCGGGCTCGACGACGGGCTGGACGTGCGGGCGGGTCGGTGCGTACAACGTGTCCGTCACCTACACCGATCGCAACGGCGGCCCGGACACCGTGGTCAGCGGCCTCGGCCGGTCCACGGTGTGTGTGGAGGGCGGCGACAGCGGCGGTGCGTACATCGCGGGCAACCAGGCCCAGGGCATGACCTCGGGCGGCCCGACGAACCAGTCGTGCGGCGGGGTGAACGACCAGGGCTCCTCGTACTTCCAGCCGCTGGACGACACGCTGCGGTACTACGGCCTGACGCTCAACACGAACTGATACCCCGCGCCTGAGGATCACTCCTCCCCGGGAGGGCCGTTACGGCCCTCCCGGGGTTTTCCGTGTTCTGCCGCCGACCGGGGAGCCGCGTGGTGCTGTCGCTCTTGCAAGTTCGACACCTGACGACTAGTCATATGACTGTTCGGAACATGGGTGCCCACCCATAGCCGCTCAACTCCCTGGAGGGCACGTGAAGTTCTCCGTCATATTCGAGGCGCAGCTCGCCGATCCCACCGTCGAGCGCGAGCATCAACTCATCCATGACAGTGTCGAACAGGCCGTCCTGGCCGAGGAGATGGGGTTCGACCGCGTCTGGGCCGTCGAGCATCACTCCCTCAAGTGGTACGCACACATGAGCGCCCCTGAGATCTTCCTGACCTGGGTCGCCGCGCGCACCAGCACCATCCGCATCGGCCACGGCGTGGTCTGCATGCCGTTCGCCTTCAACCACCCGGCGCGGGTGGCCGAGCGCGCCGCCATGCTGGACCTGCTGTCCGGCGGGCGGCTCGACCTCGGGGCTGGGCGCGGTGGGACGCTCCAGGAGACCTCGCTCTGCGGCGTCGACAAGGAACGTACGACCCAGGAGGTCGAGGAGGCGCTGCAGATCATCGGGAAGGCTTGGGCGAGTGAGGAACTGGAGCACCACGGCGCGCTGCTCGACATCGATCCGCACCCCATCCTGCCCCGGCCGCGGCAGACCCCGCACCCCCCGCTCTTTCTCGCCTGCAGCAGGACCGAGACCCTGACGCAGGCCGCCGAACTCGGCATCGGCGCACTGGTGATGGGCTTCGCCGGGCCCGAGTCGATCGCCGAGATGCGGGCCGCGTACGACACGGCGATCGCGGGCCGCGGCGACGCGCGCCTCGTGTCCGGCGTCGTCAACGACCACTTCTCCGTGCTCTGCCCGACCATCGTGCTCGACGACCGTGAGGCCGCCCGGCGCGTCGGCATCCGCGGCCAGCGGTTCTTCGCGCAGTCCATCGGGCACTGGTACGGCGGCGCCGGCGTCCCCGACGAGGCCGTGGTCGAGGGGGCCGACGAAGCGGCCGCGATGCGGGAGGCCGCCGAGCAGGTCGTCGCGCGGCTGCACGAGCACGACATCCCGGTACGGCCCACCTCCACGGCCACCTTCAACGCCGATCACGCCTATGGCACCGCCGACGACGCCATCGCGTACGTGGAACGGCTCCGCGACGCGGGCGCCGACGAGATCATGTGCCTCATCCAGATGGGCACCGTCCCGCAGGAGGCCTGCATGGAGACCCTGCGGCAGTGGGGCGAGAAGGTCATCCCGTACTTCCGCGCCCAGGAGGCCGGATGAGGGCGGCGAGCTGGGACGGGGACCCCGCACGTGCCTCGCGTCCGCAGGTCGCGCGTACGGACGGCGACCGCCTCGCCCCGGCCGCACGGCCCCTGGTCGACGCGCTGAGCGCCGCCTTTCCCGACCTCGGCGGCACCGTGACCGACGCGGCCGAGGCCCGCCGCATCCTCGCCGCGACGCCGTCCACCGGGAAGGCCGCGCCGGCTGTGGGTGCCGTCGGGGACCGGAGCATTCCCGGCCCCGCCGGAGCTCCTGACCTGCCCGTACGCGTCTATCACCCGCCGGGGCAGGCCCATCCGCGCCCCACCGTCGTCTTCTTCCACGGCGGTGGCTACACCCTCTGCGGCCTGGACACCCACGACGCCACGGCCCGCACCCTCTGTGCGCGCTCCGGAGCCGTCGTGGTCTCCGTCGCCTACCGCCTGGCCCCCGAGCATCGCTTCCCCGCGGCCACCGAGGACGCGTACGCGGCCCTGCGCTGGGCCGCGGCGCAGACCGCGGCGGGCGGGCTCGGCGGCGATCCGGCCGCCGTGGTGACGGCAGGGGACAGCAGTGGGGGCGGCCTCGCCACCGTCGCGGCCCTGATGGCGCGGGACCGGGGAGGGCCCGCCGTGGCGCTCCAGGTGTTGATCTACCCGGTGCTCGACGCGGGGCAGGGCAGCGGTTCGTATACGACGAACGCGACCGGCTACTTCCTCACCGCCGCGCACCTGCGCTGGTTCTGGGAGCAGTACCTCGGCCCGCACGGCGATGGCAGCCACCCCTACGCCTCACCCCTGGGCGCGGACGTCGCCGGGCTGCCGCCCGCGCACATCGTCACCGCGGGCTGCGATCCGCTGTGCGACGAGGGCGCCGCGTACGCGGTCAGGCTGCGTCTGGCGGGGGTCCCGGTGACACGGGGGCACCACCCGTCGATGTTCCATGGGTTCCTGGGATTCCCGCGGCTTCTGGACGATGCGCGGACCGCGGTGGCGGAAGTGGCAGAAGCAGTCGCCTCTACGGTGTCCGGCAGGAAAATCAGCGGTGATGTTGGGGGTGTCACAGGATAATTTCCCGAGCCTCCTCTTGTGGTGGGGAACCTCGCACACATACGGTGTTCTGACGCGAGGTTCTCCCGTGGAGGTTGACAAGTGACGGAAATTCTTGTGCAGAGGGTTACGGAAGGTGCGGTTCCTCCCGTGAGTGGGGGTGCCCCCATGGGAAGGGTCGTGGAGCA
The DNA here is from genome assembly GCF_053610705.1 of Streptomyces sp. NPDC054872. NCBI lineage: Bacteria > Bacillati > Actinomycetota > Actinomycetes > Kitasatosporales > Streptomycetaceae > Streptomyces > Streptomyces sp. NPDC054872. The sequence continues at coordinate 7,062 of NZ_JBSGYY010000024.1, read as the reverse complement.
CCCGGCTTGGCCGATGCTCAAGGAAGCCGTGGAAGAGATCCGCCCGTGGCAGTCCGCGGACGGCTCGATCGACTTCGACGCGGAGGGTGCCCCGGCGCGGTCCGTGGCCGAACTCGCCGTCGACCGCGTGATATCCGGGATCGAGCAGCTCGCCCCGCTCCTGCCGCACGACGCCGCGTACCACCAGGCGCTCGGCGTGGACCTGAGGCGCTGGGCGGACGGCGGCTTCCAGGTGCCGGACTTCCTCGACTCGCTGCTCGCCTTCCAGCCCGCCGCGCACCGCGAGGACGGCCTGCAGCACCTCGTGGTCTTCCCCATGTACACGCAGAACGGCAACCCCGACCGCAACCTCGAAGCGGTCGTGCTGCGCATGGTCTGGCCGGAGTGGCTGGCCGAGCTGGAGCGCACGCGCTACGACAACCCGCTGTTCTGCGGCATCACCTTCGAGGACTTCACCGCCGGGTACGACACGAACTCGGCCGTGCTCTTCCCGGAGACCATCGCCGTGCGCGAGGCCCCCGAGCGCTTCAGCTGGGGCGGCATCTTCTGCGACCGTGAGGCGGCCCGCTTCCGCCGCGTCACCGAGGCGTCCGTCGACATCCTCGGGCTCGAACTGCCCGACGACATCCGCGAGATGATCGGCGACCAGGACCGCTGCCAGCAGGCGTTCGTCCTGTGGGACATGGTCCACGACCGCACCCACAGCCACGGCGACCTGCCCTTCGACCCCTTCATGATCAAGCAGCGGCAGCCGTTCTGGATGTACGGCCTCGAGGAGCTGCGCTGCGACCTCACCGCCTTCAAGGAGGCCGTGAAGCTGGAGGCCGAGGGCGTCCCGCAGGCGCGTGACGTGCAGTACGCCGTCCTGTTCGACCGGATGTTCCGCTTCCCGGTCACCGGCGACCGCGTCAAGAACTACGACGGTCTCGGCGGCCAGCTGCTCTTCGCGTACCTCCACAAGCACGAGGTCGTCCGCTGGACCGACAACAAGCTCAAGATCGACTGGGAGCGCGCGCCGCAGGTCACCAACCAGCTGTGCGCAGAGATCGAGGAGCTCTACCGCGCGGGCATCGACCGCCCCAAGCTGGTCCACTGGTTCGCCGCGTACGACCTGGTGTCCCAGTACCTCGCGCCGCACCCCGGATCTCGCTGGGCCAAGGGCCCCGACGCCCTGGATGTGCAGCTTCCGCCGAGGAAACTCGTCGACGACGTGCTTCCTGACGAGTTTCCGCTCAGCATGTTCTATGAGGCGCTCTCCAAGAAGCTCAAGCACGTGATCGCCGAAACCAAGGGGATCACCGCCGCGAGCGTCGAGCAGGTCGCCGCGTGAGCAACCGCACCAAGGAGGCGAGGACGATGTCCGCACTCGATGGAGCCGTGGTCGCGGTCGCGGGGGCAGGCGGTCCCGCGGGCCGTGCCACGCTGCTGAGGCTCGCCGAGGCCGGCGCCACGGTCGTGGCGTCCGACGCCGACGTGGAGCGCCTCGCGGAGGCCGTGGACGCCGCGCGGTACGCGCACGGCGGAGCCACCGTCATAGGCGACACCGTCGACCTGCTGGATCTCGGCGCGACCCGGGAGTGGGCCGTCCGCACCGAGAAGGAGTTCGGGCGGATCGACGGCCTGGTCCATCTCGTCGGCGGCTGGCGCGGCAGCAAGAACTTCGCCGAGACCGACCTCGCCGACTGGGACCTGCTCGAGAAGCTCCTGATCCGTACGGTGCAGCACACCACGCTCGCCTTCCAGGACGGCCTGCAGCGCAGTGACCGCGGCCGATACCTCCTGATCAGCGCGGCCGGCGCCTCCAAGCCGACGGCGGGCAACGCGGCGTACTCCGCGTCGAAGGCCGCGGCGGAGGCGTGGACACTCGCCCTCGGCGACGCCTTCCGCAAGGCGGGGGGCGAGCAGGGCCCGACGTCGGCGGCTGCCATCCTGGTGGTCAAGGCGCTGGTGCACGACGCGATGCGCGCGGAGCGGCCCAACGCGAAGTTCGCGGGGTTCACGGACGTCACGGAGCTGGCCGAGGCCATCGCCGGAGTCTGGGAGCGGCCCGCCGGAGAAGTGAACGGAACCCGCCTGTGGCTGACCGAGAAGCCGTGACCGCTCGCGACACGCGTGACAGAGAAGCCGTGAACCCTCCTAAGACCGACGCACGCCGCCACCACGACCCCGACGTGCGGGGATTCGCCAGCGACAACTACGCGGGCGCCCACCCGGAGGTGCTCGCGGCCATCGCCCTCGCCAACGGCGGTCACCAGATCGCGTACGGCGAGGACGACTACACGGCCAACCTCCAGCAGGTCATCCGCGGTCACTTCGGCCCGACGGCCGAGGCATTCCCGGTGTTCAACGGCACCGGGGCCAACGTCGTCGCGCTCCAGGCGATCACCGACCGGTGGGGCGCGGTGATCTGCGCCGAGTCCGCGCACATCCACGTGGACGAGGGTGGCGCCCCCGAGCGCATGGGCGGCCTGAAGCTGCTCACGGTGCCGACGCCCGACGGCAAGCTCACGCCCGAGCTGATCGACAAGCAGGCGTTCGGCTGGGACGACGAGCACCGGGCGATGCCGCAGGTCGTCTCGATCGCGCAGAACACCGAACTGGGCACGCTCTACACGCCCGACGAGATCCGCGCCATCTGCGACCACGCGCACGGGCTCGGCATGAAGGTGCACCTGGACGGCTCGCGCATAGCCAACGCCGCCGCGTCCCTGGACGTCCCCATGCGGACGTTCACGAACGCGGTCGGCGTGGACATCCTGTCCCTGGGCGGCACGAAGAACGGCGCGCTCTTCGGGGAAGCCGTCGTCGTCCTCAACCAGGACGCCGTCAGCCACATGAAGCATCTGCGCAAGATGTCCATGCAGCTCGCGTCCAAGATGCGCTTCGTCTCGGTGCAGTTGGAGGCGCTGCTCGCCAAGGACCTCTGGCTGCGCAACGCCCGGCACGCCAACGAGATGGCGCAGCGCCTGGCCGAAGGGGTCCGTGCCGTCCACGGCGTGGAGATCCTCTACCCGGTGCAGGCCAACGCGGTCTTCGCGCGGCTGCCGCACGACGTGAGCGAGCGGCTGCAGAAGCAGTACCGCTTCTACTTCTGGGACGAGGCCGCGGGCGACGTCCGCTGGATGTGCGCGTTCGACACGCGCGAGGAGGACGTGGACGGATTCGTCGCGGCCCTCAAGGAGGAGATGGCGCGCTAGCCACTCCGCAAGACTGCATAGATATGCGACCGACCGTAAAGGCATTGACTGGCGGCCGGTCGCATTTCTATGCTCCCGTGGCATGCAGCTGATCCAGGAAACCCCTGACCTCTCCGCCTACTTGGCCGCCGACGAGGCCATCGATCACCACCATCCGCTCGTACGCGAGACGGCCGCGCGCCTTGCCGCGCAGGCCACGGATTCATACACATACGCCCGCGCGGCCTACGAGTTCGTGCGCGACACCATCCCGCACTCCGCCGACAGCGGTGACCCGCGCGTGACCTGGCGCGCCTCCGATGTCCTGGAACAGGGCACGGGCATCTGTCACGCCAAGTCCCACGCCCTGGCCGCGCTGCTGCGGGCCGAGGACATCCCCACCGCGCTCTGCTACCAGCGTCTGACGCACGACGCGGGCACGGGGTACTGCGTGCACGGTCTCGTCGCTGTCCGTTTCAAGGGCGCCTGGCACCGGCTTGACTGCAGGGGGAACAAGGCCGGGGTCGATGCCCAGTTCTCCCTCGACGGCGAGCGGCTGGCCTTCGTGGCGGACATCGAGTCCAGTGAGGTGGACTATCCGGTACTCTATGCTGCACCGCATGCGGCGGTTCTGTGCGCCCTGAAGAACGCCCCGGACCGGCCGTACCTGTGGGAGCACCTTCCCGACGCACTCTGAACCGCGGCACCGGAACCCGTGCCTCAACCGCGTACCCGAACCGCCACACCCCGAACGCAAGGCAGACGATGACCTTCCAGATCACCGTGACCGACGAAGTGCGCGCACTCGCGCCCGGCTTCACCCACGTCGCCATCGAGGCCCACGGGCTCGTCAACGGGCCCAGCACGGACGAGACCTCGGCCCTCCTCGACGAGGCCGCGCGGCGTCTCGCCGAGCGGCTCGGCGAGCGCCCCCCGCACGAGGACCCGCACATGGTGGCCTGGCGCGCGGCCTACACCGCCTTCGGCGCGAAGCCGTCCCGTACCCGCAACTCCGCCGAGGCGCTCGCCAAGCGCGCACTCGCCGACGGCGGCCTGCCGCGGATCAACGCCCTCGTCGACGTCTACAACGCGATCAGCGTCGCCCACCTGATCCCGGTCGGCGGCGAGGACCTGGACCACATCAAGGGCGGCATGCGCCTGCTGCGGGCCGACGGCACCGAGGACTTCGTCACGATGGCCGCGGGGGAGCAGGCAGTCGAGCACCCGGACGCGGGCGAGGTCGTCTGGTGCGACGACGAGGGCGTCACCTGCCGCCGCTGGAACTGGCGCCAGGGGCCGCGCACCCGCCTCACGGAGGAGTCGGTCAACGCCATCTTCCTGCTGGAGGGGATGGGTCCGGACTCCGGCGTCGAGGAAGCGGGCGCCGAACTGGCCGAGCTGCTCGCGAAGTTCAGCCCCGGCGCGCAGCTCACCGTCCACGCGCCGGAGCGGGCGTCCGAGCGCCCGGAGTAATCGATTCAGCTCGCCTCGGCGGCCTTCACCTCGGCCGGAGTCGGCGCGGTGCCGCCGAGGTGCGCCGGCATCCACCACGTGTCGTCCGGGCCCTTGGGGCGTACGGGATAGGCGCGCTGCGCGGCTTCGAGGAGCTCCTGGCAGCGCTCGCGAAGGCGTCGGGTGATCGCGCCCGCGAACTGGTCCTTCGGTGCCCCGACCGGCTCACCGACGCGGATCGTGATCGGGATGTGGCTGCGCTTGAAGTTGCGCGGCTGCCCCTTGGTCCACAGCCGCTGCGTGCCCCACAGCGCCATCGGGATCAGCGGAACGCCGGCCTCCTGGGCCAGGCGCGCGGCGCCGGACTTGAAGGTCTTCAGCGTGAACGACGGAGAGATCGTCGCCTCGGGGAAGACGCCGATGATCTCCCCGGCGCGCAGCGAGTCGAGCGCGTGCTGATAGGCCGTCTCACCCTGCTTGCGGTCGACGGGAATGTGCTTCATCCCGCGCATCAGCGGACCGGAGATCTTGTGACGGAACACCGACTCCTTGGCCATGAAACGCACGAGACGCTTCTGCGGCAGAGCCGCCAGACCGTCGAAGATGAAGTCGAGATAGCTGATGTGATTGCTGACCAGCACCGCACCGCCGGTGCGAGGGATGTTCTCCGACCCCTTGCAGTCGATCTTCAGGTCCCATGCCTTGAACAGCGTTTTGGCGGCACCGATGACCGGACGGTAGACAAGCTCTGCCATGGGTGGGGGTGACCCTTCGTTTCTGCCTGGGAGGGTGCCCGGCGGGAAGTTACGCGGCCGTAGGTTTTTTCGGCGTTGCGCAGATCGTGCCCCAAGAACGGACGGCTGACCACCCATCGTGCCCGGCAGGCGCGAGATTCTCGTCACGTCGGGGAATGTTCCCGGGCTCCGGGACGCTGAAGTCGGGGACGATTGGATCATGACGCGAGGGCGGGAGGCTGACGTGCGGATACGCGACGCGGGAGACCGCATCGTCCCGTCGGGACCGGGCACGTGGGCGGGGCACGATCTGGGGGAACGCGCCACGCTCGTGCAGTTCTCCAGCGCCTTCTGCCAGCCCTGTCGGGCGACCCGCCGTGTCCTCTCCGAGGTGGCGGCGATGGTCCCCGGCGTCTCCCACGTGGAGATCGACGCCGAGGCCGAACTCGATCTCGTACGGGAACTGCGCATCAGCAGGACGCCGACCGTGCTGGTGCTCGACGCGGACGGACGGATCGTGCTGCGCGCGACCGGTCAGCCGCGCAGGGCCGATGTGATCGCCGCCCTCGGCAAGGCCGTGTGAGGTCACGGGACACGGGGGAGGAGGGCCATGACCCACGGACGTCTTTCACATCGCGGAACGGACTTGACTGCACCCCGCACCTATCGCCAGCCTGCTCCCATGCCTCCGGAGCTCCTTCTCTACGAGCGCGTCCACGTGGACCTCGCCCGTCATGCAAGTGCGCGCTGTCCGGGCTGCTGAGCAGCCACGGAACCGCTCGTACCTCCTGCAGAAGGACAATTCCATGACGGCCACGCCCGATCTCCGTACCCCCCAGCTCGCCTCACCCGACCTCCTGCGCTCCGTCTTCCGGCAGCACGCGGCGGGGGTCGCGGTCATCACCGCTCAGGGCCCCGCCGGGCCTGTCGGCTTCACCGCCACCTCGCTCGTCTCGGTCTCCGCTGAGCCCCCGATGCTCTCGTTCGGCATCGGTACGGGTGCCTCCAGCTGGCCCGCGGTCTCCGAAGCCGAACACGTCGGCGTCCACATACTCGGCGAGCATCAGCTCGACCTCGCCACGACCTTCGCGCGCAGCGGCGCCGACCGCTTCGGCGGGGACACGCGGTGGTACGAGGGGCCCGAGGGGGTTCCCGTGCTCGACGGCACGCTGGCCTGGCTGGTCTGCAGGGTGGCGGCGCGGGTGCCGGCCGGCGACCACCGGATCGTCCTCGCGGAGGCGGTGGTCGGCGACCCCGCGGGGGCCGGTCGGCCGCTGCTTTACCACCAGGGTCGCTTCAACGCTCTGCGCGACTGAGAGTTCCCGTCCGGCCTTCCCGACGCCGATTACAGAGCGTTGGGAAGGTCACAGTTCAAAGCGCTTGCTTAGTGGGAATGAAATGGGTGTACTGGCGAGTAATATTCTGGTGGGAGCGCGGGCCGCCCCGACCGGGATCCGCCTCTTCAGGCGCCTATGCTGCCTGCAAGAAGGCAGTGGCCAGAGCAAGGCAGCAGCCCAGTAAAGACGATGCAGTAGGAGAGCCGGCGTGAGCTTGAGGATCGTTGTCACCGTGAAGTACGTGCCTGACGCCACCGGCGACCGGCACTTCGCCGATGACCTGACCGTCGACCGTGATGACGTGGACGGCCTGCTGTCGGAGCTGGACGAGTACGCGGTCGAGCAGGCGTTGCAGATCGCGGA
>NZ_JBSGYY010000023.1:0-143286 GCF_053610705.1 Streptomyces sp. NPDC054872 | reverse complement strand
CCCCGAGACCGGGGCATCAGCCATTCGCCAAACAAGAACCGAGATGTGCTCGGCTTGCACCTAAAAGGCAGCTACACGATGTGAACACGCTCAGTCTCTCCGTCTGGGCTCCGAAGCATCAAGTCACTCCCCTTCCTCTTTCGATCTTCGAGGAAGGCGTAGATCTGAACCGCTCGATTGATCACATCGGCCTTGTTCAGCCCAGTGGCTTCCATCAGCTCCCTGACGGCCTGGGCCGCTGGGGGCACGAAGGTCACTGAGAACCGCTCCGTCAGAGGCTGATCGCTCTTCGACGACGCCATGCATGCATCCTCTCTCTTCCCCTGGTCTCACTTGATCTTAAGTGGTGCACCTCGCTCACTCCGAAGCGGACCCCATGCATCAATGATGGCACACCTAGGTGCAAAAACGCACCACATATGTGCTACGGTTCCCCCGTTGGCCCGACATCGAGGTCGAATGCCGACCCTTCACGCGGGCCAAGCAGTGAAAGGAGGTGACAGTTGAAATGGCAACAGAAAGTCCACTCGGGGAGACCTCACACCTAGGGCCCCTTTAGGCCCTCTGGTGACGGAGTGGTGACAGCAATTCACGACTGACAGAGCGAATGCAGCCTGAAGGAGGTGTGGCCATGACTAGGCGCTGGTTGAGGCCCGTGCCGACCTGAGCAAGGCGCTCAGGACCCGGCCGGCCGGAAAGGGGCCCAAAATGGGTTCCCGTAACGGCGGCAAGAGCTCGGGATCAGAACCGACCTCCGCAGCGTTCGTAAAGATCACGACCACGCCCGATGGGCCTACGGCCACGGCGTCCGTGCCGGGGAAGCAGGCAGGCCGCATGCTGGGAACCGTGGAGTTCGTCTCCAGTGTCAGTGGAACCGCGATCAGTCCGTATGCGATGGCGAGGGCGGTGGAGTCCATCGGTGCCGGAATGCCGTGGCAGGTGCAGACCGCGTTGCTCGCACTGGCAGCCATGCTGCCGACCGTGTGCTACTGGATCCTGCGACACCGTCGCCGCACCTGAGCGATTGCCCTGAAGGCTCTCTCCGGAAGTCCCTCTGGGACGTCCTGGGGAGAGCCTTCAGTCTTTGCGCGCACGGCCCCAGGACGGCCCAATTCTCCGCAGGGCATCGCCATCAGCGGTAAAGGTCCTGGTCAACGCGACGACCGATGCCCAGGAACCCAGTTCTCCGGGTACAGGCATGGTTCCTCCAGTGTCGCAGACACGTGGGGGTGCGCCCTGCTGGCGTCCGGTGGGGGCGCGGGATGCTGCGCTTGGGCGGCCCCCGCACGGCCCGGGCGCCCTCCACCGGCCGAGATCCTCAGCCGAGGTCCTTTGCCGTGAACCGCCGCTGGTACTTCATCCCCTCATCCGTGCCCCGCAGCACCCAGAACGCGTCCAGGTCCCGCTTCTTCGGGTCCAGGAAGCCGGGGGCGCCGACCACCACGTCCAGGTGTCCGTCGCCGTCGGTGTCGAGGAGGGGGCCCACCACGGAGATGCGGTTGCGGGTCGGGCCGCGGCCCGGGGCGGGGGTGTCGCTTCCGGGGAGGCCGGGGCTGTCGAGGTTCACCGCCCGGATGTCCTCGGGTTCGGCCGAGAGGAGGTCCGGGATCAGCCAGACCACGCCGTTGTTGTCGTTGGCCCCGGTCGCCGATGTGACCAAGTCGGCCTTTCCGTCTCCGGTGACGTCGCCGAGGGCTGTGCCGCCCATGCCGCCGTAGTGGATTTCGTCCTTCAGGCCGGGCGGCGAGACCATGCCCACCGCGTCCCGCTTGCCCTTCTCGGGCCCGGAGCGGGTGCTGAGCCGGTAGCCGGCGCCCAGTTGCTGGCGAGACGCGGTGAAGGCCGCCGCGTACAGGTCGTCGATGCCGTCGCCGTCCACGTCCCCCGGCTGACCGTCCAGGCCGATGTCCGGCCGCTCGCGGCGCTCGGCGAGCTTCAGGCCGCGCGGGCCGCCGCGCAGATACTGCAGCCCGCTGATGGTCACATCGCCGTCGCCCGCCATCTCCGGGTCGGTCCAGTGGAACCGGAGCGCCAGATCGGTGTCCTTGTCGCCGTCGAAGTCACCGGCCAGGAAGCGGGCGGGGACCGAGTCCGGCCAGCGGCCGTTCGTCAGGTCCTGGCGGCGCGCGGGCGCGCCGCCGCGCTTGACCGGGCCGTACCAGACCGTGCCCTCCGGGCCCTCGGTGTCGCCCGGGATGAACAGGTCGGCGTTGCCGTCCCCGTCGAAGTCCCCGGTGGCCGCCGGGCTGCGCGGCGCCCCGGGGAGGGGCTTCGGGTCGCCCACGCCTCGTGGCCCGCCCCACAGCACGGTCGGCTTGCCACGCTCCGGGGCCCGCACCAGGTCGGTGTACCCGTCGTGGTCCAGGTCGGTGCGCAGCAGCCGCGTCTCCTCGGCGCCCGTCTTGGACGCCGGCTGCGGGATCACGGTGCGGCGGCGGGGATCAAGGCCGCGCGCCGAGCCGTAGACCACGACGAGGCTCCGGCCCGCCACCACCTCCGCGAAGTCGTCGTAACCGTCGCCGTTCAGGTCCCCGGTCCTGGGGTGCTCGGCGGGCTTTCCGGCGGGCGGCCGCTCAGCTGCCCTGTCGTCGTCGGCCGGGCTCTTCGCGGTGCTGCACCCCGCCGAGAGGAGCACGGCCGCCAGCACTCCGGCGGCGAACTTCCGTGGCACCTGCGCCAGCCGTTCCATGGGACCTCACCTGTCGACGACACCGGGACACACACTGGACCGCCGACCGGGCGGAAAGGTTGCCGTCGTGCCGCCGGGGGAACGACAAGGGGCCCGCCGTCCCCCTGGACGGCGAGCCCCTCACGTACGCATGCGCAGGTCAGCCCGACCCTACGAAGATCACCAGCAACAGCCACACCACCGGCGCGGTCGGCAGCAGCGAGTCGAGGCGGTCCATGATGCCGCCGTGACCCGGCAGCAGCGTGCCCATGTCCTTGATGCCGAGGTCACGCTTGATCATCGACTCGCCCAGGTCCCCGAGCGTCGCGCTCGCGGCGACCGCCAGGCCGATGAGCAGGCCCTGCCACCACGTGCCGTCGTCGATCAGGAACTGCATGCACAGCGCGCCGGCGGCCATCGCGAACGTCACCGCGCCGACCAGGCCCTCGCGGGTCTTGCCGGGGCTGATGCGCGGGGCGAGCTTGTGCTTGCCGAAGCGCCAGCCGATCGCGTACGCCCCGGTGTCGCTGACCACGGTCAGGAGCAGGAACGTGAGCACCCGCATCGGGCCGTCGTCCGCGGTGAGCATCATCGCCACGAACGTGGCGAGGAACGGGACGTAGAACGCCGCGAAGACGCCTGCCGTGACGTCCTTCAGATAGCCCTCGGGCGGCTCGGTCATCCGCCAGACGAGCACCGCGAGCGCGGTGAGCGCCATGGCGACCCAGGCGCCCTCGGGTCCGCGGACATACCCGGCGACGACCATCGCGGCGCCGCCCACCGCCAGCGGGACCAGCGGCGCCTTGATCTCCTTGCGCTCCTGGAGCCGCGAGGTCAGCTCCCAGAGACCGACCACGACGGCGACCGCTATGACGCCGATGAAGACGGCCTTCACGATGAAGAGCGACGCGACGATCACCGCGCCGAGCCCCACGCCGACTCCTATGGCCGCCCCGAGATCACGGCCCGCGCTCTTCTTCTGCGGCGCTTGGGGCGCCTTGGGCGCTTGAGGCGCCCGCGGCGCCTCAGGGGCGGGCTGTGATGCGCTGGGCATGGGCTCCTGGGGTACTTCAGGCATGTCAGGCACGATGGGCATGGGCTGCGTCTCTGCTGGATACAGGGCGTCATGCGCATCGTACGCGGGACCTGCCTGGGCAGCCCCTTGAGCAGGGCCCTGGTCGGGCGGCCCCCAGTACCCGGCTCTGGGAGGCGCCCCCCAGGAAGAGTCGTTCACGGATCGGATTCCTCAGTCCTCAGACCTCGAGCCCTCAGACCTCGAGCAGCTCGGCTTCCTTGTGCTTGAGCAGCTCGTCCACCTGAGCGACGTACTTCGCGGTGGTGTCGTCGAGCTCCTTCTCCGCGCGACGGCCCTCGTCCTCGCCGATGTCGCCGTCCTTGATCGCCTTGTCGATCGCTTCCTTGGCCTTGCGGCGGATGGAGCGGATCGAGATCTTGGAGTCCTCGGCCTTGGTCTTGGCGACCTTGATGTACTCCTTGCGGCGGTCCTGCGTCAGCTCGGGGAACGTCACCCGGATGATGTTGCCGTCATTGCTGGGGTTGACGCCGAGGTCGGAGTCGCGGATCGCCTGCTCGATGTTGCGCAGCGCGCTCTTGTCGAACGGGGTCACCACGGCCATCCGCGGCTCGGGCACCGAGAACGAGGCCAGCTGATTGATCGGCGTGAGGGCGCCGTAGTAGTCAGCCACGATCTTGTTGAACATCGCCGGGTGCGCACGGCCTGTGCGAATCGCGGCGAAGTCCTCCTTGGCGACCACGACGGCCTTTTCCATCTTCTCCTCGGCCTCGAGGAGGGTCTCTTCGATCACCACTTGCTCCTGCGTGTTGTGAGTGGGCTGGGGGCGCCCCCACACGGTGAAGTAGGGGGAGTCCATGGGGTGTCGGCTGCGTCGCGTCTCTTTCCCTGCACCGTGTCCGACCGGCAGGGCTTTGTCCATCCCTCGTGGCCCTCGGGGGGCGCCCCGAGATCAGGCGCGGGTGCCCTCGTCGCCCACGAGTGTGCCGATCTTCTCACCCTTGACGGCACGCGCGATATTGCCGGAGGAGAGCAACTCGAAGACCAGGATGGGCAGCTTGTTGTCGCGGCACAGCGTGATCGCGGTCATGTCGGCGACCTTCAGGTCGCGGGTGATGACCTCGCCGTAGCCGAGCGCGTCGTACTTCACCGCGTCCGGGTTGGTCTTGGGGTCGGAGTCGTAGACCCCGTCGACGCCGTTCTTGCCCATGAGCAGGGCCTCGGCGTCGATCTCCAGGGCGCGCTGCGCCGCGGTGGTGTCGGTCGAGAAGTACGGCATGCCCATGCCGGCGCCGAAGATGACCACACGGCCCTTCTCCAGGTGCCGTACGGCGCGCAGCGGGATGTACGGCTCCGCGACCTGGCCCATCGTGATGGCCGTCTGCACGCGGCAGTCGATGCCTTCCTTCTCCAGGAAGTCCTGCAGGGCAAGGCAGTTCATGACCGTGCCGAGCATGCCCATGTAGTCGGAGCGGGCACGGTCCATGCCGCGCTGCTGCAGCTCCGCGCCACGGAAGAAGTTGCCGCCGCCGATGACGGCCGCGATCTGGGCTCCGTCCCGGACGACCGCGGCGATCTCCTTGGCGATCGCGTGCACCACATCGGGGTCGACGCCAAGGCCGCCCCCGCCGGCGAACGCCTCACCGGAGAGCTTCAGCAGGAAACGACCGGGGACTTTATCGTCGCCGCTGTTTGTGTCGGCCTTGGTGGTCATGGAGTTCTCGCTTCTTTTTGCTCGGCGCACATACGAAGAAGGCCACTGCCGGTGGGGTGTCGTTCGCATCCCATGCTCGGCAATGGCCTCCTCGTCAGATCCTGCGGTCGTACGTCGCGTACGCGTGGGTACGCGGGCGACCGCTGTCGACCCTAGCGGGGTCTACCGTCGATCGCGGTACGGACTCAGATGCCGACCTTGATGCGCGAGAAGCGCTTCAGGGTGACACCGGCCTCGTCCAGAACCTTCTGGACGGACTTCTTGTTGTCGAGCGCGTACGGCTGACCGAGGAGGGTGGCCTCCTTGAAGAAGCCGTTGACGCGACCCTCGACGATCTTGGGCAGCGCGGCCTCGGGCTTGCCCTCGGCGCGGGTGGTCTCCTCGGCGACGCGGCGCTCGGACTCGACGACCTCGGCCGGGACGTCCTCGCGGGAGAGGTACTTCGGCGCGAAGGCGGCGATGTGCTGCGCGATGCCCTTGGCGAGGTCGGCGTCGGCCTTGTCCAGCTCGACCAGAACACCGATCTGCGGGGGCAGGTCGGGCATGGTGCGGTGCATGTACGCGGTCACGAAGGTGCCCGAGAACTGCGCGAAGCGGTCCAGGACGATCTTCTCGCCGAGGTTGGCGTTGGCCTCGTCGACGTACGCCTGGACGGTCTTGCCGGACTCGATCTCCGAGGCGAGGAGCGCCTGGATGTCGGCCGGGGACGTCTTGGCGATGTGCGCGGCCAGCGAGTTCGCGACGGCCTGGAACTTCTCGCCCTTGGCGACGAAGTCCGTCTCGCACTTCAGCTCGACGATCACGCCGGAGGTGTTGTCGTCAGCGATGAGGGAGACCACGGCGCCGTTCTCGGCGGAGCGGCCCTCGCGCTTGGCGACGCCCTTCTGGCCCTTGATGCGCAGGGCCTCGACGGCCTTGTCGACGCTGCCGTCGGCCTCGTCGAGCGCCTTCTTGCAGTCCATCATGCCGGCGCCCGTGAGCTCACGGAGCTTCTTGACGTCAGCGGCGGTGTAGTTCGCCATGATCCTGAAATTCTCTTTCGGAGGTCTGAAAGATCTACGGGTGAACGGCGGGGGCCTGTCGGCCCCCGCCGTCAACTACCGAACCTGTGAAGGTCAGGCCTGCTCGGTCTCCGCGGCGGGGGCCTCGGCGGCGGGCGCCTCAGCGGCGGCAACCTCGGCGGGGACCTCGGCCTGCTCGGCGTCGGCGGCCTTCTCCGTCTCGGCGGACTTCTGAACCTCGGCCTCTTCGGCCTTCGGCTCGTCAGCCTTCTTCTCGCCCTCGAGCAGGTCGCGCTCCCACTCGGCGAGCGGCTCGCCGGCGGCCTTCTCGCCCGGCTTCTGGTCGCCGGTGGCGACGCCGGAACGGGCGATGAGGCCCTCGGCGACGGCGTCGGCGATCACGCGGGTGAGCAGGGTGACGGAGCGGATCGCGTCGTCGTTGCCCGGGATCTTGTAGTCGACCTCGTCGGGGTCACAGTTGGTGTCGAGGATGGCGACGACCGGGATGTTGAGCTTCCGGGCCTCGCCGACCGCGATGTGCTCCTTCTTGGTGTCCACGATCCAGACGGCGCTGGGCACCTTGGACATCTCGCGGATACCGCCGAGGGTCTTCTCCAGCTTGGCCTTCTCGCGGGAGAGGACGAGCAGCTCCTTCTTGGTGAGGCCGGACGCGGCCACATCCTCGAAGTCGATCTGCTCGAGCTCCTTCAGGCGCTGCAGGCGCTTGTAGACGGTCGAGAAGTTGGTGAGCATGCCGCCCAGCCAGCGCTGGTTCACGTAGGGCATGCCGACGCGGGTCGCCTGCTCGGCGATGGCCTCCTGCGCCTGCTTCTTCGTGCCGACGAACATGACCGTGCCGCCGTGGGCGACGGTCTCCTTGACGAACTCGTAGGCGCGGTCGATGTACGACAGCGACTGGAGCAGGTCGATGATGTAGATGCCGTTGCGCTCCGTGAAGATGAAGCGCTTCATCTTCGGGTTCCAACGACGGGTCTGGTGACCGAAGTGGACGCCGCTTTCCAGCAGCTCCCGCATCGTGACGACGGCCATGGCCGTACTCCTTGGTGTTCTCGGTTGTGCCGCGTCCGCCGGATGGCAGACGCGCCTGACGCCCGCGATGCGCCGTGCCGCAAAGGACCGAGAGGCGCTGGCACCTGGCTTTTCATGGCCTGGTGTCGGGGCGTGCGAAGTCGACCCGGTGACCCGGATCGCCACAAGAAGTGTACGGGACCCGCGAGGCAGCGGGTGACGCCGCTGTCCACAAGCGGCTGGTCATCCACAGATCCGCGCCATGATCCCCGCGGAGCCGCTCGGCGCGGGACGGTTCTGGCATGTCTCACATGCGAGGAAGCCCGAGTCTGTTGCCGAGTTGGCTACCGAGTTCGTTGCTGGGTCTGGTGCTGCTGTGCGTGGCGCTGATCACCGCGCCGGTGGTGCCCGCCGAGGCCGCCGGGAAGCCGGTGCCGGACGGGTCCCGGGGGCCGGTGCCGAAGGTCGGCCGCGCTTGGCCGGTGGGGGTGCGGCCCGCTGTCGTACGGGGCTGGGAGCCTCCGGCGACGGAGTACGGCCGGGGGCACCGGGGCGTGGACCTCTCGGCGCCGCCGGCCTCGGTGGTCCGGGCGGCGGCCGCGGGCAGGGTCTCCTTCGCGGGCCGGGTGGCGGGGCGGGGAGTGATCGCCGTGGAGTTGACGGCCACCGGAGAGCCACCCTTGCGCACGACGTACGAGCCGGTGCGGGCCACGGTCGAGAAGGGCGCCGAGGTGGCGGCGGGCGAGGCGCTGGGGGTGTTGGAACCGCCCCGCGCCCACTGCCGGGGCAGCTGCCTCCACTGGGGTCTGCTGAGGGCCGAGGCGTATCTGGACCCGCTGTCGCTGATGCCGCCATGGCTGCTGCGACGCGGGGCCGCCCGGCTGCTGCCGGTGATCGATGTGCCGTTCCTTCGGCCGGCCCCGCTGCGGGCAGGTGTTCTGGCGGGCGGGGCAGGGGGACGGCACGGCCCGCTGCCGGGCTTCGGCGTGCGTGGGCTCAGCCCCGCACACCCCGCAGGGCCATGGTCACTGCCGCTTCGGTGATGGCGGTCGGGTCCTCGGCGGCGCCCAGCTCGATGCGCCTGACCGCCGCGTCCACGACACCCTGCAGAAGCATCGCCGCGAGCCGTGGCTCGGCGTGCCCCAGCTCGCGCAGCGCCTCGCCGATCATGGCCACGAGCCCTCCGTGCGCGGCCCGGATCTTCTCGCGCGCACCCGCGTCCAGCTCCGCCGCGGAGATCGCGACGACGGCCCGGTGCCGCCGGTCCCCGACCAGGTCGAGCTGGCGCCTGACGTACGCCTCGACCTTGCCCTCGGCGGAGTCGGCGCCTTCCATCGCGGCGGAGACCTCCGCCGCCCAGACGGGGAAGTCGACCTCGCACAGCTCCTCCACGACCGCGGCGCGCGACCGGAAGTACTCGTACACGGACGACCGTGCGAGCCCTGTGCGTTCAGCGAGGGCGGGGAAGGTCAGCGCCTCCGTACCGCCCTCGGACAGCAGGGACCGTGCGGCGTCCAGAAGGGCGCCGCGCTGCATCGACCGGTGCTCGGCCACAGAGGCCGCTCGAATCCTTGGCACGCCCTCCACTCTACGGACGTGACCGCGAGGACGGGAGTCGCTGCCCTCCGCGGAACTCCGCACCCCGATCGCTCGGCACATGCCGGCGGCAGGGACGATTCAGCGCGCTCAGCGGCCGAAACTCGCCAGCTTCGCCCGCAGCTGGAGGACCGACTTCGTATGGATCTGGCTCACCCGGCTCTCCGTCACGCCGAGCACGTTGCCGATCTCGGCGAGCGTCAGGCCTTCGTAGTAGTAGAGCGTCACGACCGTCTTCTCCCGCTCCGGCAGCGTATTGATCGCGCGCGCGAGCAGCCGCCGCAGCTCGCGGTCCTCCGCCACCTCCACGGGGTTGTCGGCCGCGGTGTCCTCGAGGGTGTCCATCAGGCTCAGCCGGTTGCCGCCCTCGCCGCCGACGTGCAGCAGCTCCTCGAGGGCCACCACGTTCGCCAGTGACAACTGGCTGAAAATGCCATGCAGTTCCTCGATGGCGATCCCCATCTCGTGGGCGACCTCGCCCTCCGAGGGAGTACGCCGCAACTGCGCTTCGAGCGTGGCGTAGGCCCGCTCGACATTGCGTGCCTTCTGCCGCACGGACCGGGGAATCCAGTCGAGGGCGCGCAGTTCGTCGATCATCGCGCCACGGATGCGGGTGATCGCGTACGTCTCGAACTTGATGGACCGCTCGATGTCGAACTTCTCGATCGCGTCGATCAGACCGAACACCCCGGAGGACACGAAGTCCGCCTGCTCGACATTGGGCGGGAGGCCCACGCTGACCCGGCCCGCGACGTATTTCACCAGCGGCGAGTAGTGCAGGATCAACTGTTCGCGCAGTCGGCCGTCCCCCGTGTCCTTGTACGACCGCCACAGCTCGTCCAGCGACGAGGGGGCGGGGGGCCGCTCCCGCTCGCCGCTCCGGGCGGCGGGAGGAGCCGCCGCCCGATCGGACCCTGAGGTGTGCTGGGGCATTTGTTGCCTTGAGCCGTTCTGCCGTGAACCGGTGAGGTCGTGCGAGCCGGTGGGTTCTCCCGGGCCCGCGAGGTGGTGAGTTTGCGTGAAGTGAATGAGGTTGTCCGTCTGCTTGCCTGTGGTTGCCTGTCCGCGTCGGAATCCTTGTGAGCGTAGCGTGACTGGAGTGTCGCAGTGTGCGAACAGTAGGGGATCCCGCGTACGCAGATACGTTCCGCTGGGCGCCCCACCGAGTACCCCTCGTCGCCGTCCGTGACGAGCTTGAAGCGTCAACTGCGGCCATTCCCAAGGCCATCGGGGGTTCATCCAGACGGCCGAACACGGTCGGTCACGAACCGTCTCCTTCCGGCAAGACCGACACAATCGCCTGGCGTGTCAACTGCCAGCCGTCGCCGTGTCGTTCGACGAACCCGAGAGAGCGCAACTCGTACAGCCGACCGATCGCCTGATCCACCACCGTGCCCGCCCCGAGCGCGATCTCCCGGGGCGACGCACTCCCCCGGCCGGGCACCGCCGCCAGGACGCGCGCGGCGTCCGGGGCGAGCAGATCGCGCGGTACGACGGGTCCGCGCCGCTCCGGGGCCAGCTCGCCCATGTCACCCACCAGCTCGACGACGTCCGCCGCGTCGGTCACCAGGACTCCGTCACGCCGCAGCAGTTCGTGCACCCCCGCCGAGAGGCCGCTCGTCACGGGGCCCGGCACCCCCATCGTGAACCGCCCGAGCTCCTGAGCACTGCGCGCCGTGGCGAGCGCACCACTGCGATAGGCGGCCTCGACGACGACACTCCCCCGGGTGAGAGCGGCGATCACGCGGTTCCTGAGGATGAACCTGGCCGGCGTGGGGTGGTCCCCGGGAGGCAACTCCCCCACCAACAGCCCCTGTTCCCCGATCCTCCTGAGCAACTCGGCGTGACCGCGCGGATAGGCCTGATCGACCCCGCACGCGAGCACCGCGACCGTGGCCCCACCGGCCCCCAGCGCTCCCCGGTGCGCGGCGCCGTCCACCCCATAGGCGCCGCCCGACACGACCACCCAGCCCCGCTCGGCCAGCCCCGCGCCCAGACCGGCCGCCATGTGCGCCCCGTACTCCGTGCAGGCCCGCGCACCGACCACGGCCACCGACCGCAGCGCCCATATCCGCAGGCTGGGCTCCCCCCGCACCCAGAGCCCGAGGGGCCGAGCGTCCCCGAGGTCGTCCAGCTGGGCGGGCCACTCCGACTCCCCCGGACACACGAAGCGCACCCCCGCGTCCCCCGCCGAGGCCAGGTCCCGCCCCGGCCTCGCCTTCACGGCCCGCGCCCGCAACCCTTCCCACCGCACCGGAGTCACCCCGGCCAGCCGCCCCTCCCCTTCGACAAGGCGCCGCACCACTTCGACGGGCCCGGTCTCGCGCAGCCACCGGCCGGCCACCGCGTCCCCCGGTTCGAGGATCCGGGTCAGGGCGACCCTCGCCAGCCGCTCCTCCCCCGGAGTGCCGCCCGGGTCCGGGGTCATGTCAGCGCCCCGATCGCCATCGGCACTCCCCGCGAAATCCCCGTACGCAACTGCAGTGCCAGGGCGACGTCCTGAACCCCGGGCCGGTCCCGTCCCGCGAGATCCGCGACGGTCCAGGCGACCCGCAGGACACGGTCGAGCCCCCGGGCGGTCAGAAAGCCACGCTCCAGGTCGAGTTCGGCCGCGTCCAGGGCGCCCGGTTCCGCGGGCCACCGTGTGCGCAACGCATGTCCCGGCACCTCGCTGTTCGTCCGCCAGCCGGAGCCGGTCAGCCTGGCCGCCGCCCGCTCCCGTGCGGCGCGCACCCGGTCGGCGACCGTCCGCGTGGAGTCCCCCGGAGTGCCGTGCCCGGCCAGCTCGGAGCGTGTGACGGGCTCCACCTCGACCTTCAGGTCGACCCGGTCGAGCAGCGGTCCCGACAATCGCGCCTGATAGCGGCGGATGACGGACGCGGGGCACTCGCAGCCGTCACCCAGCAGGGTGTGCCGACCGCAGGGACAGGGGTTGGCGGCGAGCACCATCAGGAACTTCGCGGGCAGGCGCACCACCCCCGCGCTGCGAGCGATCACCACGTGCCCGGATTCCAGGGGCTGGCGCAAGGAGTCCAGGGTCTGGCCGCTGAACTCCGGCGCCTCGTCGAGGAAGAGCACCCCGCGGTGGGCCAGCGAGACCGCCCCCGGTCGCGCGATTCCCTTGCCGCCGCCCACCAGCGACTGCATCGTCGCGGAGTGGTGCGGCGCGCAGTACGGCGCGGTGTCCACCAAGGGCTTGCCCGGTGGCAGCATGCCCGCCACGGAGTGCACGGCCGTCACCTCCAGGGACTCCTCCCGGGTCAGCCGGGGCAAGATCGCCGGCAGCCGCTCCGCGAGCATCGTCTTTCCCGCGCCCGGCGGGCCCTGCAGAAAGAGGTGGTGCCCGCCCGTCGCCGCCACCTCCAGGGCAGTCCTCGCCGAGGTCTGGCCGACGACATCGGAGAGGTCGAGGGCGAGGGCGTCGTCCAGGCCGCCGCTGAGTCCCGTGCCCACGCCGGTCCCGGGCACGCAGAGCCCCGCGAGCATCGGGTCCGGCCGTCCCGGCTCGTCCGGCTCCTCCTCCGGCACCGGCTCATCGGTCAGCACGGCGATCAGCTGCCGCAGGCTGCGCACCCCGAGGATCGAGACCCCCGGCACCAGCGCGGCCTCGGCCGCCGTGCACTCCGGGACGACGACCTGCTCATAGCCCGCGTCGGCCGCCGCGAGGACCGCGGGCAGCACTCCCCTGACCGGCCGCACCCGCCCGTCGAGCCCCAGCTCGCCGATCATCACGATGTCGGTGAGGGTGCGCGGATCGATGCGCTCCGCCGCGCCGAGCACCGCACAGGCGATCGCGAGGTCGAAGCCGCTGCCGCCCTTGGGCACCGACGCCGGGCTCAGGCCGACCGTGAGCTTCTTCTGGGGCCACTCCCCTCCCGAGTTGACCACCGCGGCCCTGACCCGGTCCTTGCTCTCCGTCAGGCTCTTGTCCGGGAGCCCGACCAGCGTGAACGCCGCGACGCCCGGCTCCAGGTCGGCCTGCACCTCGACGACCACGCCCTCGACGCCCACCAGAGCCACGGAACACGTACGCGCGAATCCCATCAGGCCACCCCCCGCGCGTGCTCCACGACAGGGGCCCCGCGGCGTGGGATCAGGACGCCGACGAGGTCGATCCGCACTCCGCCCGGCGGTGGGCCGCCGCGCTCGTCGATCCAGCGCTCGGCGAGACGCCGCAGCCGCTCGGCCTTGGCCTGGCCCACGGCCGCCATCGGGTGTTGGTAGATCCCCGAGTCGACCAGGGCGGCCCTGCGCGTCTTGACCTCACAGACGACAAGCGCCTGGCCGTCCATGGCCACGATGTCGATCTCGCCGGTCCTGCCGCTGCGCCAGTTGCGCTCCAGAACCGTCATCCCGGCTTCGCCCAGCCGCCGCGCGGCCAGATCTTCGCCGTACCGCCCGAGTGCCCCACGTGCGTTCATGTCGGAACCACCTCCGACACCCACACTGGGGCTCAGCCCCGGGCGCTGTGGATCTTGGTGGATGACTCACGCGTTGTGGAAAACTCGCTCACCCGTACCGGTGAACTCAGCCGCCCGGCAACTCGAGGTCGCTCTTGTTGAGCTCCTCGATATTTACGTCCTTGAACGTGAGAACGCGGACCTGCTTCACGAACCTGGCAGGCCTGTACATGTCCCACACCCAGGCGTCCGCCATGGACACCTCGAAGAAAACCTCACCCTGGACCGAGTGCACCTGCATCTCGTAGTCGTTGGTGAGGTAGAAGCGCCGTTCGGTCTCGATCACATATTTGAACAGACCGACGACATCGCGGTACTCCCGGTAGAGCTTCAGCTCCATCTCGGTCTCGTACTTCTCGAGGTCCTCGGCGCTCATGGCATGTTCCCCTTCAGCCGTGCGTCCCCCTATTGTGCGTCAGCCCCTGGAGCCTCTACACGATTTCCGTGTCGAGGGTCTCGGGCCGGCTCGGGGGACCCTCGTCGAGCAGCCTGCGAAGCAACTCGGCGAGCCTGGTCGGATACACCGTCTCATGTGCCTCGGTCAGTTCCTGGCACGTCCACCATCGCGCTCCCGCGACACTCCGCCGTTCCAGCTCCGTCAGCCCCGCGGCCCGCGTGTACGTCTGCGACGTACGCGCCAGGAAGTACCGCTCGTCCTGGTCCCAGCGCCGCCCGGCGAAGGGGAAGGAGCAGAACCGCTGCCACAGGGCGGGGCCGAGCTCGACCTCGGTGATGCCCGTCTCTTCCATCAGTTCACGCAGCGCGGCCTGTTCATGCGTCTCGTCGCCCTCCAGACCACCGCCCGGCGTGAACCACCAGTCGTCCGCCGTGTCCTCCGGCTCATGACCGTGCAGGAGGAGGATGCGGTCCTGCGGGTCGAGCAGCACCACCCGCGCGACCTTGCGCAGCGCCTCCGGCCGCAACCGCGGCTCGGGCTGCGGCTCGGGCTGCGGTTCCTCAGCCGACACGGGCGGCGCTCTCCCCCGAGCGGTCACGGCTCCGCGGACGTCCCCGCCCGCGCCGCAGCCGCTTGGCCACCGGGCCGTACGCCGCGCCGCCCAGGACGAGGACAGCACCGGCCACCACTGCCGACACCATGAGCCGTACGGGCCCGGGGTCGGAGATTCCGCCCGGCATGTCCGCGAAGCCCTCGGGGCGCTCCAGCGTCCCGAACCTCTCCGACGGCCAGGCCACCGCGTCGACCCGCCCCTCCACCGCGCCGCGCGGCACGGAGCCGTGGTTGGAGTCGCCCAGATGCACGCTGGAGTCCAGGGAGCCGCTGCGCTCGTCACCGAGCAGGAAGAGGTTGCCCTTGGGGACCGTGGTGGCCGGGATTCCGGTGGCCGCCGCTCCCGTACCCTCCGGAAG
This sequence comes from Streptomyces sp. NPDC054872, assembly GCF_053610705.1. NCBI lineage: Bacteria > Bacillati > Actinomycetota > Actinomycetes > Kitasatosporales > Streptomycetaceae > Streptomyces > Streptomyces sp. NPDC054872. The sequence continues at coordinate 128,417 of NZ_JBSGYY010000023.1, read as the reverse complement.
ATACGGTTCTGCGACGGGCTTGCCGTTGACCATCAGCTTGCCGTCGGTGCAGCAGGAGATCCGGTCGCCGCCCACGCCGACCACGCGCTTGACCATCGGCAGGTCGCCCCAGCTCGCCTGCCGGAAGACGACGACGTCGCCGCGGCGCACCTCACTGCCGTCTATCCGCTCCGCCAGGACTCGGTCGCCCGCGCCGATCGTCGGCGTCATCGACCCGGTGGGAACGGTGTAGGGCTGGTACAGGATGGCGCCCCAGACGAAGCCTCCCAGGAAGAGCACACAGCCGAGGGCCACGGCAAGGCCCGACAGCACGCTGCCGAGCCGACCGTGGCCCTCGTCCGTACGTTGTGTCCTGCTCATCCCAGTGCTCCCCCATTTCGGAGACGACCCCGCGTTCCTACGAACAGGAGCGCGGAAGATCGGCGATCTGGGACGGCACCCTACCCGGCGGTACCTCCGCCAGAAACCCTCGCGGCCTGCGCGGCAGCCACCGTCAGGCGACGCCTGCGCCAGAGCACGACCGGCACCGCACCCGCGAGCCCGAGGGCCGCGGGCGCCGCGCTCATGGCGGCGTTGATGCCCTGCTGGTCGAAGGTGTCCGGCTTGGGCAGCGTCGCCCAGCGGGTGGGCGGCCAGGCGATCACGATGGCGCGGCCCACGACGTTGTCCACGGGGACGGCGCCGCCGCCGGGCTGGTTCTGGTGGTAGCGGGAGTCCAGCGAGTTCTGCCGGTGATCACCCATGACCCAGATCTTGCCCGGGGGGACGGTCTCCTTGAACTGGCCGCCCTGGTCGTCGACGGTGCACGGGGTGTTGCCCTCGAAGACGTACGGCTCGTTCAGCGCCTTGCCGTTGACCTTCACCGGGCCGGTGCCCTTGCACTCCACCGTGTCGCCGCCGATCGCGATGACCCGCTTGATCAGGTCCTTCTCGTCGGCGGACGGCATCAGGCCGACCCAGCCGAGAACCCGCTGGATCGCGTTCGGGTCGGGCGTCGGCTCACCGTCCAGCCAGTGGCCGGGGTCCCTGAAGACGACGACCTCGCCGCGCTCGGGCTCCGAGCCGAACCACGGGGTCAGCTTGTCGACCAGGACGCGGTCGCCCTTCTGGAGCGTGTTCTGCATCGAGTCCGAGGGAATCGAGAACGCCTGCACCAGGAAAGTCTTGATCACCAGGGCCAGGATCAGCGCGATGCCGATGAGGAGGGGCAGCTCCTTCCAGAAGGAGCGCGGCTTCTTCGGCTCCCTGGACTGCTTCCCGTCCGGCTCACCGGGTGCGGGACTGGCCCCCGCGGTGTCACTCCCCGGGCTCACGCCGTCCGCCGCGGCCTCCGGCTCGTCTGAACGCCCTGGCTGTTCCTCGGGCCCACCGTGTCCGGACCGTGCGCCGACCGCCACATCCCCCACATCCACTCCTCAGTCCGTGCCGCTGCCCGCTCCTGATGCGATGCAGGCCCACCACTCCCATAACGAGCGGGAGTTCCGCAGGGGTCGGGAGTCCGGTCAATCCGTATCGATCGCCTGGGGCCACCCTATGCGACGGCCCGAGGGCGGTGTCCGACCCCGCACGCGCGTCGGGCACCGACGCGTACGTATCGGGCTCCTCCAGTTTCCGCCAGTGGTCGAAGGGCCAGGCGATGACGAGCGCGCGGCCCACCACGCTGTCCTCGGAGACGGTGCCGCTGAACTTCTCGGTGCGGTGGAAGCGGGAGTCCGCCGAGTCGGAGCGGTGGTCACCCATGACGAAGAGCCGCCCCTCGGGGACCTTCACCTCGAACTCGAAGGACGAGGGCTCGTCCCCCGGATTGATGTAGGGCTCGGTGAGGGGGACTCCGTTGACCGTGAGCTTCTTGTTCTTGTCGCAGCACTTCACGGTGTCGCCGCCGACGCCCACGACGCGCTTGATCAGGTCGCGTTCGTTGTCGGAGGGAAGCAGGCCGATGAAGGCGAGGCCTTCCTTGACCTGCTTGACGCCTACGGGGTCGTCCTTCTTCTTGGTCTGTTCGTCCTTGAGCCAGTTGCCGGGGTCCTCGAAGACGACGACGTCGCCGCGCTCCGGCTTGGCACCGAACCACGGGGTGAGCTTGTCGACGAGCACGCGGTCGCCGATCTTGATCGTCTGCTCCATCGAGCCCGAGGGGATCACGAAGGCCTGCACCAGGAAGGTCTTCAGGACCAGGGCTATGAGGAGCGCGACGCCTATGAGGAGAGGTATCTCCTTGATCGCCGAGCGCTGCCTGCGCCGCTTGACCTTCCGCGCGAGCTTGCGCCGCTCGGCCCTTCCGGGCAGTACGGGACCGGTGGTGGGCCGGGAGCCGGTGGGCAGCCGGGTGTCGGCTCGGTGACTGGCGGCGCGTGTACGTCCGCGGTTACCCATGCGCGCCGCCTGGTGCCGGCACGCGCGCGTAGCTGTCGGGGCGCTCCAGGGAGGTCCAGTGGCCGATGGGCCAGGCGATCCAGTCGGCCCTGCCGATCACGGAGTCGACGGGGATCATGCCGCCGCCGGGCTGGCCCAGGTGGTCGCGGGAGTCACGGGAGTCGCTGCGGTGGTCACCGAGGAGGAACAGGCTGCCTTCGGGGACGACCGCGACGAAGCGCGCCTCGGAGGGGGCGTCCCCCGGGTACAGGTACGGCTCGTCGACGGGCTCGCCGTTCACCTTGATCCTCCCCCGCTTGTCGCAGCAGACCACCCGGTCTCCCCCGACCCCTGCGACCCGCTTGATGTAGTCGGCATCTCCGAAGTAGCCGCTGCCGTCGAAGACGACCGCGTCACCTCGCTGCGGCTCGGAACCGAAACGGTACGCCAACTTGTTGACGAGTACCCGGTCTCCGACCCGGAACGCGGGCTCCATGGAGCCGCTGGGGATCTGGAAGGGCTGCATCACGAAGGTGCTCACGAGCAGCAGCGACACCATGCAGATCAGCAGTGTCAGGGTGGCTCTGCCGCCGGGCACCCAGGACACGAACGTCACAAAAGCGGAGCGCGACCGGTCCTCCGTCCCCTCGGACTCACCCTCGCGCTCGGCGTTCGGGGAATCAGTGGGTGGGGAGGAGCGGTCGCGCTCCGTGTGCTGTGCTTCGGTGTCCATCGGATCCAGATGCTATCCGGCTCCGATGTGGACCCGTGCGCGAGCTCAGTTGTCGCGCTTCTCCTTGATCTTCGCGGCCTTGCCGCGCAGCTCACGGAGGTAGTACAGCTTCGCGCGACGCACGGCGCCGCGGCTGACGAGCTCGATCTTCTCGACGATCGGGGTGTGCACCGGGAAGGTGCGCTCCACGCCGACGGAGAAGGAGACCTTGCGGACCGTGAAGGTCTCGCGCACGCCGGCACCCTGGCGACGGATGACTACGCCCTTGAACTGCTGGACACGGGAGCGGTTGCCCTCGATGACGCGCACGTGGACGTTGACGGTGTCACCCGGGCGGAAGGCCGGGATGTCGGTGCGCAGCGAAGCGCTGTCGACGGAGTCGAGCAGGTTAGCCATGATCGTCTGCTTTCTTCACTGATGCCACAGGTCATCAGCGGTAAGTTCGTGATGAGGATTCGATAGCTGTTCGCGTCGGACGGGCGGCTGTCCCCCTGTGGCAGGGGCGCACGCTGGACGTACAGCAGCGGCCTATTGTTCCACGGCCTCGGGGTCTCGCCCAAATCGGCCGTCGGGACCCGGGCGCCACCCCAGGATCGAGAGCATCTCGCGGTCCTTCTTGTCGAAGGCGGCGGGGTCGCAGCGCTCGATCAGGTCGGGCCTGTTGCGGACCGTGCGCCGCAGCGCCTCGTCCCTGCGCCAGCGTGCGATCTTGCCGTGGTGGCCGCTGATGAGCACGTCCGGGATGCCGTGACCGCGCCACTCCGGGGGCTTCGTGTAAACGGGCCCCTCAAGGAGGTTCGCCATGGCGCCCGGCGCGAAGGAGTCGTCGCGGTGGGACTCGGCGTTGCCGAGGACGCCGGGCAGGAGGCGGGCCACGGCCTCGGTGACGACCAGGACGGCCGCCTCGCCGCCCGCGAGGACGTAGTCGCCGATCGACACCTCGTAGACGGGCATGCGGGTCGCGTACTCGTCCATGACGCGGCGGTCGATGCCCTCGTAGCGCGCGGGTGTGAAGACCAGCCAGGGCCGCTCGGAGAGCTCGACGGCGAGCTCCTGGGTGAAGGGGCGGCCGCTCGGCGTGGGGACGACCAGGACGGGCCCGTGGGCCCCGGCCTCGTATCCCTCGGCGAGTACGTCGTCGAGTGCCGCGCCCCAGGGCTCGGTCTTCATGACCATGCCGGGGCCGCCGCCGTAAGGGGTGTCGTCGACCGTGTTGTGGCGGTCGTACGTCCACTCCCTGAGGTCGTGCACGTTCACGTCGAGCTGCCCACGCGCGCGTGCCTTGCCGACGAGGGAGACGTTCAGGGGTTCCAGGTACTCGGGGAAGATCGTGACGACGTCGAGCCGCATCAGGCGCTGTCCCCCGAAGGACCCTCGCCAGGACCTTCGTCGTCCCTGGCCGACGCGATCTCCGCGCGGTCGTCGATCAGGCCGGGCGGCGGGTCGATGATCGCCCGCTGCTCCTCCAGGTCGATCTCGGTGACGATCGCCTCCACGAAGGGGATCATCACCTCGCTGCCGTCGGGCCGCTCCACGATGAACAGGTCCTGCGAGGGCAGGTGCGAGATCTCGGTGATCCGGCCGACCTCGATGCCGTCCTTGGTGACGATGTCGAGGTCCATCAGCTGGTGGTCGTAGTACTCGTCCTCGTCCTCCGGAAGTTCTTCCGGGTCGACCTCCGCGATGAGCAGCGTGTTGCGCAGCGCCTCGGCGCCCGAGCGGTCGCGTACGCCCTCGAAGCGCAACAGGAGACGGCCGCTGTGCACCCGGCCGGTCTCGATGGTCAGCGGCCCCGTGGAGGCGGGGTCGGTGGCGAGTACGGCGCCGGGGCCGAGCCGCAGCTCCGGCTCGTCGGTCCGCACCTCGACGGTGACCTCACCCTTGATGCCATGGGCGCGGCCGATCCGCGCGACTACCAGCTGCACTGCTTTCTCTCCTGTCGTGTGCCTGCGGAAGGGCCTTCCGCAGGCGACTGCGGACGCCCGCAGACGACTACGGGCCGAGGAAGGCCCAGAAGCCCTCCCCGGCCCGTGCCGGTGCTACCTGTGGTTCAGTGAACCTGGTCCACGTCGACGAGGTCGACGCGGACACCACGGCCGCCGATGGCGCCCACGACGGTCCGCAGAGCGCGCGCGGTGCGGCCGTTGCGGCCGATCACCTTGCCGAGGTCTTCCGGGTGGACCCGGACCTCGAGCACACGCCCCCGGCGCAGGTTGCGCGAGGCGACCTGCACGTCGTCGGGGTTGTCGACAATGCCTTTCACGAGGTGCTCGAGAGCCTCCTCGAGCATGCTCAGGCCTCGGTCGACTCGGTGGACTCGGCCTTGGCCTCGTCCGCCTTCTTGTCGGTCTTCTTGGCCTTCTGGGTGATGGCCTCACCCTTCGCCTCGTCGCCCTCGAGGCCCTTGGTGAAGGCCTCGAACGCGGCGCGCTTGTCCTTGGGCTCCGCGACGAGCAGCGGCGCGGGGGCCGGAAGGCCCTTGTGCGCCTGCCAGTCACCGGTGAGCTTCAGGATCGCCATGACCGGCTCGGTCGGCTGAGCGCCGACGGAGAGCCAGTACTGCGCGCGCTCCGAGTCGACCTCGATGCGCGAGGGGTTCTGCACCGGGTGGTACAGACCGATCTCCTCGATGGCCCGACCATCACGGCGGGTACGGGAGTCGGCGACGACGATGCGGTAGTGAGGCGAACGGATCTTGCCCAGACGCTTCAGCTTGATCTTGACTGCCACTGGAGTGGTGTCTCCTGGTCTTGACGTGGTTGGGCACAACGAGATGCCACGTGGGGTTGCGGTACTCGGGGTGCCCGATGGACGCGTCAGCCGGAGGCGAGAGGGTTCCTATGCGGCTGTCGAGTACAGCTAGCCATTATGCCATACGCCGCCGGGGCGTCCGAATCCGGTCGGGGCGCCCCCGCGACGCATCCGCAGCTCAGCCCGTCAGCCCGCGGCCGCGCCGACCACTTCCGGGATACGGAAGGGCTTGCCGCAGCCGCCGCAGACGATGGGCGCCTGGGCGAGCACCGAGGGGACCACGCGGACGTTGCGTCCGCAGTCGCAGACCGCCTTGACGCGGACGCCGCCCCCGGACGAGCCGTGCCGGGCGGCCGGGCCCCGGAAGCTGCGTGCCGTGTCGGCGGCGGTCGCCGCGGTGTGCGCCTTGAGGGCGCGCTGCAGCCGCTCGATCGTCGGGCGGTAACGCTTGCGTGCCTCGGGGTTGAGCGTGACCAGCGAGAAGCCGCTGCTGGGATGCGGCTCCTCGGGGTGGTCCAGGCCCAGCTCCTCGGCGATCGCGAGGAATCTGCGGTTGTGATAGCGGCCCGCGCGTGAGGTGTCGCGTACGCCGCGTGACGCGGCGATGCCATGGACTGCCTCGTGGAGCAGTCGCTCGAAGGAGAGTTCGGCGCCGCAGGCGGACGACGACTCTCCGATCAGGGATTCGGGCGCGGCAAGATCGGGCAGCTCGGGGTGGTGCCGCTGAATATCGGCCCACGCCTGTGCCAGCTCTGCGGCGAGAACAGGTGGTGTCGTGCTCACGTCGTGAACAACGAGCAGGGATGCCCAGGGGTTCCATTCCGGGGCATCCCAAATAATTTGCACGTACCCGTCAGTTGCCATTGATGTGCCATTGATGCGTCCGGACGAGGGCGGGTGCGCTGAACTGCCCAGAAGCCTCGCAGCTCATGGCAAGCCGGTACGTAGTGGCGCGCAGGCCCCGGCGCGTAGAAGAAGCACGCACACCGGGACTCGTGTTGCCTCGGCAGGCGTGCGAGCCGAGAACGAGCGCCCCGGTACCGGAGGCGCCCCCGTCAGTAGGCGCGAGCCACCACAGCGACGTTACCCGGGGTCTCATCGGCATCCGGCACCGCCCCGTCCTCCGTGAGCAGACACCGTACGGACACGGAGTGCTCCGCGAGCTTCGCCTCGCCCTCCGGGCCGAGCGTGGCCCAGGGGATGCGTGCCCAGCCGCCGGCGGCCGTGGCCTCCACGGCCTCCCGCACCGTGGTGACGTCCGAGGTGCGGGACTCGCGGCGCTCGCGGGCCTGCCGCAGGAGCAGCTCCTGGTCCTCTTCGAGGGCGGTGGGCAGCAGCGCGGCCAGGGAGTCGATCGCGACCGGCTCCTTGCCTCCTCCGATGCGGCGGGCGAGCATCGCGGTGCCGTTCTCCAGGTCGCGCGGACCGACCTCGACGCGCACCGGCACTCCCTTGAGCTCCCAGTCGACGGCGCGGCGCCCGAAGGGGGTGTCCGTGCGGTCGTCGACCTGGACGCGCACGCCGGCGGCCTTGAGGCGGTCGCCGATCTCGCGGACCTCGGCGAGCACCGCGTCGTCCCCCTTGACGGCGAGGACGACGGCCTGGACCGGTGCGAGGCGCGGCGGGACCCGCAGGCCGCTGTCGTCACCGTGCATCATCACCAGGGCGCCGATCATCCGTGTCGTGCTGCCCCAGGAGGTCTGCCAGACCAGTTCCTGCTTGCCCTCCCTGGAGAGGTACTGGGTGTGGAAAGCCCTGGCGAAGTTCTGGCCGAGTTCGTGGCTGGTGCCGAGCTGGAGGGCCTTGCCGTCGCCCATCATGCCTTCGAGCGTGAGGGTGTTGATGGCGCCCGCGAAGCGCTCCTCGGCGGTCTTGCGGCCCAGCACGAAGTCCATCGCGAGGACGTCCCGCATGAAGGCTCCGTAGACGTCCCGGTGGATGCGGGCCGCGAAATCGCGTGCTTCCTCGTAGGACGCGTGGGCCGTGTGGCCCTCCTGCCAGAGGAACTCGGACGTCCGCAGGAAGAGCCGGGGCCGCAGCTCCCAACGGACCACGTTCGCCCACTGGTTGATCAGGAGCGGCAGATCGCGGTAGCTCTGCACCCACTTGGAGAAGTACTCGTTGATGATCGTTTCGGAGGTCGGGCGGATGACGACCGGCTCCTCCAGCTCCTTGCCCCCGCCGTGCGTGACGACGGCCAGTTCGGGGGCGAAGCCCTCGACGTGCTCGGCCTCCCTGGTCAGGTACGACTGGGGGATGAGGAGAGGAAAGTACGCGTTCTGGGTACCCGTCTCCTTGATGCGGGCACCCATGTCCTGCTGCATGCGTTCCCACAGGCCATAGCCGTACGGCCGGATCACCATGGTGCCCCGCACCGGGCCGTTGTCGGCCAGCTCGGCCTTGTTGATCAGGTCTTGGTACCAGCGCGGAAAGTCTTGTGCCCGGGGCGTGAGTACGGGTGCCTTAGCCATGGCGCGCATGGTACGGCGGGCCCTTGGAGCGCGGGAATTGAATTCTTCCGGCCCTTCTACAGGGGGCGCACGACGGTGGCACGCAAGCATTGCCCCACAACCTCTGGACGCCGCGACGGATGCGGAGTTCTCTGGCATACGGGGGGAGTGCGAGCGCACTGCACGGGGGCGGACGAAACGTTTGAATACGACACTCCAGCAACTCTCGGCGGATTGGGGCGCTTTCGATGTCACCTACACTCGCGCAGCCGCACCTCCCCCGCGCGGGCACGACCCCCCGCGGCGTGGACCGGTGCGCACGCGCGCGTGACTGGGCGGAAATCCAGGAACGGATGCTGGTCCCGCTCTATGAGGCGGTGTACGAACGACTGGACGTAGGCGGCGGAACACGACTTCTCGGTCTCGGCTGCGGTTCCGGGCTCGCCCTCCTGATGGCGGAATCCCGGGGCGCGTCGGTCACCGGTGTGGACCCCTCGGCACCCGAACGGCTCGCCCTGGCACGCGAGCGCCTGCTGCCGGAAACGGCCTCGGACGCACGGCGTCACGGCGACACGCAGCTCGTCGAGGGAGGGCCCGCTGACGTCTCTGACGTCTCGGGGCCGGATGCCCCCCTCTTCAACGTGGTGACCGCGTTCCAGCCGATCGGTTGTGTGGCGGGCGACTCCGAGGGCCTTTCCGGGCTTCTGGAGTCCACCGTCCCGCTGACCGGGCGCGGCACCCCCGTGGTGCTCGTCGGCTGGGGTCCGCCGGAGCGCTGCACGACCTCTTCTGTACTGAAGGTGGCGACCAAGCTCGCCGACCCGCTCCGCAACACGGGGAGCTGGCGCCCCGCGCTCCGGGACGACCTGGAGGAGGTCGCCCAGCGGGCGGGCCTCAAGCCGGACGGCTCGGGTCGCGTCGCATGCCCCTTCGGGTACGCGGACACCGAGAGCGCGGTCCGCGGCCTGCTCTCCACCGGACTGTTCGACGCGGCGGTGGGCGCGACCGATCAGGTACAGGTGGACAAGGAGCTGACGGAGGCCCTGCACCCGCACAAGCGGCGGGACGGGACCGTGTGGATGCCGAACGTGTTCCGGTACCTGATCGCGCGTACGCGGTAGGGGCGTACGCGGTAGGGGCGAGGTCTAGTCGACGTCCTTGGTGAGGCGCGTGACGCCGGCGACCCGGTAGGCCGCCTCCTCCTCCAGCGTCTCGTTCTCCAGGAGCGCGGCGGCCAGGGCGTCCAGTTGCCCCCGGTGGTCCCTCAGTTGGCGGCAGGCGCTCTCGTAGCACTCGTCGACGATCCGCCGCATCTCGTGGTCGATCGTGTCGAGGGTGACGGGGGCGGCCGAGAGCCCGTAGGCCTGTTGGGCGTCGCTCGGCAGCGCCGAGAGCCTGCCGACGCGCTCGCTCATGCCCCAGCGGCCGACCATGCCGCGGGCGATGTTGGTGACCTGCTCCAGGTCGTTCTCGGCGCCCGTCGTGATGACGCCGAAGACGACGTGCTCGGCCGCCATGCCGCCCAGGGCGCCGACGATGCGGCCGCGCAGATACTCCTCCGTGTACGCGTACTTGTCGGCGTCCGGCGTCGACAGCGTGACGCCGAGGGCGCGCCCGCGGGGCACGATGGTGATCTTGCGGACCGGGTCGGCGCCGGGTTGCAGCATGCCCAGCAGGGCGTGTCCGCTCTCGTGGTACGCCGTGCGCCGCCGCTCCTCGTCGGGCATGACCAGCGGCCGCTCGGCGCCCAGCTGGACCTTCTCCAGGGCCTCGGAGAGGTCGGACTGCGTCACTTCCTTCTGCCCCCGCTTGACGGCGAGGAGAGCGGCCTCGTTGGCGAGGTTGGCGAGTTCGGCTCCGGTCATCCCCGGTGTCGTACGGGCGACCTGGGCGAGGTCGACGTCGTTCGCCATCGGGATCTCACGGGTGTGGATCTTGAGGATGGCCTCGCGTCCGCCCCGGTCGGGCGGGCTGACGGTGACGACCCGGTCGAAGCGCCCGGGACGGGTCAGGGCGGGGTCGAGGATGTCGGCACGGTTGGTGGCCGCAAGGACGATGACACCTTCGGAGCCCGAGAAACCATCCATCTCGGTGAGGATCTGGTTCAGCGTCTGCTCACGTTCGTCGTGTCCGCCCATCCCGCTGCCGCCGCCACGCGCCCGCCCGATGGTGTCGATCTCGTCGATGAAGATGATGGACGGCGCGACTTTCCTTGCCTCGGCGAAGAGTTCACGTACCCGCGACGCGCCGACGCCCACGATCATCTCGATGAACTCGGAGGCGGACGCCGAGAAGAAGGGCACTCCGGCCTCACCGGCGACGGCCCGCGCGAGCAGCGTCTTTCCGGTGCCCGGCAGGCCCGCGAGCAGCACGCCCCGCGGCATCTTGGCGCCCATCTCGCGGTAGGCGGCGGGGTTCTTCAGGAAGTCGACGACGTCGCTGAGCTCGCCCTCGACCTCGTCGATGCCCGCCACGTCCTCGAAGGTGGTGCGCTGCTCGCCGGGTTCGAGCTCCACCGGCTTCGGCGGGGCCTTGCGGCCCAGCATGCCGCCCGCGCCGCCGCCCAGGCCCGAGCTCATCCGCCGGGCGATGAAGATCCACAGGAAGACCAGGAGCAGCATCGGGGCGAGTGAGATGAGCAGGTTGGACAGGAAGCTGCGCTCCTGGACGACGGGCTCGGCGGTGACCGTGACGTCGTGCTTGGTCAGGTCGTCCCAGAGCTTGTCGTCCGCGAAGGCGGGCCGCTGGGTGATGAACTTGGTGTACTTCCCCTTCGCGTCGCCCGGCTTGTCCTGCTCCTTCTTGAGCTGCCCCTGGATCGCGTCGCCCTTGGAGTAGATCTTCGTGACGTTCCCGGAGTCGACCTGCTTGCTGAACTCCGTGTACGAGATCGTCGGCTCGTCACCGTCGTTGAAGAAGGAGAGGACGAGGTTGGCGATGAGATAGACGATGAGCGCGGTGAGGATGAGCCCGCCCCACCCGCCCGGCATCTTCTTCTTCGGCGGCGGCGTGGGCGCGGGCGGGGGCGCACCCTCGGAGCGCCATGGCTGGTCGGGCGCCTGGCGCGGCGGCACAGGGTTGCTCATACCCGGACGTTACGACAGAAAGAGGGCCCGGGCACCTGCTCCGGAAACGCCTGGGGCGCCCCTCTCCACAGAGGGGCGCCCCAGGCGGCGTACGAGATGCGAGGCCTCAGCCCCTCAACTTCCCGGACGTCAGCCCATGAACTTCTTGAACTCGTCCGGCAGCTCGAAGTTCTGCCCCTGCTGCCCCGCGGGGAGGCCGAAGGCGCCGCCTTCCTGACCGGCCTGCTCGCGGCGGGCGGCGGCCTCCTGCTCCTCCTGCTTGCGCTTCATCGGGTTGCCCGACTTCCGCTTGCCCTTGGCCTGCTTCTGCTTCTTCTTCTGCTTGCCGGGGCCGCCACCCATGCCCGGCATCCCGGGCATACCCGGCATTCCGCCGCCCTGGGCCATGCGCGACATCATCTTGCGGGCCTCGAAGAACCGCTCGACCAGGTTCTTGACGGCGCTGACCTCCACGCCGGAACCCTTGGCGATACGGGCGCGACGGGAGCCGTTGATGATGGTCGGCTCGTGCCGCTCGCCCGGCGTCATCGACTTGATGATAGCGGCGGTGCGGTCGACGTCCCGCTCGTCCAGGTTGTTGATCTGGTCCTTGATCTGCCCCATGCCGGGCATCATCCCGAGCAGCTTGCTGATGCTGCCCATCTTCCGGACCTGCTCCATCTGGGCCAGGAAGTCGTCGAGCGTGAAGTCCTTGCCGCCCTTGCTGCCCTGCAGCTTGGCGGCCATCTTCTCGGCCTCCTGCTGCGAGAAGGTCTGCTCGGCCTTCTCGATCAGCGTGAGCATGTCGCCCATGCCGAGGATGCGGGACGCCATGCGGTCCGGGTGGAACGCGTCGAAGTCGTCCAGCTTCTCGCCGTTCGAGGCGAACATGATCTGACGGCCTGTGACCTGCGCGATCGACAGGGCGGCGCCACCACGGGCGTCACCGTCGAGCTTCGACAGGACGACGCCGTCGAAGCCGACACCGTCGCGGAAGGACTCCGCCGTGTTGACGGCGTCCTGACCGATCATGGCGTCGACGACGAAGAGGACCTCGTCCGGGCTGACGGCGTCGCGGATGTCCGCGGCCTGCTGCATCAGCTCCTGGTCGATGCCGAGACGGCCCGCGGTGTCGACGATGACGACGTCGTACTGCTTGGTCTTGGCGAACTCGATCGAGTCCTTGGCGACCTGGACCGGGTCGCCCACGCCGTTGCCCGGCTGGGGGGCGTAGACGCCGACGCCCGCGCGCTCGGCGACCACGGACAGCTGGTTCACGGCGTTGGGACGCTGCAGGTCACACGCCACCAGGAGCGGCGAATGGCCCTGCCCCTTCAGCCAGAGGCCGAGCTTTCCCGCGAGGGTGGTCTTACCGGCACCCTGCAGACCGGCGAGCATGATGACGCTCGGCGGGTTCTTGGCGAACCGCAGGCGTCGCGTCTCGCCGCCGAGGATGCCGATGAGCTCCTCGTTGACGATCTTGATGACCTGCTGGGCGGGGTTCAGGGCCTGGCTGACCTCGGCCCCGGTGGCGCGCTCCTTGATCTGCTTGATGAAGGCCCGGACGACGGGGAGGGCGACGTCCGCCTCGAGCAGGGCGATGCGGATCTCGCGCGCCGTGGCGTCGATGTCCGCCTCGGACAGGCGGCCCTTGCCCCGGAGGTTCTTGAATGTCGCTGCGAGGCGGTCGGAGAGAGTGTCGAACACGGCGGTCGCGAATCCTCGGGTCGAAGGGGCCCCGCTCGCGCGGAGCCGAGCGTGGGGCGGGCGGATGGGTCGCCCTCCAGGGTATCCGCACCGTCGCCGCGCTGTGCCCTGCCGGGTGGGCGGGGGTTCGCGGGACGGCCTCGGCTCCGCCAGCGACCGCCGGCGCACTGGCCGTACGACCGGCTCGCCGGCGCCCCGAAGCAGGGTTCCGGTGCGGAACCGCTGCCACGGGGAGCGCCGTTCCGGTGCGAAACGGCTGCCCCGGGGGGCGCGGCACAGCCGACCGACCCCCTACCCCCGCAACGCCTCCTCCACCGCCCGCGCCACCCCAGCGGCCCGCTCCCCCGGCAGCGGCGCCCCCGCCCCCGTCACGTAGAACGCGTCCACCGCGTTCGCGCCCAGGGTCGAGACGTGGGCGCTGCGTACCTCCACGCCCGCCGACTCCAGCGCCCGGCCGATGCGGTGCAGCAGCCCCGGTGCGTCCTGGGCCCGCACCTCGATCACCGTCGCGAGGCGTGAGCCCGCCGACGCCACCGTGACCCGGGGCGGAGGCGCGACCGTCCCCCGGCGTCTCGGATACGCCGCGTCGCGTTCCGCGAGCCGTGCCGCGATGTCCAGCGAGCCGTCCAGGGCCCGCACCAGGTCCGCCCGCAGCCGTGCGGCCTGCGGCAGGGAGCCGTACTCCGCGGCGACCCGCCAGTTGAGCAGCAGCACCGAGTCCTCGAGACCGGACGGCAGCCCCACCCCGCGCAACTCGGCGGTCCGTACCGTGAGCCGGTGCATGGCGAGCACCCCCGCGACGGCGGACAGCACGCCCGGCTGGTCCGGCACCGCGATGACCAGCTCCACGCCCAGGGGCTCCGGGTCCCCGGCCGGCTCCTCGGCGGCGACCCCCTCCGTCTGCGCCCGCAGCGCGAGCACCGGCCCGCCCGTACGGAACGCCTCCACCGCGAGGCGCTCCTGCTCGGCGGTGGGAGCGATGTCCTCCGCTTCCACCGGCTCCTCCCCTGACAGCACCGCCCCCACCCGCTTCACCAGGTCGGCGACGAGCGAACCCCGCCAGGTCGACCAGGCCGCGGGCCCGGTGGCCAGCGCGTCCGCTTCCGTGAGGGCGTGCAGCAGTTCGAGGGTCCCGGTCGAACCCACCGCGTCCGCGACCGCCCGTACCGTGGCCGGATCGTCGAGGTCCCGTCGCGTGGCCGTCTCGATCAGCAGCAGGTGATGGCGCACCAGGGTCGCGAGGACGGCCACGTCGGCGCGGTCGAAGCCGATCCGGGCCGCGACGTCCCGGGCGATGATCTCCCCGGCCTCGGAGTGGTCCCCCGGCCAGCCCTTCCCGATGTCGTGCAGCAGCCCGGCCACCAGGAGCAGGTCGGGCCGTCCCACGCGCCGGGTCAGCTCCGACGCCTGCACCGCCGTCTCCACCAGATGCCGGTCGACCGTCCACGTGTGCACGGCGTTGCGCTGCGGCCTGCACCGCACCCGCTCCCAGTCGGGCAGCAGCCGGGTGACAAGGCCCTCGGCCTCCAACGCCTCCCACACCTCGACCGTGGGCCGCCCGGCTCCGAGGAGGGTCACCAGCTGTTCCCTGGCCTCCGCCGGCCACGGCGTGGGCAGCGGCCGTACCGCCACGGCCATCCTGCGCACCGCGTGCAGCGACAGGGGCAACCCGGCCTGGGCCGCTGCCGCGGCGGCGCGGAGCGGCAGCACGGGATCCCGCTCGGGCCGGGCCGCCCGCGCGAGGACGACCTCCCCGTCCTGCTCCACGACCCCCTCGGCCAGCGGCGAACGCTCGGCCACCGCCCCCTTGCCGCCGCCCAGCATGGCCCGCAGCCGAGGCCGCACGGACCGGGACCGCAGCACCCTGCTTACCTCGCGCCACGTCACGTCACTCGCGTACGAGATGGTGCGCGCGGACTCGTACACCTGACGGAGCAGCGTATCGGCGTCCAACAGGCCCAGTTCCGCGGCGACTTGGTCCTGTTCCTGCAGCGCGAGCCGGTCCGTGGCCCGCCCTGTGGTCAGATGCAGCGCGTCCCGTACGTCGAGGAGTCGCCGCCGGGCGTCGGCGAGCCCCTCACGAGGCGCGTCAGCCAGCCAGGAGGCAGCGACGGCCCGCAAGGCGGTCGCATCCCGCAGGCCACCCCGGGCCTCCTTCAGGTCAGGCTCCAGGAGATAGCTCAACTCCCCCTGCCGCTCGGCCCGTTCCTCGCACAGCTCCCGCAGCTCGGGCAGCCGCTTCGGTGCGAGGTTGCGCCAGTCGGCGAGCACCGCGGTGCGCAGCCCAGCGGTCAGCCCGAGGTCCCCCACGACGTGCCGCGCGTCGAGCAGCCCCAGCTGCACCTTGAGATCCTCGCCCGCGGTCTTGCGCGCCTCCGCGGGCGTCCGCACGGAGTGGTCGAGCGCGAGCCCGAGATCCCAGATGGGGTACCAGATGCGGTCCGCGAGGGCCGCCACCTCACCGGCGTCCGCGCTGCCGTCGTGCAGCAGGAGCAGGTCGAGGTCACTGCGCGGCGACAGCTCTCCCCTGCCGTACCCGCCCACGGCCACCAGTGCGGCCCCCCGTGGCGCACCCGCGGCCGTGAAAAGGCCGGTCAGCCAGCCGTCCGTGAGATCGGCCAGGGCCGAACGGCGCGGCGGCCCGGACCGCGCCTCCCCTTGAAGGAGGCGCAGCCGGGCCGCCGCATAGCCGCTGGGTCCGGAGTCTTCCGAGTCCGATTCACTACGTACGTCCACACTCGTCACCCAGCAGCTCCTGTCCGTCCTGCTCAGTCCCGCTCAGTTCCGCTCAGCTCTGGTGGCTCAGCCCTTGCCGTCCGAGCTCACAGCGCATCAGGTCCACGTTCGCCGGTCCGCACCCGCACCGCCGTGTCGACCGGGACGCTCCAGACCTTGCCGTCACCGATCTTGCCGGTTCGGGCGGCCTTGACCACGACATCCACGAGCTGTTCGGCGTCGTCGTCCTCGACCAGGACCTCGATCCGGATCTTCGGCACCAGGTCGACGGTGTACTCCGCGCCACGGTAGACCTCGGTGTGACCGCGCTGACGGCCGTAGCCGCTGGCCTCGGTCACGGTCAGGCCCTGGACGCCGAAGGCCTGGAGGGCCTCCTTGATCTCGTCGAGCCGGTGCGGCTTGACGACCGCGGTGATGAGCTTCATACGTCCACCCTCTTGTTCTTCTCGTTCGCAGCCTTGCCGGCGTCCTGGACCGGCGGGCCGGGCACGGCGGCGGTACGGGGCGCCGTGCCACCGCCCGCGCCACTGAAGTCGTACGCGGTCTCGGCGTGCTGCACCTGGTCGATGCCCGCGACCTCCTCGTCCTCGCTGACCCGCATCCCGATGGTCTTGTCGACCAGGAAGGCGAGGATCGCGGAGGCGATCATGGAGTACGCGAGGACGGCGCCGACACCGGCGGCCTGCTTGCCCAGCTGTTCGAGCCCGCCGCCGTAGAAGAGGCCCTTCGCGTCGGACTGGACGCCGCCGGTGGCGAAGAAGCCGACGAGCAGCGAGCCCACGACACCGCCGACGAGGTGGACACCGACGACGTCGAGGGAGTCGTCGTAGCCGAACTTGAACTTGAGGCCGACGGCCATGGCGCAGAGCAGACCGGCGATGGCACCGATGGCGATCGCGCCGAGCGGCGAGCAGGAGCCGCCGGAGGGGGTGATCGCGACGAGCCCCGCGACGGCGCCCGACGCGGCGCCGAGCGTGGTGAACGCGCCGTGCCGGATCTTCTCGTAGGCGAGCCAGGCCAGCATGGCCGCGGCGGTGGCGACCTGCGTGTTCAGGAACATCATCGCGCCGACGCCGTCGTCGTTGCCCAGCCACGACCCGGCGTTGAAGCCGAACCAGCCGAACCACAGGAGCGCCGCGCCGAGCATGACGAGCGGCAGGCTGTGCGGCCGCATCGGGTCCTTCTTGAAGCCGACGCGCTTGCCGATGACCAGGATCACGCCGAGCGCGGCGGCACCGGCGTTGATGTGCACGGCCGTACCGCCGGCGAAGTCGATGACGCCGAGCTCGAAGGCCCAGCCGCCCGTGCCCCACACCCAGTGCGCGACCGGGAAGTAGACGACCGTGGCCCAGAGCGCCACGAAGAGCGCCCAGGCGGTGAACTTCACGCGGTCGGCGAGCGCACCGCTGATCAGGGCGGGCGTGATGATCGCGAACATCAGCTGGAAGACCGCGAAGACATAGACCGGGATGGTGTAGCCGTCCCACAGCTCGGTGAGCCCTATGCCGCTGAGGCCCACGTAGTCGGACGACCAGCCGAAGAGGCTGCCGTGGTCGGTGCCGAACGCGATGGAGAAGCCGTACAGCACCCAGAGGATGGTGACGATCCCCAGACTGATGAAGCTCATCATCAGCATGTTCAGTGTGCTCTTGACGCGGACCATGCCTCCGTAGAAGAAGGCGAGTCCCGGCGTCATGAGCATCACCAGGGCGGAACAGATGAGCATGAACCCTGTGTTGGCGGCAGACAGCTGCGGGGCGTCTGCGGCGATCGTGATGCCTGGGGGCATCGGCGTCTCCTCGTCGTCGTATGCGGCCCGTGCGGGCGGGGCAAGAGGGGGTGGGCCGTTATGCGCCATGAGATTGGCGCAGCGCCGTTACCGGGGGTGCCCCTCGATGTTTCGCCGCAGTGACGAAGAGGGCGTGCGTGTTACGCGTCCATGAACTGCCGGGTCAGGCGGGACGCGCTTTCATACCCTGCGCACACCGAAAAAACCGGCCACGGCGGCCATCCGATTGACCTGGCGTGGGGGAGCCGAGTCGGGCAGTTCGGGATGGACCGGCCGCGGCCGGGGATCTGGTGGGGCGCCGTCAGACCGCCTCCGCGGTTTCGGGCATGTCGATGGCGAGCTGGTCGGTCAGCTGCACGACCTCGGCGATGTCGCCGAAGTCCCGCACGGCGGTGTCCACGGTCTTGCGCAGGCGGGTGTTGACCCGCTCGGAGCGCACCTTCTTGGCGATGGTCAGGGCCTGGCCCGCGAGGACCGTGCTCTGCTCGGGCTCACGCTGGAGCAGGTGGACCGTGGCCATGCCGATGAGGTTCAGTGCGTACGAACGCTGGTGCTCGGAGTCCTTGCCGAAGAGCTCGACTGCGCGCTCCATGACGGGCTCGGCGAGTGAGGCGTACGTCGGGCTGCGACCGGCCACATAGGCCAGGTCACGGAACGAGTGGGCGTTCTCTCCGTTCAGCTCGGCCTCGGAGAAGAAGCGGATCCAGTCCGGCTCGGGCTCGTCGAAGTCGGCGGCGTCGGCGAAGGTGTCCTCGGCCATGCGCACGGCCCGCTTGCACTTGCCGGGCTGGCCCATGCTGGCGTAGGCGCGGGCCTCCATCGCATACAGCATGGCCTGGGTGCGCGGGCTCGCGCAGTCACGGCTTCCGTACTGCGCGAGGTGGATCAGTTCGAGTGCGTCGTCGGGCCGTCCGAGGTGGATCATCTGGCGGCTCATGCTGGAGAGGATGTACGAACCGAGGGGCTTCTCGCCGGCTTCCTTCGCGGCGTGCAGGGCAAGCACGAAGTACTTCTGGGCGGTGGGCTGGAGACCGACGTCGTAGCTCATCCAGCCGGCCAGTTCGGCCAGTTCGCCCGCGACCTTGAAGAGCCGCTTGGACGTGGCCTCCGGCTGGGGCTCCTGCAACAGGTCCGTCACCTCGTGCAGTTGGCCGACGACCGCCTTGCGCCGCAGCCCGCCGCCGCACTGCGCGTCCCACTGCCGGAACATCACGGTCGTGGACTCCAGGAGGTCCAGCTCCGGCCTGGAGAGCCTGCCGGGCCTGCGCGACGGGGTGGGCGGCTCCGGGTCGCCGACCGGGGTCGTGGGCCCCGGGACCAGCCAGCGCTGCATGGGCTCGATGAGGGAGGGGCCGGCGGAGAGCGCGAGCGAGGTGCCGAGGAAGCCGCGCCGGGCCAGCATCAGGTCGCTGCGCGAGAACTCACTGATGAGCGCGACGGTCTGGGGCCCGGTCCAGGGCAGGTCGACGCCCGAGACGGACGGCGACTGGTGCGCGGCGCGCAGCCCGAGGTCCTCGACCGCGACCACGCAGCCGAACCGCTCGGAGAACAGCTCGGAGAGGATGCGCGGGATGGGCTCGCGCGGGTTCTCGCCGTCCAGCCAGCGCCGCACCCGCGAGGTGTCGGTGGAGATGTGGTGGGCGCCCAACTGCCGTGCCCTGCGGTTGACTTGGCGCGCCAGCTCGCCCTTCGACCAGCCGCTGCGCACGAACCAGGAATTGAGCAGTTCGTTGGGGCGCTTCTCAGCGTTCGCACCACTTCCGCCATTGCCGCCCACTGGAACGCCCCCATCCCTCAAGACTCTTACCCGCGGTCCTACGCCCAAGCCCTACCAGAATGCCGCGCGGTGCGGCTCTCCGTCCGGCGAACGTCACCCATCGAACAGGAAACCGACTTGCCTCCGGCATACCCACAAGTGCACCGCACTCAGGGCCCGTGCACTGAAAGTAATCCTACGATCACCCCTCCGGCGAGGGCGATCGCGGAAACGCCACCATTCGCCACCCCTTCGAATGAACTCCCGGGCCACGACAAGCGATTGACTTGACAGTGGACGACCGAAGGTGGGCGGAAGGGAGCACTTCGGGGCGCGCATGACCGGGTGCACCCCCCTTGAGCCACCGAGCGCCCGCACGAACTCAGGGTCACGATCCGATTCCGTCACGTAACCACACCGCGCTCGACCCGTTGGAGGGGGCATGGGCTTCACGATCGGCGGCATCAGGGGAACCGACAAGCCTCGCACCGGTTCACGGCGGCGCGGCCGCACGTCGGACTGCACCGCGGTGGCGGAGTACACCGGGCTGTGGGGATGGGCCGCGGTCCCCGGCGCACGCGCCCTGGACGGCCGCTGCTCCTGCGGCGCGGCCGACTGCGCCGCCCCCGGCACCCACCCTCTGGAGTTCGCCCCCGAGGTGCCCGCCGGGGCGACGCTCGACGAGGTGACCGAGGCCTGGACGCAGTACCCGGGCGCCGCCGTGCTGCTGCCCGTGGGCCGCGCCTTCGACATCATCGAGGTGGCCGAGGCGGCGGGCCGCAGGGCGCTGGTCCGCCTGGAGCGCATGGGCCTGCCGCTCGGCCCGGTCGCGGCCACCCCGGAGGGCCGCGCGCACTTCTTCGTCGCCCCCGGAGCCGCCGCCGAACTCCCCCAGCTGCTCTACCGCATGGGCTGGGACGACGCCGGCATCGATCTGCACGGCCTGGGCCCCGGCACACACATCACCGCCCCGCCCTCCGACCGCGCGGGCCTCGGCCCGGTCCGCTGGCTCCGCGCCCCGGACCTGGACTCGGCGACGCATCCACCGCAGGCGCGGCTGGTCCTCGGGACCCTGGCGTACGTGGCTCATCGCTCACCGGCGTAGCGGTCGGCGCCCGCACACGAAATGCCCCACCCCGGCTGCACCCCGGGGTGGGGCATTTCTTCGTGCGTGGCGCCGCGCGCCGGAGTGGCTACTCGCCGATCAGCGCGTCGACGAAGGCCTCGGGCTCGAACGGGGCGAGGTCGTCCGCGCCCTCTCCGAGCCCGATCAGCTTCACCGGTACGCCCAGCTCGCGCTGGACCGCGACGACGATGCCGCCCTTGGCCGTGCCGTCCAGCTTCGTCAGGACGATGCCGGTGATGTTGACGACCTCGGCGAAGACCCGCGCCTGCACCAGGCCGTTCTGCCCGGTCGTGGCGTCCAGGACGAGCAGCACCTCGTCGAGCGGCGCGTGCTTCTCGACGACGCGCTTGACCTTGCCGAGCTCGTCCATCAGGCCGGTCTTGGTGTGCAGGCGGCCCGCGGTGTCGATGAGGACGACATCGGCACCCTCCGCGATGCCTTCCTTGACCGCGTCGAAGGCGATCGACGCGGGGTCGCCGCCCTCGGGGCCGCGGACCGTGCGGGCGCCGACGCGCTCGCCCCAGGTCTGCAGCTGGTCGGCGGCGGCGGCACGGAACGTGTCCGCGGCGCCGAGGACCACGGAGCGGCCGTCGGCGACCAGGACGCGGGCGAGCTTGCCGGTGGTGGTGGTCTTGCCGGTGCCGTTCACACCGACGACCATCACGATGCCGGGCGTCTCCAGGCCCGACTCGGTCTTGACCGTGCGGTCGAGGTCCGGGTCGACCAGCGCCACGAGTTCCTCGCGCAGCAGCGTGCGCAGGTCGTCGGGGGTACGGGTGCCGAGCACGCGGACGCGCTCGCGGAGCCGCTCGACCAGTTCCTGCGTGGGGGCCACGCCCACGTCGGCGGTGAGGAGCGTGTCCTCGATCTCCTCCCAGGTGTCCTCGTCCAGGTGCTCGCGGGAGAGGAGCGTGAGCAGCCCCTTGCCGAGTGCGTTCTGCGAGCGCGAGAGGCGCGAGCGCAGACGGACCAGGCGACCTGCCGTGGGCTCCGGGGTCTCGACCTCCGGGGCGGCTTCGGGAGCCTCTTCGATGACGACCGGCGCCTCGGCACCGGCGCCCGGGAGTTCCACCTCCTCGATCGTGCGGCGCGGTTCGTCGCGCGGCGTCTCGGCCTCGTCGCCGATGTGCGGCTCGGCCGGAGGAGCGGTGATGGTGGGCGTGGACGACGGGGCCTTCGGGGGCAGCCGCTTCTTCTTGCGACTGCCGACCACGAGCCCGCCGAGCGCGCCGATCACGACCACGGCGATGACTACAGCAAGGATGACGATTTCCATAACCCACCCAGTATCAGCCATGGGGGCACCAGAGGCTCAGGCTGTAGCTTCCTCCAAAGAACATAAGCTCATAGAGGGCACTACTCGGACTAAAGTACGATGGAGCTCTCCGCATCAACGCGCGTAGAGTCCAACGCGATCACCCCCACGGACGGATCGCGGCGTTGCGATCCGAGCGAGAGGCACGGACCCCACCCCATGAGCACCACCGCCGAAAACGAAGGCGCCCTGGAGACACGCGGCCTCGAGCCCGTCCCCGACTCCGAGCGCACAGGCAAGGCCCGCGAGCTGTTCCCCACGTGGGTGGCGGCCAACATCAGCGTCCTGCTGCTCACCATGGGCGCCGGCCTCATCGTGACCAACGGCCTCAACTTCTGGCAGGCCCTGGTCGTCGCCCTGGTCTCGCCGCTCCTGAGCTACGGCCTCGTCGGTCTGATCTCGATCTCGGGCAAGCGCGGCGGCTCCCCCGGCATGACGCTCTCGCGCGCCGTCTTCGGCCAGCGCGGCAACCTCTTCCCGGGTGCACTGATCTGGGTGGCCCGCTGGGGCTGGGAGACGATCAACGCGGTCACGGGCGCGTACGCGATCATCACCGTCCTGGACATCTGCTTCGGCGTGAAGTCCAGCACGTGGCTGACGATCGTGACGCTGATCGCCTTCGTCGCCTGCACGTTCGTCATCAGCGGCCTGGGCCGCAAGGTCCTGCACATCTGCAACACCTGGGCGACGTACCTCTTCGGCGCGTTCAGCGTCCTCGTGCTCGTCTACCTCGTGGCCAACACCCCCTGGTCGGACGTCTTCTCGCAGTCCGCGGGCTCCACCGCGGCGATGGTCGCGGGAGTCGGCGTGATCGCAGCGGGCGGCATCAGCTGGGTCCCCACGGGCCCGGACTTCACCCGCTACCTCCCGCGCAAGGCCTCCAACAAGGCCCTCGTGGGCAACGCCATCGGTGGCGCCGGCATCGTCGTCGTCCCGATGGTCCTGATGGGCGCGGTCATGGCGGTCAGCACGCCGAGCCTGTCGAAGGCCTCGGACCCGGTCTCCTTCCTCGGCCAGCTCCTGCCGACGTGGATCGCGGTGCCTTACCTGATCATGGCCCTGATCGGCATGCTGCTCATCAACTCGATGTCGATGTACTCCGCGGGCTTCACCGCCATGACGCTCGGCATCAAGGTCCCGCGCACGTGGGCGGTTTCCATCAACGCCATCATCAGCCTGATCTTCGGCTACCTCCTGATGAACGTGGCCACCAGCTTCATCGGTTCGTTCATCTCCTTCCTGACCCTGCTCGCGGTCGCCTTCTCCGCCTGGATCGGCGTCTTCGGCATCGACATGCTGAGCAGGAAGACGTACGACGGCGAAGCGCTGATGGACACCAAGCGCACCAGTGCCTACTGGTACAAGGCGGGTTTCGCCTGGCAGGCCATGACCGCGTGGGCGATCGCGCTGGTGGCGGGGCTGCTCTTCACGAAGGTCGACTGGTTCAGCGGCCCACTCGCCACCTCCTGGATCGGCCGCAACGGCCTGGGCTGGCTGGCCACGATCCTCATCGCCGCCGCGCTGTACGCGGTGCTTCCGAGGACCCCGGCCGTCGAAGCCCCCGAGGGCCCCAAGGGCCACGGCGACGGCGAGACGGAGCTGGTCTCGGCCTGACGGCGTCCAGCACCTGACGCCACACCGCGCCCGATCCGGATCAACTGCCCCCGGGCTATGGTCATCTGACATCGCGTCATCTAACGTCCCTCTTCGCCCGCACACGGTGAAGGGGGACGTTTCCATGCCCGTCACAGTCGTACGCTTCAACCTCGTCGATCCGGATGCCACGCCCTCCTCGCTGAGCGACCGCTACAAGGCCGCCGTGGAGATGGCCACGTACGCCGACGACCGGGGCATCTCCACCGTGCAGACCGAGGAACACCACGGCGTCGCCAACAACTGGCTGCCCTCGCCCTTCACTTTCGCCGGCGCGGTCTTCGGGGCGACCCGGCGCATCGCGGTCACGGTCTCCGCGATCATCGGCCCGCTGCACGATCCGCTGCGGCTCGCCGAGGACATCGCCGTACTCGACCTACTCAGCGGCGGCCGCCTCGTCACGGTGGCGGGGATCGGCTACCGGCCCGAGGAGTACGAGGCGTTCGGCGTCGAGTGGAAGCGGCGCGGCAAGCTCCAGGACGAGCTCCTGGAGACCCTGCTGCAGGCGTGGACGGGCGAACCCTTCGAGTTCCGCGGCCGCACCGTGCGCGTCACCCCGCGTCCGTACACCCGGCCGCACCCGATGCTCCTGGTCGGCGGCTCCTCGCAGGCGGCGGCCCGGCGCGCGGCCCGGCTCGGGCTGCCGTTCTTCCCCAGCGCCCATCTGCCGGAGCTCGAGGCGTACTACAACGAACGCCTCGCGGAGTACGGCACCGAGGGCTGGACGATGATGCCCGCCGCCGAGACCCCGCTCCTGCACATCGCGGACGACCCCGACCGCACCTGGGCCGAGCACGGCGAGCACTTCCTGCACGAGGCCCGTACGTACGCCTCCTGGCAGTCCAAGGACATCCGCTCGGCGGTGAAGTCGAGCGCCACCACGGTCGACGAGCTGCGTGCCGAGGGTGTCTACCGTGTCCTGACGCCCGACCAGTGCGTGGCGTACGTGCAGGGCGGCGCCGCCAATCTCGTGCTGCATCCGCTCTCCGGCGGGATGCCGGTCGACGAGGGATGGCGCAGCCTGCACCACTTCTGCGAAAACGTACTGCCCCGGCTCAAGGAATAGGTCCTTGAACCGGGGCAGCATCCTCAGAGGAGGGGCAGCGGGGATTAGCCCATCTCCTCCAGGGTCTTGCCCTTCGTCTCCTTGACGAACTTCATGACGAAGGGGATCGAGATCAGGGCGAAGGCCCCGTAGATGATGTACGAGCCGGTCAGGCTCCACTCGGACATGCTCGGGAACGTCTTGGTGATCGCGAAGTTGGCGAGCCACTGGGCCGATGCGGCCACACCGAGAGCGGCGGCGCGGATCCGGTTCGGGAAGATCTCGCCGAGCAGCACCCAGACCACCACGCCCCAGGAGAGGGCGAAGAAGAGCACGAAGAAGTTGGCGGCGATGATCGCCGTCAGGCCCTGCGCGTCCGGCAGCGAGACGTTGTCACCGCTGCCGGTGCGGTAGGAGAACGCCCAGGCGCAGGTGAAGAGCGCGAGCGCCATGCCGGCCGAACCGATGATGGCCAGCGGCTTGCGGCCGATGCGGTCGACGAAGATCATCGCGATGACCGTGC
Source organism: Streptomyces sp. NPDC054872 (assembly GCF_053610705.1). NCBI lineage: Bacteria > Bacillati > Actinomycetota > Actinomycetes > Kitasatosporales > Streptomycetaceae > Streptomyces > Streptomyces sp. NPDC054872. The sequence continues at coordinate 103,413 of NZ_JBSGYY010000023.1, read as the reverse complement.
CGACGATGTTCACGATCGACGTCTCGAACGAGTACAGGAACGAGCTGCTCGGGTCCTTGCCGATCGACTGCCACAGCTGGTTCGAGTAGTAGAAGATCACGTTGATGCCGACGAGCTGCTGGAACACCGAGAGGCCGATGCCGATCCAGACGATCGGCAGGAAGCCGACCTTGCCGAGCAGGTCCTTGAACGAGGACTTGTGCTCGCGGCGCATGCCCTCCTCGATCTCGGTGACGCGGGCGTCGAGGTCGATCTTGGTGCCCTCGACCTCGCCGAGGACCTTCTTGGCCTCGGTGTTGCGGCCGACCGAGATGAGGAAGCGCGGCGACTCGGGGATCGCGAAGGAGAGCAGGCCGTAGAGGAGGGCCGGGATGACCATGACGCCGAGCATCAGCTGCCAGGCCTCCAGGCCGAGGAGCTTGCCGCGCTGGTCACCGTCCGCCATGTTCAGGATGGCCCAGTTGACCAGCTGGGAGACGGCGATGCCGATGACGATCGCGGCCTGCTGGAACGAGGCGAGGCGGCCTCGGTAGGCGGGCGGTGCGACCTCGGCGATGTAGGCCGGGCCGATGACGGACGCCATGCCGATGCCGATGCCGCCGATGAAGCGCCACATCGTCAGGTCCCACGCCGCGAACGGCAGGGCCGAACCGACGGCGCTCGCCGCGAAGAGGACGGCGGCGATCTGCATGCAGCGGATGCGGCCGATGCGGTCGGCGATACGGCCGGCGATCGCGGCACCGACGGCACAGCCGAGCAGTGCGGTGGCGATGATCCAGCCGAGCATGTTGGCGTCGACGTCGAATCGGTGCTGGATGGCGACGGTCGCGCCGTTGATCACCGAACTGTCGTAGCCGAACAGGAAGCCACCCATCGCGGCGGCCGCCGTAATGAAGATGACATGGCCGAGATGGTCCGGCTGGGCCTCTCTGCCGTGGCCGGGCTGCGGCGCCTTCGTTGTGCTGGTCACATGGACTCCTCGGGCCACCGGCAACATCGCCGGGGGTGGGGGTGAGCACTTCAAGTGGCGCACAACTTCACGCCGCCCACCACCTGAAGGTAAAAGCAACGTTGCAGAGACTATGCCTTCAAGTTTCGAAGTCAATACCTGGGTTCCTGTGACTTTCAGGGACTCCTGAGGTGTGGTTCGTTCAAGTCTTGAAGTTATGGAGATGCGGTGACGAGGTGGGTCGGCGAGGGCTACCGGAGCCGCTGACTGATCACCTTCGAGACGCCGTCCCCCTGCATGGACACGCCGTACAGCGCGTCCGCGACCTCCATCGTCCGCTTCTGGTGCGTGATCACGATGAGCTGCGAGGCCTCCTGCAGCTCCTCCATGATCCGGATGAGCCGCTGCAGGTTGGTGTCGTCGAGCGCGGCCTCGACCTCGTCCATCACATAGAAGGGACTCGGCCGCGCCTTGAAGATCGAGACGAGCAGCGCGACGGCGGTCAGCGACCGCTCACCGCCGGAGAGCAGCGAGAGGCGCTTGACCTTCTTGCCGGGCGGGCGCGCCTCGACGTCGACACCCGTGGCGAGCATGTTGTCGGGGTCGGTCAGGATGAGCCGTCCCTCACCGCCCGGGAAGAGCCGCGAGAAGACGCCCTCGAACTCACGGGCGGTGTCCCGGTAGGCCTCGGTGAAGACCTGCTCGACGCGCTCGTCGACCTCCTTCACCACCTGCAGGAGGTCGGCCCGCGTCTTCTTCAGGTCCTCGAGCTGCTCGCTCAGGAACTTGTGACGCTCCTCCAGGGCGGCGAACTCCTCAAGGGCCAGCGGGTTCACCTTCCCGAGCTGCTGATACGCCCGTTCGGCTGACCTCAGCCGCTTCTCCTGCTCACCGCGGACGTACGGCACGGGCCGGTTGCGCGGGTCGTCGGGGTCCTCGGGGAGCTCCTCGCCCTCGGCCGCGGGGGAGGGCGGCACGAGCTGGTCGGGGCCGTAGTCGGAGACGAGTCCTGCCGGTTCCACACCGAGTTCCTCCAGTGCCTTGGACTCCAGCTGCTCGATCCGCAGCCGCTTCTCGGCACCGAGTACCTCGCCGCGGTGGACTGAATCCGTCAATGTGTCGAGCTCGGCCTTGAGGTCGCGGCCCTGGCTCCGCTCGGCGGTCAGATCTCGCTCCCGCACCTCCTTGGCGTGCTCGGCGGCGGCGCGTTCCTCCTGAGCCCGTACGAGGGACACCTCGACGTGCGCGAGCAGCTGCCGCGCACCACGGGCGACGGCCTCGGCGACCGCGGCCTCGTGCCGCATCCGGGCCTTGCGCTGCTCGGCACGCGCGCGTGCCTCGCGTTCGGCGCGCGCCGCCCGGTCGAGCGAGTCGGCGCGTCCCGCCAGGCCTTTGACCCGCTCCTCGTGCGTACGCACCTGGAGCCTGGCCTCCATCTCGGTCTGCCGGGCGTTGGCCCCGTCGGCGGCGAGCCGGTCGCGCACCGAGGTGTCGGGCTCCTCCTCCCCTCCTTCCGAGGAGGCCGTCTCTTCTGCCACGGCGAGCCGCTCTGCCAGCTCCTCGGCGTCCTCGACCGCCTTGTCCAGCGCTTCCTGAGCCTTCGCCGCGGCGGCCGCACTGCGCTCGGCCTCGCCCGCGGCGCCGCGCGCCTGCCCGGCAAGGGCGCCCAACTGCTGGGCCACGGCGGACTTCTCCCGGTCGGCCGCGCGTCGGCGCTCCCCCAACTCCTCGACGAGCGCGGCCGCCTCCTTGCGCCGCTCGCCCGCCTCCTGCTGGGCGTGCGCCAACTCCTCGCACTGATCGGCGAGTTGTTCGAGCTCGGCGGCCGCCTCGTCGACGGATGCCTGTACTTCGAGCAGGCTGGGCGCCCCGGCCGACCCGCCCTGCGCGAAGTGCGCCCCGAGCAGGTCGCCTTCGGCGGTGACGGCGGTGAGCTCCGGGTGGGCGTAGACGAAGTCCTCGGCGTCCTCAAGAGTGCCGACGGCAACCATTCCCCGCAGCAGCCGCCGCACCGCGGGCATCAACTCCTCCGGCCCGCGCACCAGTTCGGCGACCATGGGCGGCCCTTCGGCACTCCGCTGCCGGGTGTCACCGGGGCCGGTTCCGGGCGCCCCCGCCAGCAACAGCGCGGCCCGTCCCGCGTCCTGCTTGCGCAGCAGCCGGATGGCCTCCGCCGCCGACGCCGGTGTGGTCACGGCGATCGCGTCCGCCGCCGCACCGAACGCCGCCGCGATCGCGACCTCGTACCCGGGGGTGATCGAGAGCAGCTCGGCCGCGGGACCGAGCAGCCCCGTGAGACGGTCCTTGGCAGCGAGCAGCGCCCCCGTACCGTCCTTGCGCCGCAGGCCGAGCGCGAGCGCCTCGTGCCGGGCGGCGACCGCGGCCCGCTTGCGTTCGGCGGCGGTCGCCGCCTCGCGGGCGGCCGTCAGCGCGCCCTCGGCCTGCGTGAGGGAACGCTTCGCCTCGTCGTGCCGCTCGCCGAGCTCCGCGTCACCGGCGTCGAGGCCTTCGACCTCCGCCTTCAGCTGCTCGTACTCCTCCTGGGCGGCGACCGCGCGCTCCCCCGCCTCGTCACGCGCCAGGGCGAGCCGGTCGATCTCGGCCTGCGCGGAGCCCGCCCGCGAGCGCGCCGCGTTGACCTGGCCGGTCAGCCGGGCGAGCCCTTCGCGCCGGTCGGCGATGGCCCGCGCCACGTCCTTGAGGCGGCGCTCCTCGACGGCCAGCTCCCGCTCCAGGTCGCCGCGGTGGCCGACGGTGTCCTCAAGGGCGTGCTCCGCGGCCTCCAGGGCGGCTGCGAGCTCCGCCTCCTGCTCGCGGATCCGCGCGGCCTCGCGCTCCATGTCCTCGGGGTCACGGCCACGCCGCTCCTCCGGGGGCGCGGCGGTGGCGCTCTTGACCCGGGCGTCGGCCAGCGACACCGTGCCGCGCACCCGCTCGGCCAGCTGTGACAGCTCGTACCACGTCTGCTGCGCCCGCTGGAGCCGTGGCGTGAGGCGGCGCACCTCGTCCTCAAGATCGGCCTCCCGCTGGAGCGCCTTCTTCAGCTCGGCCTCGGCGGTGTCCTTGCGCCGCTTGAGCTCCGCCTCGTCGGCGACCTCGGTCCGCAGCGCGTCCCGCATGCGTACGAGGTCGTCGGCGAGCAGCCGCAGGCGGGCGTCGCGCAGATCGGCCTGGATGACGGCGGCCCTGCGCGCCACGGCGGCCTGCCGGCCAAGGGGCTTGAGCTGCCGCCGCAGCTCGTCGGTCAGGTCCTGTACGCGCGCGAGGTTGGCCTGCATCGCGTCGAGCTTGCGCAGCGCCTTCTCTTTGCGCTTGCGGTGCTTGAGGACGCCCGCGGCCTCCTCGATGAAGGCGCGGCGGCCCATGGGGTCGGCGTGCAGGACACCGTCGAGCTGCCCCTGGCCGACGATCACGTGCATCTCGCGCCCGATGCCGGAGTCGGAGAGCAGTTCCTGGATGTCGAGCAGCCGGCAGGTGTCGCCGTTGATCTGGTACTCGCTGCCGCCATTGCGGAACATGATCCGCGTGATGGTGACCTCGGCGTACTCGATGGGCAGCGCGCCGTCGGAGTTGTCGATGGTGAGGGACACCTCGGCACGGCCGAGCGGCGGGCGCCCGGTGGTGCCGGCGAAGATGACGTCCTCCATCTTGCCGCCGCGCAGCGACTTGGCGCCCTGCTCGCCCATGACCCAGGACAGCGCGTCCACGACATTGGACTTGCCGGAGCCGTTCGGTCCGACGACGCAGGTGATGCCCGGCTCGAACTTCAGCGTCGTCGCCGACGCGAAGGATTTGAAACCGCGCAGAGTCAGGGCCTTGAGGTGCACGCCGTCGGACTCTACCTTCCGCCCGTCTCCCACCACCGTCCTTGTCGGCGGGGCGGTGCGCGCCGCACCTTCCCTTCCACCGTTTCACCCAGGAACATGCAGGGCACATCAGGTGTAACGGAAGCGGACCATGCGGCGACAAGAAAGAAGGGACGCCGAAGCGTCCCTTGCAGATCTGGACAAGCGGCTGACATGGGCAGCCTGACCACATGCGTTATCAGGCATCCCACAGACCGGAGAATGCGTGACGCGGACAGGCGTTACGCGCGGTCGTGTGAGATGAGCGCCTTGCTGAAGGTGATGGTCAGGTGAGCGCAGGCTCCGCCTGGGGTACGTCGATGCTCTCCAGGAGCGATTCGTGAGAAGCGGCAGCCGCGAGCGCGTCGTTCTCGGCCTGGATCTTCACGAGCTCAGATTCCAGGTCCTGGACGCGTTGCTGGAGCCGTCGCATCTCGGCGAGAAGTCGCGGGTCGGAACCGCCGACGTAACCGAGAAGCGCCTTTGCCATGATGGATGGTCCTCCACAATGAGTGACCGACCGAAGCGGTGTGGGTCGTGAGGGAATCGCACCCGCGGTGCTTGGCACTCGTTGTTCGTGCTGGTCTTGCAGGGCCGTTCTCACATGCCAAACAGCTAAGGTGCGCGGGGCTTCCAGAGTCTCACCAAAAAGTTTGACGGTCAACACGATCACGCCCCGTATTGGCGGGCAACCCGGGGGCCTGCGGCCGTTGAAACGGCGGCGCTGCCTCTGCTGCGGGGCCCTGAGGGCGTGTCGATCTTCCTTCACCCGGGAGCCTGCCACGACGGGACGTTCTTGGCAACCACCAGGCGTTTTCTGCCCCGGGCAGTTGCCACGGCCGCATCGGAGCGGGCCCGCCCGACAGCTCTTCGTCAGCGAATCGCGAAGGTGTCGTAGATGCCGCGCGGAGTGTCCCAGATCTCAGTGACGCCGTCGACGCGGCCGGGTGTGTCGCCCGTGCGCAGCCAGTCGAGCAGCCCCTGGGCACCCGCGCGGGGACCCTCGGCGACGACCTGCACACGGCCGTCCTCCAAATTGAGAGCAAAACCACTCAGACCGCCGATCTCCAGAGCCTTGGCCCGCGTGAACCAGCGGAAACCCACGCCTTGCACCTGGCCACGCACCCAGGCCGTGACTCTGACTTCTTCGTTCATGGGTGCACGCTAACCGGCCAATTGCTCTCGGAGCACTTCGTCCCCATGCGCCATCGCGTACAGTCCCGACTCGATGAGCCTCACTCGTATGGGTGAGCCACGTTGACCGCTGAGGACGAGGAAGGCCAGGAGATGGGACGCCACCGACGCTCCGGCGCAGGGGCAGCCGCCACCGGCCGCGCCACTGGGGTCTCCGACACATACGCGGGCGGCCACGCCGGCGTCCCGGAGCCCCGCCCCGCCACCGTGTCACACCGCCGCAAGGGCCGTGCCGCACCGGTGCGCACCGGCCTGCTCGGGGTCTCGGCAGCCGTGGCGATGGGTGCCGTGGCGGTCGCGTCCGGCCTGATCCCGGGAGCCGACAACTACTCCCTCGGCGGTGGCGGCGACTCGAACAAGGTGCGTGCCGCCACGACTCCCAGCGAGGTGTCCCCCCAGGGCGGCGACACGGGCACCGCCGAGCGCGAGTCGGCCCCGCCGAGCCGTGGCTCCGAGCGCCCGGACGCCCCGGCCTCCACCCCGTCGCAGTCCACCTCCACCGAGAAGCCCTCGGCCGAGCCGTCGAAGAAGCCGTCGTCCAAGGCGCCCGCGCCCCGGACCGACGAGAAGAAGAAGACGACGCCCCCGAGCCCGTCCCGCAAGCCTGCAGAGAAGCCCAAGGCCCCGCCGGCCACCGGATCGAAGTCGCCGTCCGCGGAGAGCGTCGCCGAGGCGGACGTGCTCACCCTGGTCAACCAGGAGCGGGCCAAGGTGGGCTGCTCCCCCGTGAGCGGCGACGCCGCGCTCGCCTCGCTCGCCGGAGACTTCAGCTCGGACATGGCCGAGCGCGACTTCTTCGACCACACCGACCCGGACGGCGCGACCCCGTGGGACCGCGCCGAGAAGGCCGGGATATCGGACCTCGGCGGCGAGAACATCGCCCGGGGCCAGGCCAACGCGCAGTCCGTGATGGACGCCTGGATGAACAGCCCCGGCCACCGGGCCAACATCCTCAACTGCGACTACAAGACCTTGGGCGTCGGCGCGCACTTCGCGCCGGGCGGCCCGTGGTGGACGCAGGACTTCGGCTTCTAGAGCACATCACCGGTTGCGCTAACCCTCGGTTAGCGCAACCCCTGGGTCAGCGCTGTGCGGGAGTATGCTGGCTGCATGGACTCCCCCGCTCAGACCGGCGCCGCCCGGGCCGACGACGCCCAGGACCTGGCGTACGACGTGTTCTCCAAGCAGTGCCCCTCGCGCGGCACCCTGGAGCACGTCACCGGACGCTGGGGCGCGCTCACCCTGGGCGCGCTGCACGACGGCACGTTCCGTTTCAACGAACTGCGCCGCCGGGTCGACGGCGTGAGCGAGAAGATGCTGTCCCAGACGCTGCACGCCCTGGAGCGCGACGGCCTGGTCCACCGCGACGCGCAGCCCACCAACCCGCCGCGCGTGGACTATCGGCTCACCCCGCTGGGGCGGGAGGTCACCGACCGTCTGATGCACCTCATCCACTTCGTCGAGGGCAGGATGGACGGCGTGCTCGAAGCGCGCGACCGCTACGACAAGGGGGCGGCGGGCGGCCGCTGACAGCGCGGGCAGAAGTAGCTGGAGCGGTTCATCCAGGGGCGCCGGCGCATGGCGGTACCGCAGCGACGGCACGGCTCGTCCTCACGCCCATAGGCATCGAGTGACCGCTCGAAGTACCCGGATTCGCCGTTCACGTTCACGTACAGGCTGTCGAAGCTCGTGCCGCCGACAGCCAGCGCCGCGTTCATCACATCCCTTACGTGGCCCAGGAGTTGGGCCGTGCGGGGGCGCGTGAACGTGGCGGTGGGACGCTCGTAGTGCAGCTTCGCCCGCCAAAGGGCCTCGTCCGCGTAGATGTTGCCGACGCCGCTGATCAACGACTGGTCGAGCAGGGCCCGTTTGATCGTCGTACGCCGGCGGCGCAGCGCGGCGTGGAAGGCAGCGTCGTCGAACTGCTCGTCGAGCGGGTCGCGTGCGATGTGCGCGATGACGTCCGGCAGTCCGTCCGGGGTGTTCTCGTGCAGCGAGAGACCACCGAAGGTCCGCTGGTCGACGAAGCGCAGCTCGGTGCCGAGCGCGTCGGCGAACCGTACGCGAATCCTCAAGTGCTTCTCGTCGGGCGCCTCTTGGGGCTGGACGAGCAGCTGCCCGCTCATGCCGAGATGGGCGAGGATCGAGGTACCGCTGTCCTCGACGGGCAGCCAGAGATACTTTCCGCGCCGCATCGCCGTACCGACCCGGTGCCCCTTGAGGCGCAGGCCGAAGTCGTCACCGCCCGCGAGGTGCCGCCGCACGGCACGCGGATGGCGCACCTCTACATCGGCGACGGTCCGATGAGCCACCCACCGCTCAAGACCACGCCGGACGACTTCGACCTCGGGCAGCTCGGGCATGTAGAGGACTCCGGGTCAGCGGGCGGGTGGGAGAGATGCCGCGAAGCGGCGAAATGACTGGTGCCGGCCACCCAGAGGGCGACCGGCACCACCATTGGAGCTGTCAGGCAGAGGAGGCTTCGGCAGCCCCGTCAACCTCCGCGGCAGCGGGAGCAGCAGTCGTAGCGACGGCGGCGATTTCCGCCGCCTTGATCCGCTCATCCGCGGCAGCGCGAATTTCGCGCCATGCGGACTCCGCGGCCTGCTGCTCCGCTTCCTTCTTGCTGCGGCCGGTGCCGGTGCCGTACGAGACGCCTCCGACGCGGGCGGCAGCAGTAAAGGTCTTCTCGTGGTCCGGGCCGCTCTCCGTGACGAGGTACTCGGGAACACCGAGGCTCTCGGTCGCGGTGAGCTCCTGGAGGCTGGTCTTCCAGTCCAGGCCCGCGCCCAGGTTCGAGGACTTCTCGATCAGCGGGTCGAAGAGCCGGTGCACCAGCTCGCCCGCCGCGTCCAGACCCTGGTCCAGATAGACCGCGCCGATCACCGCTTCAAGGGTGTCGGCGAGGATGGATGCCTTGTCCCGGCCACCCGTGCCCTCTTCGCCCCGGCCGAGCCGGATAAAGAGACCGAGTTCGAGGCCACGACTGACCTCCGCCAGCGCACGCGAATTGACCACCGCGGCCCGCAACTTGGCCAGCTGGCCTTCGGGCAGGTCGGGGTGGGTGCGATAGAGCGTGTCCGTGACGACGAGACCGAGCACCGAGTCCCCGAGGAACTCGAGCCGCTCATTCGTCGGCAGACCGCCGTTCTCGTACGCGTACGAACGGTGGGTCAGTGCACGCACCAGAAGGGCGGACTCGAGCTTGTACCCGAGCCGCCCTTCCAAAAGCGTGTGGGACGAGGCCGTGTTTTCCGCCTGCTTCTTGGCGATTGCAGCCTTTTCAGCGTTGGCGTCTTCCGCCATCTTGTGGCTAGACACGGTGCCTCTCACCAGCCGCTCAGACCTCGAGGACCTGGCGCTTGTTGTACGTGCCGCAGCTCGGGCACGCGATGTGCTGCAGCTTCGGCTCCTGGCAACGCTCACACGAAACCAGAGTGGGGACCGCAGCCTTCCACTGCGACCGGCGGTGGCGCGTGTTGCTGCGCGACATCTTCCGCTTCGGAACAGCCACGGCTACTTCTCCTGCTTCTCGTCGACGCCGGCTTCGGCGCCGCTCACGTCGTCCTTCTCGCCGTCCTGGATGGTCCCGGCGAGTCCCTGCAGTGCCGCCCAACGAATGTCGACGGCGTCATGGTGGTGGTCCGGGTCGTCCGCGAGCCGTGCCCCACACTGGGAACACAGACCCGGACAGTCGTCCCGGCACACCGGCTGCATCGGCAGTGCAAGCACCACCGCATCGCGCAGCACAGGCTCGAGGTCGAACAAGCCGTCCTCGAGATAGAGCCTGTCCTCGTCGTCCTCGGCGTCGTCGGCCGGTTCCGCGGTGCGGCCCCGGTCGTCGGCGTCAGGGTACGAGAACATCTCCTGGAAGTCCGCTTCCACCTCAAGCTTCAGCGGCTCCAGACACCTTACGCACTCCCCCTCGGCCGACGCACGGGCGGTGCCTGTGACAAGCACCCCTTCCATGACCGACTCAAGGCGGATCTCCAGCTCGACCGGGGCACCCTGCGGCACTCCGATCACCCCGTCGATACCGAGGACGTCCGGAGAACCGGGGGCCTCGATGGAACGGGTCAGCCGCTGCAGCGCACCGGGACGCCGACCCAGCTCGTGTGTGTCGAACACGAGTGGGTTGCGGTGGTCAAGGCGAGCACTCAGGGCTTTTCCTGCTTTCGAATCCTGGAAGTTCAAGGGCCGCCCCCGGACGAGCTTCGCTCGTCAGCCGGGCAGCCTGGATCGCGGACGTACGCGCGACCGAAGAACCAGGATACTGGACCTTTCGCTCACGGCCCAATCCGGCCCCGCGAGGGCAACGGACCCGGCGTCACCGGCCCTGTTCGTACTGGCGCAGCTGCTCCGCCGTGATCATGCCGGTGTCGAAGAGGCTGGTCTCGTCGAGCACGCCGGGAGCCTGCTGCTGCGGCTCCGCGTAACCCTGCTGCTGGGTCTGGTCGTATCCCTGCTGCCCGTAGCCGTACGGATCCTGCTGCTGGTAGCCGTACGGATCCTGCTGGGCGTACTGCTGCTGGTAGCTGTACTGGTCCTGCTGCTGGTACGCGTACGGGTCCGGTTCCTGCTGAGGCGGCGCGTACGGCTGCTGGGCCGGGATCTGCGGGGGCGCCTGGGGAGGCTGCGGGGCCGCGGGGGCGGGAGCGGCGGGCGCCGTGGGGTCGGTGAGGCCCGCGAGGTACTCGGCGTCCGTGGTGTGCGCCTGGGAGGCGAGGCCCTCGGCGAGGCCCGCGAGGTCGTCGGCGGGCGCCCGGCCGTGCAGGGTCTGGCGGCCCCGGCCGACCGCCTCCAGGGTCTTGGCGAGGACCGCCTCGAAGGCACCGAGCTTGGCGTCGACGTACGCGTCGGCGTCGCGGCGCAGCGTCTCGGGGTCGTGGCTGCGCTGCGGGGCGTCCTCGTCCTCGTAGCCCTGCTCGTCGAGGCCGGGTCCGGTGCCGAGGAGCTTCTCGCGGCCGCGGCCGACCGAGCCGAGTGTCTTGGTGAGGACGACCTCGAAGTTGGCCAGCTTGCTGTCCACGTAGTCGTCGGCCTCGACGCGGACCTCTTCGGCGGCCTGCCGGGCCTCGGCGAGGATGCGTTCGGCCTCGCCCTGGGAGTTGCGGGCGACCTCCGTGTCGGAGATCAGCGAACCGCGCTCGGCGTGCGCGGTCTCGATGATCCGCTCCGCCTCCTGGCGGGCCTGCTCGACGAGCTGCTCGCGGCCGCCGATGAGCTCCTGGGCCTGGGCGAGGGAGCCGGGCAGCGCCTGGCGCACCTCTTCGAGCATCGACAGCAGATCGGCGCGGTTGACCACGCACGAGGCCGACATCGGCATGGACCGGGCACTGCCGACCGCGTCGACGATCTCATCGATCTTCTTCTGCACGTCCACCGTGTGCTCGCCACTCTCTACAGCTGGTTGGAGACGGACGGCACGACTGTAAGGCCAGTCGGCCGCCGCCCGACACCGGGTGACGGGCTGTCAGTGCGTCACTTCTTGCCGAGGCGCTCGGTGAGCGCCTCGTGGACCACCGGCGGCAGCAGGTGGGCGACGTCGCCGCCCCAGGCCGCGACCTCCTTGACGAGCGAGGAGGACAGGAAGCTGTAGGTGGGGTTGGTGGGCACGAAGAGGGTCTCGACACCGGAGAGGCCGTTGTTCATCTGGGCCATCTGGAGTTCGTAGTCGAAGTCGCTGACCGCGCGCAGACCCTTGACGATGGCCGGGATGTCGCGCTGCTTGCAGAAGTCGACGAGCAGGCCGTGGAAGGCCTCGACCTCGACGTTCCCGAAGTCGGCGGTCACCTCGCGGATCAGCTCGATCCGCTCGTCGACGGTGAACAGGCCCTTCTTCGACTGGTTGATCATCACCGCGACATGCACCACGTCGTACAGCCTGGAGGCGCGGGCGATGATGTCGAGGTGTCCATTGGTGATGGGGTCGAATGACCCCGGACAGACGGCGCGGCGCAACTGAAGTCCCTCGCTCTCCGGTCCGGTCATGGCGCGATCACTGAGTCGTCGCACGTAGAGGCGGCGCGACCGTACCAAAACGTGCCTTCGCCGTAGCGACGGGACCTCAGTGCTTCGAAGCCGTCGGGCCAGCTGAATTCTCCGCCTCTGGTACTGCGTTCAACGGTGACGAGCGCATCGTCCGTGAGCCAGCCCCCCGCACGGAGTGTGAGCAGTATCTCGCGAAGATCGTCATCGGTGACGACGTACGGAGGGTCGAGAAAGACCAGGTCGTACGGGGTGGTGGGGGCGCCGCCCTGGATGATCTGGGCCGCTTTGCCCGCCCTGACCTCGGCACCGGGCAGGCCGATCGACTTCACGTTCTCCCGGACGGTGCGCGCCGCGCGGGCGTCCGCCTCGACGAGCAGGGCGTGGCCCGCGCCGCGCGAGAGCGCTTCGAGGCCGATGGCTCCGGACCCGGCGTACAGGTCGAGGACGCGCGCGCCGTCCAGCGTGCCCTGCAGGGCCTGCCAGGTGGAGAACAGGCCCTCGCGTGCGCGGTCGGTCGTGGGCCGTGTGCCGGTTCCCGGCGGGACGGCGAGGCGACGTCCGCCGGCCACACCGGCGATCACGCGGGTCATCTGAGTCCTTGTCGGTGTACGTACGGGTGGTCCGGCCCCAGTCTCTCAGCCCCGGCGGTCACGCCGCCTGTCAGCCCTTGTCAGCCCTTGTCGAGGTACTGCTCGCGCTCGTCGTCCAGGAGGGCGTCGAGGGCGGTGCGCAGCTCGGGCAGGTGCTCCAGATCCGGGTCGGCCGAGACCACCGACACGGCCTCTTCGCGGGCCTCGGCGATGATCTCCTCGTCCTCGATGACGGCGAGCATGCGCAGGCTGGAACGGACACCGGACTGCGCCTGGCCCAGTACGTCGCCCTCGCGGCGCTGCTCCAGGTCGATCCGGGAGAGCTCGAAGCCGTCGAGCGTGGCGGCCACGGCCCCGAGGCGGCCGCGGGCGGGGCTCGCCTCGGGCATCTCGGTGACCAGGAGGCAGAGGCCGGGGGCCGAGCCACGGCCGACGCGGCCGCGCAGCTGGTGCAGCTGCGATACGCCGAAGCGGTCGGCGTCCATGATCACCATGGCGGTGGCGTTCGGGACGTTCACCCCGACCTCGATGACCGTCGTCGCGACCAGGACCTGCGTCTCGCCCGCGGCGAAGCGGCGCATCACCGCGTCCTTGTCGTCGGGCTGCATGCGGCCGTGCAGGACCTCGACCTTGAGGCCGCTCAGCGGTCCGCGGGCGAGCTGCTCGGCGACCTCGATGACGGCGAGCGGGGGCCGCTTCTCGGCGGTGGCCTCGTCCTCGGCCTTTTTCTTGGCCTTCTTCGGGTCGTCGGCTCCGTCGATGTCGTCGCCGATCCGGGGGCAGACCACGTACGCCTGGTGGCCGTTCTCCACCTCCTCGCGCACGCGCTCCCACGCGCGCGCCAGGAAGTGGGGCTTGTCCTCGGCCGGCACCACGTGGCTGGCGATCGGGGAACGGCCGGCCGGGAGCTGGTCGAGGACCGAGGTCTCCAGGTCGCCGAAGACCGTCATCGCGACCGTGCGCGGGATGGGCGTGGCCGTCATGACGAGGAGGTGCGGGGGCTGCTTGCCCTTGCCGCGCAGGGCGTCGCGCTGCTCGACCCCGAAGCGGTGCTGTTCGTCGACGACGACCAGGCCCAGGTCGTGGAACTGGACCTTGTCCTCGATCAGCGCGTGGGTGCCGATGACGATCCCGGCCTCGCCGGTGACCAGGTCGAGCAGGGCCTGACGACGGGCCGCCACGCCCATGGAGCCAGTGAGCAGCGTGACCTTGGTGCCCTGGTCCGAGCCGCCGAGCATGCCGCCCTCCGCCAGCTCACCCATCATTTCGGTGATCGAGCGGTGATGCTGCTGGGCCAGGACTTCGGTGGGCGCGAGCATGGCGGCCTGCCCGCCCGCGTCGACGACGGCGAGCATGGCGCGCAGGGCCACCATCGTCTTGCCCGAGCCCACCTCTCCCTGGAGGAGGCGGTGCATCGGGTGCTCGGTCGCCAGGTCGTCGAAGATCTCCTTGGAGACCTTCTCCTGGCCCTCGGTGAGGGTGAAGGGCAGTTTGGCGTCGAAGGCGTCGAGCAGGCCGCCCTCGCGGGGGCGGCGGGCGGTCGCGGGAAGTTGGCCGTCCGCGTACCGGCGCCTGGCGAGGGCCACCTGGAGGACGAAGGCCTCGTCCCACTTCAGGCGGTCGCGGGCTGATTCGATGTCGGCCTTCGTCTGCGGCCGGTGGATCTTCAGGAGCGCTTCGGGGAGCGGGATCAGTTCCCGTCCTTCGCGCAGGCTCGGCGGCAGCGGGTCGACGGCCTCCTGGGCGCTGGGCAGCACCGCGTCGACGGACTTGGCGATCTTCCAGGACTCCAGCTTGGCCGTGGCCGGGTAGATCGGGATGAGGGCACCGGCCCAGGAGTCGACCGCTTCGCCGGCGTTGTCGGGGTCGCCCTTCAGGAGTTCGTACGCCGGATGCGCGAGCTGCATCTTGCGGTTGAAGACCGATGCCTTGCCCGCGAACATCGCGCGTGTGCCCGGCAGCAGGTCCTTGTGCGGCTTGTGGATGCCCCGGCCGAAGAAGACCAGCTGGAGCTGGCCGCTGCCGTCGGTGATCGTGACTTCGAGGCGCTGGCCCCTGCCGCCGTTGAACGTCAGGATGCGCGCCGTGGCGACCTGGGCGACCACCGTGACGTGCTCGTCCAGCGGGAGGTCGGCGAGGCGGGTGAGCTCGCCCCGCTCCGCGTACCTCCGCGGGTAGTGGTGCAGCAGGTCGCCGACCGTGTGCAGGTCCAGGTGCTCGGCCATCACCTTCGCGGTGGCGGGGCCGACCACTTTCTTCAGGGGTTCTTCGAGCGCGGGCACGAGATCCATTGCACACCACGCCACTGACAATTCGGCGTACGTCCCCGAAATCCGCTGGTCAGCAAGGCCGGAGGCAGGGCTACTCCACGCCGATCAGCAGCAGGGCCGACTGGCGTCCGCCGCGGTAGACCACCGTGTCGACCGCCAGATGCACCTCGCGCACGTGCTTCTCCAGCTCGTCGCCGAGGCTGTCCGGCACGTCGTCGCCGAGCACCAGCGTGACCATCTCGCCGCCCGCCGCCAGCATCCGGTCGAGCACGGAGCGTGCGGTGCGCGTGGTGTCGTCGCCGATCAGCGCGACATCGCCGTCGATCAGGCCGAGGACGTCCCCGGCCTGGCAGATGCCCGCCATGGTCCACGACTGGCGCTCGGCGACGGCCAGTTCGGCGTATCGCGTCGCGCCGGCCGCCGAGGTCATCGCGACGACGTCCTCGTCGAAGCGGCGGTCCGGCTCGTGCACGGCAAGCGCCGCGATGCCCTGGACCGCTGACCGGGTCGGGATCAGCGCGACCCGCACCCCCTCGGTGCGGGCCTGTTCGGCCGCGGCCGCGGCGGTGTGGCGCAGCTCGGCGTCGTTGGGCAGGAGCACCACCTCGCGCGCGTGGGCCCGCCTGATCGCCTCGACGAGCTCTCCGCTGGCGGGCGGCTCCCCGGGGCGTGTGGGCACGGTGGTCGCACCGGCGTCGGCGTAGAGCCCGGCGAGCCCCTCCCCCGGCACGACGGCGACGATCCCGCGCTGCGCCCGCTCGCGGGACGGCTGCGCGGCGCCCGTGGTGTGTGCGTCGCCCACCCCGAAGTGAGTGATGCGGATGCGGTGGGGCCGCCCTGCCTCGACGCCCGCCTCGACGGCGGCACCGGCGTCGTCCACATGGACGTGGACGTTCCACAGCCCGTCACCGCCGACGACCACGAGCGAGTCCCCGAGCCCGTCAAGCCGTGTCCGCAGCCGGGCCACCGCCGTGTCGTCGGCCTCCAGGAGGTAGATGACCTCGAAGGCGGGTGCCGCGGCGTCGGCAGGGGCGTCCTGGCACTCGACGGCGGCGCCGCCTGTGCCCTCGGCCGTACGCGGGGAAGCGGCCCGCGGCGGCAGCGCCCCGCCCGACAGGGCTCCCACGAGCGCTCCGAGCACCGCCACGAGCCCGCGCCCCCCGGCGTCCACCACTCCCGCACGGGCGAGCACCGCGAGCTGATCCGGTGTCGCGTCCAGCGCCCGGCACGCACCGTCGTACGCGGCCCGCGCGACCGTCCCGCAGTCGCCGTCGGCGCCCGAGGCCGCGTCGGCAGCGGCGGCGGCCACTGTCAGGACCGTGCCTTCCACGGGGTGGGCCACCGCCTGGTGGGCCGACTCGGCGGCCCGGCGCAGCGCGAGCGCCAGTGCCCGGCCGTCGGCGTGATCAGTGTCACGGTCGGCGCCCAGGACCTGCGCCATCCCCCGCAGCAGCTGCGACAGGATCGTGCCCGAGTTCCCGCGGGCCCCGATCAGCGCTCCGTGTGCCATCGCCCGCGCGGCCTCGGCCAGCGTGGGGTGGGTCGGGTCCAGGCCGGTGAAGGCGGCGTCGACCGCCTGGGACGCGGATTCCACGGTCAGGTAGAGGTTGGTTCCGGTGTCTCCGTCCGCGACCGGGTAGACGTTGATCGCGTCGATCTCCTCGCGGGCCCTTCCCAGGGCGTCCAGAGCGAGGCCGCACCAGGCGCGCACCGCGACGGCGTCGAGGTTCTGCGGCACCTGCTCGCCTCCTAAGGCATCCGGAATGGACGCAGCGTAGACCGGGAAGGGCGAAAGGCCCGGGGCGGGGCCGGGGCGAGACATGGTAGTTTCGTTCTACCGAAGCAGTCGTTGTATGCTGCTCCGGTTGCCCGATACCCATCGGGACATTCCTCCTGGCAACGCCACCCACGATCATTGCACTGATCCCGGCATGCCGGGATTAACCGTAAGTGCATCTGAAGTCTTGGAGTGACCCGTGGCTGCCAACTGCGACGTCTGCGGCAAGGGGCCGAGCTTCGGCAACAACATCTCGCACTCTCACCGCCGTACGTCCCGTCGCTGGAACCCGAACATCCAGCGCGTTCGTGCCGTGGTCAGCGGGACGCCGAAGCGGCTCAACGCCTGCACCTCGTGCATCAAGGCCGGCAAGGTCTCGCGCTGACGCATGTAAGCGCGGCCACCTAGCTGGTTGCTGAAAGAGCCGGTTCCCCTCGGGGAACCGGCTCTTTCGTGTGCCCGCACAAGTCCACGGGCACCGTTCGTCCGACGCCAGTACTTACTGCTCCCTGAATCGCCACCCATGATCCACGGGCCCGATCCCGCCGCCGAGCGCGAATCCGGCCTCGATCGCCCCGGTCACGTACTGCTTCGCCGCCGCGACCGCCTCCGGTACCGCCAGGCCCTTGGCCAGGTGGGAGGCGATGGCGCTCGCGAGGGTGCAGCCCGTGCCGTGCGTGTGCCGGTTGTCGTGGCGGGGCGCGCGCAGCCAGTGCTCCTCGGAGCCGTCGGTGAGCAGGTCCACCGCGTCACCCGGGAGGTGGCCGCCCTTGATGAGCGCCCATGCCGGGCCGTACGCGAGGAGGGCGGCGGCGGCTCGCCGCATCCCGTCCTCGGACTCGACGTGGACGCCCGTGAGCTGTGCGACCTCGTCGAGGTTGGGGGTCGCGACGGTGGCGGCGGGCAGCAGCTTCGTACGCACGGAGTCGAGTGCCGAGGCGGCCAGGAGCGAGTCGCCGTGCTTGGAGACGCCCACCGGGTCGACGACGGCGGGGGCGTCCGTGCCGGCGATCAACTCGGCCACCGCTTCGACCAGTTCGGCCGAGGCCAGCATGCCGGTCTTGACGGCCTGTACGCCGATGTCGTCGACGACGCTGCGGTACTGCGCGCGCACCGCCTCCACCGGCAGCTCCCAAAAGCCCTGTACGCCCAGGGAGTTCTGCGCGGTGACGGCCGTGACGACGCTCATGCCGTGCGTGCCGAGCGCCAGCATCGTCTTCAGGTCGGCCTGGATGCCCGCGCCGCCGCCGGAGTCGGATCCGGCGACGGTCAGGACGCGGGGCGGGGCGGTGTCCACTCCGGTGCCCGCGCCGGCGCTCACTCCATGTCCCCGTTGTCCCCGAAGTGGTCCCAGCCCTTGCTGGTCCAGGGCGCTCCGTCCACCGTCACCTGGGGCAGGGCCGAGGGGTTGAGGACCTCGCCGATGACCTTCCAGCGTGCGGGCAGCTTCACGTCCGGCGGGAACGTCGCCACGATGGCGTGGTCCTCGCCGCCGTTGAGCACCCACTGCAGCGGGTCGACGCCGACGGCCTGGCCGATGTCGTTCATCTGGGAGGGCACGTCGACGGCTCCGGAGCGGATGTCGATGCGCACCTTGCTGGACTCGGCGATGTGGCCGAGGTCGGCGATGAGCCCGTCGCTCACGTCCGTCATCGAGGTGGCACCGAGACCGGCGGCCGCGGGGCCCGCGTGGTACGGCGGTTCGGGCCTGCGGTGGGCCTCCACGAACGCGCGGGGCGAGCGGAAGCCGCGCGAGAGCACCGCGTGCCCGGCGGCGGACCAGCCCAACCAGCCGGTGACGGCGACGACATCGCCGGGCTGCGCCCCGGCGCGGGTGACCGGCTCGTGGTTGCGCAGATCGCCGAGCGCGGTGATCGCGACGGTGATCGTGTCGCCCCGTACGACATCGCCGCCCACCACCGCCGCTCCCGCGACCTGGCATTCGTCCCGCAGGCCGTCCATGAGCTCGGTGGGCCAGCTGGCGGGGAGTTCGGCGGGCACGACCAGGCCGAGCAGGAGCGCGGTCGGTACGGCGCCCATGGCGGCGATGTCCGCGAGGTTCTGCGCGGCGGCCTTGCGGCCCACGTCGTACGCGGTGGACCAGTCGCGGCGGAAGTGCCGGCCCTCCAGGAGGATGTCGGTGCTGGCCACGACCCTGCGGTCGGGGGCCGACACGACGGCGGCGTCATCGCCGGGCCCGAGCCGGACGGCCGGGGTGGAGGTGAGCCGGGAGGTGAGTTCCCTGATGAGCCCGAACTCCCCCAACTCGCCGACGGTTCCCTTCACCGGGACTCACCATGCCCTTTCACGCTGCTCGGCTTGCGGTCGCGAGCCGTCACTGTCATAGGTACGGTCGATATGACCGTCAACTTCTGTTGCCCGTCCACCGCGATGTGCGCGCCACAGCTCCCCCGGGTCTCCCCGTGGGAAGCGGCGACGCGGTACCGTGGCGTCCCTTCTCCCCACATGATCCTCGTGGCCGCCCTGGAGGTTCCGTGGTACAGGCGTACATCCTGATCCAAACAGAGGTCGGCAAAGCGTCGACCGTCGCCGAGCTGATCGGCAAGATCCCAGGAGTGATCCAGGCCGAGGACGTGACCGGACCCTACGATGTCATCGTGCGCGCCCAGGCGGACACGGTCGACGAACTCGGCCGCATGGTGGTCGCCAAAGTCCAGCAAGTGGACGGCATCACCCGCACCCTGACCTGCCCCGTCGTGCACCTGTAGCCCCCGTCTACCCTTGGCCGGTGAAGATTTCCCGTCGCCGGCGTCGCTGCCTCGTCTCCGCTCCCGCCCTCGCACTGCTGATCGCGTCCGCGGGCTGCTCCTCAGCAGACGAAGCGGTGAAGGCAGCGGTTCCCACCCCGGACAGCAAGGTCACCGAACTGTGCCGGAACCTGGACGAGCGGCTGCCGAAGAAGGTGGACGGTCTGGAGCGCGCTGATCCCGAGCCGAAGTCGGAGCTGACCGCCGGGTGGGGAGACCCGGCGATCATACTGCGCTGCGGTGTCGCCAGACCGCCGAAGATGAACGACCCCGAGGCGGACGGCGTGACGGCTGACGGCGTCAACTGGCTGATGGAGCAGCAGGACGACGGTTCGTTCCGCTTCACGTCCACGCTGCGCAAGGCGTACGTGGAGATCACGCTGCCCGAGGAGCGCGCGGGGAGCGGCGTGGGTCCGCTGACGGACTTCGCCGCCCCCGTCAAGAAGGCGATCCCCAAGGGGATCGCCTAGCGCCTCCCGCGAGGGGCTAGCGCAGCCCGGTCGACCGGTTGAGGGCCGCCTGGACGAGGCGGTCCACCAGCTCGGGGTAGCTGACGCCGCTCGCCTCCCACATCTGCGGGTACATGGAGATGGGCGTGAAGCCCGGCATCGTGTTGATCTCGTTGATCACGAACCCGTCCTCGGTGAGGAAGAAGTCCGTGCGCACCAGGCCCTCGCAGGACGTGGCCTCGAAGGCGTCGACCGCGAGCCGCTGGATCTCGGCGGTCTGCTCGGGCGTCAGCGGGGCGGGCACGATCCCGGGTGTCGAGTCGATGTACTTCGCCTCGAAGTCGTAGTAGTCGTGCGACTGCACCGGCGGGATCTCGGCGGGCAGGCTCGCGCGCGGCCCGTCCTCGAACTCCAGGACCCCGCACTCGATCTCACGGCCGCGCAGCAGCGACTCGACGAGGATCTTGGGGTCGTGACGGCGGGCCTCCTCGATCGCCTCGTCGAGGCCGTCGAAGGAGTCGATCTTCGTGATGCCCATCGAGGAGCCCCCGCGTGCGGGCTTGATGAACAGCGGCCAGCCGTGCTCGCCGGCGAACTCCGCGATCTTCTTGCGGGCGGCCGACTCGTCGCGGTCCCACTCGCGCGGGCGGATCACCAGGTACGGGCCGACGGGAAGACCGAAGGAGGTGAACACCCGCTTCATGTACTCCTTGTCCTGGCCGACGGCCGAGGCGAGCACTCCGGCGCCCACGTAGGGCACTCCGGAGAGCTCCAGGAGTCCTTGCAGGGTGCCGTCCTCCCCGTAGGGGCCGTGCAGCATCGGGAAGACGACGTCGACTTCTCCGAGCGCCTTGGGCACGGCGCCGGGCTCGCTGTAGACGACCTCGCGGTTGCCGGGGTCCAGCGGCATCACGACGCCGCCGTCCGCCGACTCGGCGAGCGCGTCGACGTTGGGCACCTGCCGGTCGGTGATCGCCATGCGGTCGGGATCGTCGGCGGTCAGGGCCCAGCGGCCGTCCGTCGTGATGCCGATGGGCAGGACGTCGTACTTGGTGCGGTCGATGGCACGCAGTACGGCGCCGGCCGTGACGACCGAGATGCCGTGCTCCGAGCTGCGGCCGCCGAACACGACGGCCACACGCGGCTTGCGGAGCGGCAGCTCAGAGCTCTGCTCGGGGCGCGGCTCGGGGCTCTGGGGGAGGTTCTCGCTGCTCATATCGGCTTGAGGGTACCCGCTGGCCCGGGGAGAGTCAGCGGCGCTCGGGCTTGGCGCTGCGCGACATCAGCTCCTTGAGGGCGACCACCGGGGGTGTGCCCTCGTGCACGATGCCCACGACCGTCTCGGTGATGGGCATGTCGACGCCGTGCCTGCGGGCCAGATCGAGCACCGACTCGCAGGACTTGACGCCCTCGGCGGTCTGCTTGGTGACCGCGATGGTCTCCTCCAGCGTCATGCCCTTGCCGAGGTTCGTGCCGAAGGTGTGGTTGCGCGAGAGCGGCGACGAGCAGGTGGCCACCAGGTCGCCCAGGCCCGCGAGTCCGGAGAACGTCAGCGGGTCGGCGCCCATCGCCATGCCCAAGCGGGTGGTCTCGGCGAGCCCGCGCGTGATGAGCGAGCCCTTCGTGTTGTCTCCGAGGCCCATGCCGTCCGCGATGCCGACGGCGAGACCGATGACGTTCTTGACGGCGCCGCCGAGTTCGCAGCCGACGACGTCCGTGTTCGTGTACGGGCGGAAGTACGGGGTGTGGCAGGCGGTCTGGAGGCGTTGCGCGATCGATTCGTCGCGGCAGGCGACCACGGCGGCGGCGGGCTGCCTCGCGGCGATCTCGCGGGCGAGGTTGGGGCCCGTGACGACGGCCACGCGGTCGGCTGCGACCTTCGTGACGTCTTCGATGACCTCGCTCATCCGCATCGCGGAGCCCAGTTCGACGCCCTTCATGAGGGAGACGAGCACGGTGTCGGGGGCGAGCAGCGGGGCCCACGCGGCGAGATTGCCGCGCAGCGTCTGCGAGGGCACCGCGAGCACGGTGAAGTCGGCGCCGGCCGCGGCCTCGGCCGGGTCGGTGGTCGCCCTGAGGTTCTCCGGGAGTTCGACACCGGGGAGGTAGTCCGGGTTGCTGTGCGTGGAGTTGACGGCGTCGGCGAGTTCGGCGCGGCGGCCCCACAGGGTGACGTCGCACCCGGCGTCGGCGAGCACCATGCCGAAGGCCGTACCCCAAGATCCGGTTCCGAAGACGGCCACCCTCACCGGGTTCGTCACTTGCTGTCCTCCGTGGTGTTCTCGGGGGTGTTCTCGGGGACGCCTGAACCGCTCAGGTCGGTCGCCTTGCGGCGCTGCGCGAGCCGTGCCTTGCGCGGGTCGTAGGGGACCGCGGGGGCCTTCTCCTGCCGGATCTCCTCGAGGAGTTCGGTGACTCCGGCCATGATCTCCTCGGTCACCTCCCGCAGGATCTCGGGGGTGGGCTCCTTGTCGTAGAAGCGCGAGAGGTCGACCGGCTTGCCCGCGAGGACCTGGAGCTTCTTGCGCGGGAAGAGGCTGAGCTTCTTGCTGTACGGGGGAAGCGCGAGGTTGGCGCCCCACTGGGCGACGGGGATCACCGGGCACTTGGTCCGCAGGGCGACCCGCGCGGCACCGGACTTGGCGGTCATCGGCCACATCTCGGGGTCCCTGGTGAGGGTGCCCTCGGGGTAGAACGCCACGCACTCACCGCGCTCGATCGCGTCGACCGCGGCACGGAAGGCGTCGAGCGCATTCGTGGTCTCGCGGTAGACGGGGATCTGGCCCGTGCCCTTCATGACCTTGCCGACGAAGCCGTCCTTGAAAAGGCCGTCCTTTGCCAGGAAACGGGGCACTCGTCCGGTGTTGTACTGAAAATGCGCGTACGAGAGCGGGTCGATATACGAGTTGTGATTCACCGCCGTGATGAATCCACCGTCGGCCGGAATGTGCTCCATTCCATGCCAGTCCCGCTTGAACAGAACCACCAGCGGCGGTTTTGCGATGACCGCGGCCAGGCGGTACCAGAAGCCGATTCTGCGGCGGGACACTCGGACACCTTCCTCCATGAACCTGGTCGGCCGCACAAGTGTCGCCCCAGGCTTCCTGTCTGTCGAGAACACCGTACGCCCACCCGTCTCCCGGAGCCCGGCCCCGGCGGTGCCCCCACCAGCAGGCCACAATGGGCCCGACGCGAAGGACGGAGCCGCCACCCGTGCAGTGGACCCTGGTGATACCCCTGAAACCGCTGGAGCGCGCCAAGAGCAGGCTCACCGCCACCACTGGCGACACCTTGCGCCCCGGCCTGGCCCTGGCCTTCGCGCAGGACACCGTGGCCGCCGCGATGGCCTGCCCCGCGGTACGGGATGTGGTGGTCGTCACGGGCGACGGCCTCGCCGGGCGCGAGCTGGCGGCGCTGGGGGCCAGGATCGTCCGCGACGAGCCCGTGGGGGGCCTCAACGCGGCCCTGGCGCACGGAGCGGCGGATGTGCGCGCCGTGCGGCCCGGAACGGCCGTCGCGGCGCTCAATGCCGATCTCCCCGCACTGCGCCCCCCGGAATTGAAGCGGGTGCTCGACAGCGCTGCCCGATTTCCCCGTTCTTTCCTCGCGGATGCCGCCGGTATCGGCACGACGTTGCTCTCCGCCACCCCCGGCATGGAATTGCGTCCGGCATTCGGCGCGGCGTCCCGTTCCCGGCACGCGGCCTCCGGGGCGGTGGAACTTCCGCTCGACGACGTCGACTCCGTACGCCAGGACGTGGACACCGGCGACGACCTGCGGGCCGCGCTCGCGCTGGGCGTGGGGCCGCGCACGGCGGCGGCTGCCGCGAGGCTGCTGATCGCCGACTGAGTACGCTTCCCCCATGCAGGCGACCGCGTACACGTACGACTCCGAGACCCGCAGCGGCAGCGTGCTGCTCGACGACGGCACTCCGGTGCCCTTCGACCCCCCGGCGTTCGACGCGGGCGGCCTGCGGCTGCTCAGGCCCGGCCAGCGGGTGCGGATCGAGGTCGAGGGAGAGGGCGAGGGCCGCCGCATCACGCTGGTGACACTGCAGACGTTCTGAGAAGCTCCCGCACACGCCGCGGGCCGGGCTCCCAGTTGGGAGCCCGGCCCGGCGCGTGAGTGCCCTCGTGCCCTTACTTCTTGCGGGCGGTCGCCTTCTTGGCGGTGGTCTTGCGCGCCGTCGACTTCTTGGCCGGAGCGGTCTTCTTCGCGGTGGCCTTCTTGGTGGCCGGCGCGGTCTTCTTGGCGGTGGCCTTCTTGGCGGGGGTCGCCTTCTTCGCCGTCGCCTTCTTGGCCGTGGCCGCCTTCTTGGCGGTCGCCGTCGTCTTCTTGGCGGTGGCCTTCTTGGCCGTGGCCGCCTTCTTCGCCGTCGCCGTGGTCTTCTTGGCGGTGGCCTTCTTGGCGGGGGTGGCCTTCTTGGCCGTCGCCTTCTTGGCGGTGGCCTTCTTGGCCGCGGCCTTCTTGACGGTCGCCGAGGCGCTGCCGCCCGAAAGGCTGCCCTTGGGCGCCTTCTTGACCGCGACGTCGTTCTTCGGGAGCTTCTTCGAGCCGCTCACCAGGTCCTTGAAGCCCTGACCGGCGCGGAAGCGCGGAACCGAGGTCTTCTTGACCCGAACGCGCTCCCCGGTCTGCGGGTTGCGGGCGTAACGGGCCGGACGGTCAACCTTCTCGAACGAGCCGAACCCGGTGACCGAAACACGGTCTCCGCTGACCACGGCACGGACGACTGCGTCCAGAACCGCGTCCACGGCGTCGGCGGCCTGCTGGCGGCCGCCCACCTTGTCGGCAATCGCTTCTACGAGCTGCGCCTTGTTCACGTCTTCCCCTTCGGAGACCTCGCCCGAGCGTATTCGCCAGGCTTTTTCGCACGTTAGGCAGATATATACCGCAAATCAAACACGAAACGGGCTAATCACCCTTGTGCCGCAACGAACTCGACTGTCCATGAGTTCCTCGAAGGTTCCTCGAAGGGCCGTTTGAGCCTTGCGGCTCAGGCATCTTCGGGGAATCGGCCCTCTTCAGCTTCGTCGAGGGACGCCATCAATCGCTCCAGACGCCTTGCCGCATCGGCGAGATCGTGTTTGGCCGCGGCCGTAATGACCAGCAGCTTCCGGGTCAGCGCCATCCGTACGCCCTCCGGGACTTGCAGTGCACGCACCCTTGAGTGCGCTTCCTTCAGTTGGTCCGCAACAAGCCCGTAGAGCTCGAGTTGGCTGTCACGTTCCATGCACCGATTGTGCCATCTGGGGCGAGTTGTCGCCTCCGCAGGGGGTAACTACCCACATCCGGCGCCCTCCTGAGGGTACCCGGTCGGACCGAG
This sequence comes from Streptomyces sp. NPDC054872, assembly GCF_053610705.1. NCBI lineage: Bacteria > Bacillati > Actinomycetota > Actinomycetes > Kitasatosporales > Streptomycetaceae > Streptomyces > Streptomyces sp. NPDC054872. Next base: position 78,254 of record NZ_JBSGYY010000023.1, on the reverse strand, counting down.
TACAAGGGGATTTCAAGCCTCTTCTGCCGTCCGAATCAAGGGAGTTGAGACCACCCGTTCAGGCCAGCGGGCCCCGCCCGGGCCCGGACACAGATGTACCCCCAACCGTCCACGATTGGGGGTACACCAGGGTGCTGCGGGGGTCTTGCGGGGGTGTCAGACCTGCACGGTCCGCGGCTTGTACGAGCGTCGCCCGGCCTCGTACGCGGCGATGTCCGGCTCGTTCTGGAGCGTGATGCTGATGTCGTCCAGGCCGTTCAGGAGACGCCAGCGGGCGTTCTCGTCGAGCTCGAAGTCGGCGGTGACGCCCTCGGCGCGGACCTGGCGATCCTGCAGGTCAACGGTGATCTCGGCCTGCGGGTCGGCCTCCGTCAGCTCCCAGAGCGCGTCCACGATCTTCTGGTCGAGCACGACGGTGAGCAGGCCGTTCTTCAGCGAGTTGCCGCGGAAGATGTCGGCGAAGCGCGAGGAGATGACGGTCTTGAAGCCGAAGTTCTGCAGCGCCCAGACGGCGTGCTCGCGCGAGGAGCCCGTACCGAAGTCGGGGCCGGCCACCAGGACCGTGGCGCCCTGGCGTTCGGGCTTGTTCAGGATGAACTCGCCGTCCTTGCGCCAGGCCTCGAAGAGCCCGTCCTCAAATCCGTCCCTGGTGACCTTCTTCAGCCAGTGGGCGGGGATGATCTGGTCGGTGTCGACGTTGCTGCGGCGCAGCGGAACGGCCCGGCCGGTGTGCGTGGTGAATGCTTCCATGGCTCTCAGACTCCGGCGGTGACAGGGGCGTCAGGGGCATCGGTCAGGTCGGCGGGCGACGACAGGTGGCCCGTCACCGCGGTGGCGGCGGCGACCTGGGGCGACACCAGATGGGTGCGGCCGCCCTTGCCCTGCCTGCCCTCGAAGTTGCGGTTGGAGGTCGACGCGGAGCGCTCGCCGGGCGCCAGTTGGTCGGGGTTCATGCCCAGGCACATCGAGCAGCCGGCGTGCCGCCATTCGGCGCCCGCGGCGACGAAGACCTTGTCCAGGCCCTCCGCGACGGCCTCGAGGGCGACCCGGACCGAGCCGGGGACGACCAGCATCCGTACGCCGTCGGCGACTTTGCGGCCCTCGACGATGGAGGCCGCCGCACGCAGGTCCTCGATGCGGCCGTTGGTGCACGAACCTACGAAGACGGTGTCGACCTTGATGTCACGGAGCGCCTGCCCCGCGGTCAACCCCATGTATTCCAGGGCCTTTTCGGCGGCGTACCGCTCCGAGGCGTCTTCGTACGAAGCGGGGTCGGGGACCTGTGCCGAGAGCGGCGCGCCCTGGCCCGGGTTGGTGCCCCAGGTGACGAACGGCGCCAGCTTGGTGGCGTCGATGTAGACCTCGGCGTCGAAGACCGCGTCGTCGTCCGTCCTCAGGGTCTTCCAGTACGCGACCGCCGCGTCCCACTCCTCGCCCTTCGGGGCGTGGTCACGGCCCTCGATGTAGTCGAAGGTGGTGGCGTCGGGGGCGATCATGCCCGCGCGGGCACCGGCCTCGATCGACATGTTGCAGATGGTCATGCGGGCTTCCATCGAGAGTTTCTCGATGGCGGAGCCGCGGTACTCCAGGACGTAGCCCTGACCGCCGCCGGTGCCGATCTTCGCGATGATCGCGAGGATCAGGTCCTTGGCCGTGACGTCGTCGGGCAGTTCACCGTCGACCGTGATGGCCATGGTCTTCGGCGGGGCCATCGGCAGCGTCTGCGTGGCCAGGACGTGCTCGACCTGGGAGGTGCCGATGCCGAACGCCAGCGCGCCGAAGGCGCCGTGCGTGGAGGTGTGGGAGTCGCCGCAGACCACGGTGGTGCCGGGCTGGGTCAGGCCCAGCTGGGGGCCCACCACGTGGACGACGCCCTGCTCCACGTCGCCCAGCGAGTGCAGCCGTACGCCGAACTCGGCGCAGTTCTTGCGCAGCGTCTCCAACTGCGCCCGCGAGACGGGGTCCGCGATGGGCTTGTCGATGTCGAGGGTCGGGGTGTTGTGATCCTCGGTGGCGATGGTGAGGTCGAGCCGCCGCACCGGGCGACCTGCCTGGCGGAGGCCGTCGAAGGCCTGCGGGCTCGTCACCTCGTGCAGCAGGTGCAGATCGATGAAGAGGAGGTCGGGCTCGCCTTCGGCGCGCCGGACGACGTGGTCGTCCCAGACCTTCTCCGCGAGTGTCCTACCCATCGCTTTCCCTCCGACCGGCTGTGTTGGGCCGGCCCAACTAGAGAATTGTTCGTCCACGCCCGTACCCCTCGTGCCGCGCGTGGACCGCTTTCCGTTGGTCCGCGGATCGCACCTACAGGGTGACGTGTTCCATGGAAAATTGAACTTGCGTTTCACAGAGTGAGACGCGAGTATCGACGCATGGACAACTCTAGCGGCGTCGGCGTTCTCGACAAGGCGGCTCTCGTCTTGAGCGCCCTGGAGTCCGGCCCGGCCACCCTCGCGGGTCTGGTCGCGGCCACCGGACTCGCACGACCCACGGCACATCGTCTCGCCGTGGCACTGGAACACCACCGGATGGTGGCGCGCGACATGCAGGGCCGCTTCATTCTCGGCCCGCGGCTCGCGGAACTCGCGGCGGCGGCCGGCGAGGACCGCCTGCTCGCCACGGCCGGCCCGGTCCTCACGCACCTGCGTGACGTGACGGGCGAGAGCGCGCAGCTCTATCGCCGCCAGGGCGACATGCGCATCTGCGTCGCGGCGGCCGAGCGCCTCTCGGGCCTGCGGGACACGGTCCCCGTGGGCTCGACGCTCACGATGAAAGCGGGCTCGTCCGCGCAGATCCTGATGGCCTGGGAGGAGCCGGAGCGCCTGCACCGCGGCCTCCAGGGTGCCCGCTTCACGGCCACGGCCCTTTCGGGCGTACGCCGCCGGGGCTGGGCCCAGTCCATCGGCGAGCGGGAGCCGGGCGTCGCGTCCGTCTCCGCCCCCGTGCGCGGCCCCTCGAACCGCGTGGTCGCCGCCGTCTCGGTCTCCGGGCCGATCGAGCGCCTGACCCGCCACCCGGGCCGGATGCACGCCCAGGCCATCATCGACGCCGCGGGGCGCCTGTCCGAGGCCCTGCGCCGCACGGGCTGACCCGCACCTCCGCACAGCACACGGAACGCCCGAGGGGCCGCCTCAACGCCGCGGCTGCCCCTCGGGCGTTTTCATGCCCCCGCCCTTTCCGCCCCCGGACCCCGGCCTCAGACCGCCTTGAGCCGGTCGGCGGCCCTCTCCCCCCGGCGGCCCACGGGGATCACGCCGGTGGCCTTGCCCAGACCGAACTCCGGCATGTTGACGTAGACCGCCTCATGGGCGCCGGGCGGCACCACGTACGTCTCGTGCCAGAAGCCGACCTTCCCCTTGCCGTCCCGCATCCGCCGGTTGAAGGCGGCCCAGGCGGGCCGGTGCTCCTTGCCCTGCTCCGACGCGTAGGCGAGGAGCTTCTCCGGCGACTCCCAGTACTGGACGACGTACAGCACGCGTGGACTGCCGAGCAGCAGCTGATAGCCGAGCATGCCGCTCCCCGGATCCCGCGACAGCTCCTTGAGCATCCGGGGCATCGCCCGGAAGACGGGCCACCAGCTGCGCACGGCACGGAAGTTGTTGATGCGCATCCCGATGTTGAAGACGGTGACCGGGCCCTGTGCATCGGCGGTCATGCGCCCTTCGATCGGCTTGGTGCTCACGATGGTTCCCCCTTCGGAGAGCGTTGGATAGCTTTGCTATCCATGATTGGATAGTGACACTCCCCAAGGGGAAGCGCAAGAGAGAACCAAGAGAAGGAGCGAGCCGATGAGACTGGCGGAGCTCAGCACGCGCAGCGGGGTCTCGACGGCCACGATCAAGTACTACTTGCGCGAGGGGTTGCTCCCGCCGGGCCACCGCGTGACGGCCACGCAGGCCGAGTACGACGAGAAGCACCTGCGGCGACTGCGTCTCGTCCGGGCGCTCATCCAGGTGGGGCGGGTCCCGATCGCGTCGACCAAAGAGGTGCTCACCGCCCTGGAGGACGACTCCCTGGACCACAACTCCCGTCTGGGCACGGCCGTCTGGGCGCTCCCCCACGGTCCGGAGACCGCCGAGGACGACCCGCACGCACAGGCGGCGCGGCGCACCGTCGACGCACTGCTCGCACGGCTCGACTGGGAGCACGCCCAGGCATACGGGGCCCATTCCCCGGCGTACGGGATGCTGGTGACCGCCGTCACGACCCTGGCCAGGCTCGGATATCCGTGCGCCGTGGAGGACTTGGCGCCCTACGCGCGTGCGGGGCGCCAACTGGCCGTCTCCGACCTGGACTTGATCGAGCGTTACGAGTCCTCGGACGAACAGTTGCAGGCGGCTGTCGCGCTCACCGTGCTGTACGAGCCGGTGCTGCTGGCGCTGCGCCGGATCGCTCAGGCGGAGGAGTCCAACCAGCGCTTCGCGCAAGGGACTTCGGAGTAACGACGAAGGGGGTAACGACGAAGGGGCCCTCCCTTGCGGGAAGGCCCCTTGTCCATTCGCGTACCCCCGACCGGATTCGAACCGGCGCTACCGCCTTGAGAGGGCGGCGTGCTAGGCCGCTACACAACGGGGGCTAGCTTTTCCTGCTGTACTGCTTGGTCCTGCCGTACTGCGCTGGGCTACCAGGACTCGAACCTAGAACAACGGAACCAGAAACCGTCGTGTTGCCAATTACACCATAGCCCACTGTGGTCTAGACCAGCTAGACCCTGCGTACCCCCGACCGGATTCGAACCGGCGCTACCGCCTTGAGAGGGCGGCGTGCTAGGCCGCTACACAACGGGGGCCCTAGCGATCCTGCATCGGCTGCAGTGGGTGCGACCCGGACTGCTTCCATGGGAAGGATCTGTACCCCCGACCGGATTCGAACCGGCGCTACCGCCTTGAGAGGGCGGCGTGCTAGGCCGCTACACAACGGGGGCGTTGCAGATAAGCTCTGCGAGCTGGCCTACCAGGACTCGAACCTAGACTAACGGAACCAGAAACCGTCGTGCTGCCAATTACACCATAGGCCATCGATACGCAACCCCTTCAAGGGGTTTTGCTTCGATTTACGTCTCCCTGTCCGGACCTTTCGGCCTTCTCGGGCGGCGCAGGAAGAACATTACCCGAAGGTGGACGGCGCTCCAAAACGGGTATCCGCGCGGAGCAGCGGCGGCAGCTCGGTGAGACGCGTGATGCGGTGTACGCCCGACGGGCCTTCTTGGTCGGTGCTGTTGCGGTCGAGCCAGATCCCGAGGAGACCGGCGTCCCGGGCGCCCCCCGCGTCGATCTCCGGCTGGTCCCCCACGTAGGCCACTTCCTCGGGGGCGAGACCCATCGTCGTGCAGACCGCGAGGAAGGCCTCCGCCGCGGGCTTGGAGACGCCCAGTTCAGCGGCGCACAGGACGGTCTCGAAGCGGTCGCGCACCCCGAGGATGCGCAGCTTGCGCTCCTGGACGGTCAGGGCGGAGTTGGAGAGGACCGCGTGACGGTAGTCACCGGCGAGGGTGTCCAGGACGGGGACGGTGTCGGGGAAGAGCTTCCACGCGGATTCGTAGTGCACGAGATAGCGCGCGAACCAGGCGTCCGCGTCCTGGTCGGTCAGGACCTCGTCCAGGAACTCGCGTACGCGGTCGCGCCGCTGGGCCTCGAACTCGATCCCGCCGGCGCTGAAGCGCGCCCAGTGGCGCTCGGTGACCTCTTTCCACAGCACGAGGGCACGCTCGGCGGTCTCGTACCGCTCGATGATCCCCTCGGCGGTGAGATGGGCGTGCATGCCCGCCGTATCGGCGTGCGCGTAATCGAAGATCGTGTCATCGACGTCCCAGACCACGGCTTTGATCGGCATGGTCCGAACGTACGCGAAGGGCCCGGACGCCGTGGTGGCTTCCGGGCCCTTCATGCCGAGCGGGAGTGCTTACGCGGCCAGCTTCGCCAGGGCCGCGTCGATGCGCGTCAGCGACTTCTCCTTGCCCAGGATCTCCAGGGACTCGAAGAGGGGCAGGCCGACCGTGCGGCCGGTGACGGCGACGCGGACCGGGGCCTGGGCCTTGCCGAGCTTCAGGCCGTGCTCCTCGCCGGCGGCCAGGACGGCCTCCTTGAGCGACTCGGGGGACGTCCAGTCGGCGGCGTCGAGCTTGGCGCGGGCCGTCGTCAGGAGCGCGGCCGGGTCGCCCTTGCCCATGGCCTTGGTCCAGGACGCCTCGTCGTCGACGGGCTCGTCGAGGAAGAGGAAGTCCACGTTCTCCGTGATCTCGGAGAGGACCTTGATGCGGGTCTGGGCGTGCGGGGCGATGGCCTCCCACGCGGCCTGGTCGAAGGCCTCGGGGGCCCAGTTGGCGTGCGGGGCCTTCAGCCAGGGCTCGCAGGCCGCCGCGAACGCCTTCACGTCCAGCATGCGGATGTGGTCGGCGTTGATCGCCTCGGCCTTCTTCAGGTCGAAGCGGGCCGGGTTGGCGTTCACGTCCGCGAGGTCGAACTTGGCGACCATCTCGGGGATCGTGAAGACGTCCTGGTCCGCGGAGAACGACCAGCCCAGGAGGGACAGGTAGTTCAGGAGGCCCTCGGGCAGGAAGCCGCGCTCGCGGTAGAGGTTGAGCGAGGCCTGGGGGTCGCGCTTGCTCAGCTTCTTGTTGCCCTCGCCCATGACGTACGGGAGGTGGCCGAAGGCCGGGGTCTCCTTGGCGATGCCCAGGTCCGTCAGCGCCTTGTAGAGGGCGATCTGGCGCGGGGTCGAGGAGAGCAGGTCCTCGCCGCGCAGGACGTGGGTGATCTCCATCAGGGCGTCGTCGACCGGGTTCACCAGGGTGTAGAGCGGTGCTCCGTTGGCGCGGACGATGCCGTAGTCCGGGAGGTTCTCGGGCTGGACGGTGACCTCGCCGCGGACGAGGTCCGTGAACGTGATCGCCTCGTCGGGCATGCGGAAACGGACGATGGGCTTGCGGCCCTCCGTCTCGTACGCGGCACGCTGCTCGGTGGTCAGGTCGCGGCAGTGGCCGTCGTAGCCGGACGGCTTGCCGGCTGCGCGGGCGGCCTCGCGGCGCTCGTCCAGCTCCTCCGTGGAGCAGTAGCAGTAGTACGCGCGGCCCGAGTCCAGGAGCTTGGCGGCGACGTCCTGGTAGATGTCCATCCGCTGCGACTGGCGGTACGGCGCGTGCGGGCCGCCGACCTCGGGGCCCTCGTCCCAGTCGAAGCCCAGCCAGCGCATCGCCTCGAGCAGCTGCTCGTACGACTCCTCCGAGTCGCGGGCCGCGTCGGTGTCCTCGATGCGGAAGACCAGGGAGCCCTCGTTGTGCCGGGCGTAGGCCCAGTTGAAGAGAGCGGTGCGGACCAGGCCCACGTGGGGGTTGCCGGTCGGCGAGGGACAGAACCGTACGCGTACGGGAGTCGCGTTAGCCACGCTTGATCACCTTGTTGGTGAGAGTGCCGATGCCTTCGATGGTGACGGCGACCTCGTCGCCGACGTTCAGGGGGCCGACCCCTGCCGGGGTGCCCGTGAGGATGACGTCGCCGGGGAGCAGCGTCATGGCCTCGGAGATGTGCACGATCAGGTCCTCGATGGAGCGGACCATGTCGGTCGTACGCCCCAGCTGGCGCTGTTCGCCGTTGACCGTGCACTGGATGGTGAGGTCGGAGGGGTCGAGGTCGGTCTCCACCCAGGGGCCGAGCGGGCAAGAGCTGTCGAAGCCCTTGGCCCTGGCCCACTGCTTCTCGCGCTGCTGCACGTCACGCGCGGTGACGTCGTTGGCGCAGGTGTAGCCGAGGATGACGTCACGGGCGCGCTCGCGCGGGACCTCGCGGCACATGCGGCCGATGACCACGGCCAGCTCGGCCTCGTAGTGCACCTCCTGCGAGAAGGAGGGGTACGCGATCGAGTCGCCGGGGCCGATCACCGAGGTGGACGGCTTGAAGAAGGCGACGGGGACGTCGGGGACCTCGTTGCCGAGTTCCTTGGCGTGGTCCGCGTAGTTGCGGCCGATGCCCACGACCTTGTTGGGGAGCACCGGAGGCAGCAGCCTGACCTTGCTCAGCGGGACCTTCGTGCCGGAGAGCTCGAAGTCCGCGAACGGGATGCCCTTGATGATGTCGAGGACGAGACCGTCGGTCGTTCCGGGGGGACTTTCGCCCTCGACCGCGCCGAAGGCGACGTTGCCGTCGATGGAGAACCTGGCGATGCGCAAGAGCGGTGCCCTTTGCTGGAGGGAGAGACTGACACCCCAGGCTAACGTGGCCGCCTGCCCCCAGGCCTCCCGTGCTCCCGCGGCTCAGGCCGCCGACGGGCTGAAGGCCTCCGGGGCGTCCATCAGGACCGTGCGGCGGGGGTTGGCCGTCACCGTCGGCAGTTCGAGCGCGTGCTCCGGCTGGTCGGCGGCCGGGCTGACCTCGTCGGCGTCCGTGAGGTGGGCGAGGGTGGTGCGGCGCGGGTTGGCTATGTTGCGGAACATCGCCGACTTGACGGTCTTCATCTGCTGTTCATGCCCTGTCAGTTGAGGCGTCGGGGGGTCGACGCGGGTTGTCGGATTCGCCATCCCTGTAAAGCGTCAGGCTAAACATCCAATTCCCGCCCAAAGCCCGGATGAGGCCTTGATCTTCATGTGAGTTTGCTCACGAGGTAGCGGGCAAAAGGGTCAATTCAGGCCCGTGAAGGCCTTGTTGGAATCGGACATTGCGCCACTGAAGCCATCATTCCGCTCCCGATCATGAACACTGGGACACCCATCGGCCAGAGCTTTACTGGGGTCAATGGACCGTTTTGCCCCAGATCACTTTCTACGTCTCGTGACGCGTCACTCACGCCCAGTCACGGAGGTCGCGGCGCGACACACGGGCCTTGTTGGAGATCCTGCACTGTGCTGGAATTCCCGGGACCGCCGCGGGATCGAACCGGCGCGCAGGGGCGCAACGCAGCGCCGAGTGGCGGCGGGAAAGGGGAGCCAGCGCCGGTCACTCACGACCACCATGGGGCGTTCTGCGCCCCACGACGCCGACACCGTCCCGCCGTTTGTGCGGAGGGACGCCTGGTCCAGAGGTTGCGACGCTAGTGCAGGGACGTTTCAAGAGGGATGGCAGCAGCGCTGCGGCGGAGCCGGAGCGCGGCGGGACCGACCGCGGCTCCTCGGCCCAGCACGCCCAGAACCCCGGGCAGATACCGTCCGGCGAGACCGGCCGCGGGGCCGGCGGCGTGAGCCTGCCCACGGCCACCGCGTCGTCGGGCGGCACGACGGGCACCGTGAAGTCGCCCACCGGGCCCGGCTCGCGAATAGCCCTGCGCAACTGGCGCATCTCCACCCGACTGGTCTCGCTGCTCGCGCTCCCCGTGATCACCGCGACCTCCCTCGGCGCGCTGCGCATCAACGAGTCCATGGACGAGATCCAGCAGCTCAACAACATGAAGCTGCTGACCGACATGACCAAGCGCGCCACCGAGCTGGCCTCCGCGCTCCAGGAGGAGCGCGACCGCTCGGCAGGCCCCCTCGCGCACGGCGCGAACTCCTCGGACTACGTGGTCAAGGGCGCCCGGCAGAAGACCGACCGCGCCTACAACCGCTTCCTCCAGGAGACGCAGGACCTCGACAACACCGACGGCGACAAGGGCCTCCTCGGCGTCCGCGCCAACACCGTCGAGATCACCCAGCAGCTCCAGAAGATCAACGACGTACGCAAGAACGCCTACGACGACGAGAACTCCACGTCGCAGACGGTCGATGCGTACAGCCAGCTCATCGAGCAGTTGCTCACCCTGTCCTCGGACATGGCGCAGGCGACCAGCAACCCGGACATGATCCAGCGCACCCGCGCCCTGACGGCCTTCTCCTCCGCCAAGGAGTACGCCTCGGTGCAGCGCGCCGTGATCGCCGCCTCGCTCCCCGCGGGCGACAGCACGTTCGGCAAGATCTCCGAGACCGACCGGCGCTACGGCTGGTCCGCGCTCGACAAGGAGAACTCCGAACTGGATGCCTTCAAGGGCATCTACTCCGGTAACCCCGACGAGCTCACCAAGCCCATCGACGGCGGAAACTCCTCCATCAAGGGCGCCGACTCCTACGCCAAGCGTGTGCTTGAGCAGGAGGGCGGCATCAAGCTCCAGGACAAGCGGTCGTACAAGGACTGGGTGGACGCCGACACCACCAAGATCGACGCGATGTCCAAGATCGAGCTCACGCTGCTCAACGAGATGGAGCAGAAGGCCCGCGAGCTGCGCAACGAGTCCGAGCAGGCCGCCATCCTCAACGGTGCGCTGATCCTGCTCGTCCTCGGTGTCTCGCTCGTCGGCGCCTTCGTCGTGGCCCGGTCCATGATCCGCTCGCTGCGGCGCCTCCAGGACACCGCGACCAAGGTCGCCCAGGACCGGCTGCCCGAGCTCGTCAAGCAGCTCTCCGAGGCCGACCCGCAGGACGTCGACACCTCCGTCGAGTCCGTCGGTGTGCACTCCCGGGACGAGATCGGCCAGGTGGCCGCGGCCTTCGACGACGTGCACCGCGAGGCCGTCCGCCTCGCCGCCGAGCAGGCGTTGCTTCGAGGCAACGTCAACGCGATGTTCACCAACCTGTCGCGCCGTTCGCAGGGCCTCATCCAGCGCCAGCTCTCGCTCATCTCCGAGCTGGAGTCGCGCGAGGCCGACCCGGACCAGCTGTCCTCGCTCTTCAAGCTCGACCACCTCGCGACCCGCATGCGCCGTAACGGCGAGAACCTCCTCGTTCTCGCCGGTGAAGAGCCCGGCCGTCGCTGGACCCGGCCCGTCCCGCTCGTCGACGTGCTGCGTGCCGCCGCGTCCGAGGTGGAGCAGTACGAGCGCATCGAACTCTCCGCGGTCCCGACGACCGAGGTCGCCGGACGCGTGGTCAACGACCTCGTGCACCTGCTCGCCGAGCTCCTGGAGAACGCCACGTCGTTCTCCTCGCCGCAGACGAAGGTCAAGGTCACCGGTCACGCGTTGCCCGACGGGCGTGTGCTCATCGAGATCCACGACACCGGCATCGGTCTGTCGCCCGAGGACCTCGCCGCGATCAACGAGCGGCTCGCCTCGCCGCCCACCGTGGACGTCTCGGTCTCGCGCCGCATGGGTCTGTTCGTGGTCGGCCGCCTTTCGCAGCGTCACGGCATCCGCATCCAGCTCCGTCCCTCGGACTCCGGCGGCACGACCGCGCTGGTCATGCTGCCCATCGATGTCGCCCAGGGCGGCAAGAAGGCGCCGAACAAGCCCGGTGCCCCCGCTCCCGGCCAGGGGGGTGGCCCCGTCGCCGCGCAGGCGTCCGCGGGTGCCGCGGCAGCGCGTCGCGGAGTCGGCGCCGGTAACGGTGCGCCCGGCTCGGCAGGCCCCGCGGGATCCCAGGGCAGGCTCGGCGCCGGTCCGCCGCGTGGTCAGGTCACGGGTGCGGGGCCGCGTGCCGCGCTGCCCTCGCGTGACGCGGGACCGGGGCCGCGCAACGGTTCGCCGTCCGCTCCCGCGGGCCCGCCGTCCGGTCAGCAGCCTCCCCGCCAGGGGCCGCCCGGACAGGGTGCCGGCGCCCCGGGCTCGTCCGGCGGCAGCCTCTTCGGGGGCGGGCAGGGCGGTGGCCGCGGTCAGGCTTCCGCGCCGCAGCCTCCGGTGCCCCAGCAGCGTACGAACCCGGTGAACCCCGCGGGGCCCGCGAACCCCGCAGGTCCGGCGAACCCCTCCGCGCAAGACGCCGGAGACCAGGGCCGCAGGCCGCAGCTCCCGCCGCGCGGTGGTCCGCGTGCCGAGCTTCCCGGGGGCAACCCGCAGCCGCGCGTGCCCAGTTGGAGCGACGAGAACGCGCAGCCGCAGATATCGCGCGAGCCGTTCGACACCCCGCGCGGGCACGAGGAGCCGGAGTCCACCGGACAGTTCCCGCACCCCTCGGCCGGCGCCGCACAAGGCCCCGGATCGACCGCCGAGTTCGCGCGGCCGGACTTCAACGGGCCGCCGCCCGGCACGGGTTCGCCGCAGAACGCGGGCCAGCAGGGTGGTCAGGGTCAGCAGGGTCAGGGCCAGCAGGGTCAGGGCTCGGGTCAGGGTCAGCAGGGCACCGGTCAGTTCGTCCGGCCGGACGTCTTCGGTGGCCAGGACTCCTCTTCGGGCACGGGCCAGTTCCAGCGTCCCGGCACCAGCGCTCCCGGATACAACGGCGGGGCGCCCCGGCGCGGTCAGAACCCCGGGCAGAACCCCGGCCAGCGCCCCGGCCAGGGCCAGGGTGCGCAGAGCCAGGGCGGTCAGGGCCAGGGCGGTCAGGGCCAGGGCGGTCAGCTCGGCATCCCGCCGGTCCCGCCGCAGCCTCAGCAGCCCGTACGCCCCTCGCAGCCGGACGAACTGCCGCCCGCCGGTCCCGGTGACGGCCGTACCCCGCTGTTCGACACGCTGGAGACCAACTGGTTCCAGCAGCAACAACAGCAGCAAGGGCAGCAGCCCCAGGGCGGCGCCCCCGAGCAGCAGCAGCCCCAGCGGCAGCAGCCGTCGTCGTCCTCGTCGTCCCTTCCGTCGAGGCCGCAGGCACAGCAGCCGCAGCACCCGGGCGCCTCCCAGCGTCCGAACGGAACGCCCGCCGCCCCCTCCTCGCCGGCCAACGGAACCGGTGGCGGGAACGGCAGCCACGTCACGAACGGCAGTGCCGCCTCCTGGCGCACCTCGCCCAACGACGAGCTGGGCCGCCAGGCCGAGCGCGTCCGGCAGCCGTCCGCCGGTGGCGTCACCACATCCGGCCTGCCGCGCCGCGTCCCGCGAGCCAACCTCGTCGCGGGCACCGCTCAGCAACAGCAGGACAGCACAGGTCCGCAGGTCTCGCGTGCGCCCGACGACGTGCGCGGCCGGCTGACGAATCTCCGTCGGGGTATCCAGCAGGGTCGTCAGGCCGGTACCGGCCAGACCGGCAGCTTCCCCACTCACCAGCAGGAGCGTTAGTTGAGTCCGAGCCAGGCGGCACAGAATCTGAACTGGTTGATCACGAACTTCGTGGACAACACCCCCGGGGTGTCGCACACCGTCGTGGTCTCCGCCGACGGCCTGCTTCTGGCGATGTCCGAGGGATTCCCGCGTGACCGCGCCGACCAGTTGGCCGCGGTCGCCTCAGGGTTGACCTCCCTCACCGCCGGGGCCTCGCGGATCTTCGAGGGCGGCGCCGTCACCCAGACCGTGGTGGAGATGGAGCGGGGGTTCCTCTTCCTCATGTCGGTCTCCGACGGTTCGTCCCTCGCCGTGCTCGCGCACCCCGAGTGCGACATCGGCCTCGTCGGCTACGAGATGGCGCTCCTCGTGGACCGCGCGGGCGCCGTCCTGACCCCGGACCTCCGCGCCGAACTGCAGGGCAGCCTGCTGCACTAGCTCTCTTCATCGGCCGCCCCACCGACCGAACGTACTGACCACCGTCCGGCCAACCTGGTGCCCCCCACCGGCTCTATCAGACGGCACGCAGACCACCTGCTGTCCCGCCCGGAGGATCCATGACCCCGCCCAACGCCTCTCACGAACCGTACGGCTCTCAGGCGTCGTACGGCTATGAAGGCGACCAGCCGCTGGTGCGTCCTTACGCGATGACCGGCGGCCGGACAAGGCCCCGCTACCAGCTCGCGATAGAGGCGCTGGTGAGCACGACGGCCGACCCGGCGCAGCTGATGGGGCTGCTCCCGGAGCACCAGCGCATCTGCCACCTGTGCCGCGAGGTCAAGTCGGTGGCCGAGGTTTCGGCTCTGCTCTCCATGCCGCTCGGCGTGGCCAGGATTCTCGTGGCCGACCTGGCCGAGGCCGGGCTCGTCGCCATTCACCAGCCCGGCGGCGACGAGAACGCCGGCGGCCAGCCAGACGTGACACTGCTCGAAAGGGTGCTCAGTGGACTTCGCAAGCTCTAGCAGCGGCGGAGGCCGCTCCACCACCAGCGCGAAGATCGTGGTGGCGGGCGGCTTCGGCGTGGGCAAGACCACGTTCGTCGGGGCGGTCTCTGAGATCAACCCGCTGCGCACCGAGGCCGTCATGACGTCCGCCTCCGCGGGCATCGACGACCTCACCCACACCGGCGACAAGACGACGACGACCGTCGCCATGGACTTCGGCCGCATCACCCTGGACCAGGACCTGATCCTGTACCTCTTCGGTACGCCCGGACAGGACCGCTTCTGGTTCATGTGGGACGACCTCGTACGCGGCGCCATCGGTGCCGTCGTGCTCGTCGACACCCGCCGTCTCGCGGACTGTTTTCCGGCCGTCGACTACTTCGAGAACTCCGGCCTGCCCTTCGTCATCGCCCTCAACGGCTTCGACGGCCACCAGCCGTACACCCCCGATGAGGTGCGCGAAGCTCTCCAGATCGGTCCCAACACCCCGATCATCACCACGGACGCCCGACACCGTGCGGACGCAAAGAGTGGCCTGATCACACTGGTCGAGCACGCACTTATGGCCCGACTCAAGTAGACGAGGGCGTACGGCAGTTGCCGTAGATTCCACAGAGTGGTCTGTGTCTTTTGACACGGATGACCGCTCTGTTCATAACGTTTCGACAGAGAATTCACCGGGCGCCGCCACGCGTCGCGGTCATTCGGTGTCGCTGCGCGCACAAGAGCCCCGCCTTTTGGCGGGGCTCGCTCTTTTTGACCGTTTTATCTGAGGCTTACACCACTCGGAACTTGCCCTTCCCACTGTTTGGTAGAGGACCCCCTGACGTGCTGGAATGCGCTGAACTGCCCAGTAGCACGGGCCTTGGAGACGACAGCGGGACCGGTGTAGGTCCCGCCGCCGAGAGGTTGTTGGTCGAGTGAGGCGAAGCAAGACGAGCCCCGCACCGCCGCAGACGCGGGACACGCGGGGCAACTTCACCCCGCCGCCGCGCACAGCGGCGTCCCCCGCCGATGTGCAGGGCATGGAACCGCCGGCGCCCTCCGGCGGCAGAATGTCCCCGCGCAACTGGCGCGTGCCGACCCGCCTGAACGCGATCCTCCTCATACCCGTGCTCGTCGGCCTCGTCATGGGCGGCTTCCAGGTCAAGGGCTCGATCGACACCTGGAACGAGGCCCAGGACGCCGAGAACACGGCCCGCCTCGTGCAGGCCTCCCTGAACTACGGCAACCGCCTCATCGAAGAGCGCGACATCTCCGCCGCCCCGCTGCTGCGCGGCGAGAAGAACGCCCCGGCCGTCGTGAAGGCCCGCAAGGCCACCGACAAGGCCGCCGACGAGTTCGACGCCGCCGCCGAGAACATGCCGCAGAAGGAAGGCCTCAAGCGCCGCCTCGACGGCTTCCACAAGGTGGAGCCGGGCCTTCAGTCCCTGCGCCAGGCCGCGTACACCTCCAAGCTCCCCGGCGCGCAGACCGAAGAGGCCTACGTCGGTATCCAGCACCCCCTGATGGAGTTCGCCAACGAGCTCGGTCTGGGCACCGGAAACATCACCAGCTACGGCCGGACCGTCTACGCCATCTCACTGACCAAGGCCGCGCTCTCCCTCGAGCGCTCCATCGGCATGCACCTGCTGGTCAAGCCCGGTCCCACCGCGAGCAGCTTCGGCAAGCAGAAGGTGGCCCTCTCCTCGTACGCCTACCTCGAGGGCATCGCCATCGAGGAGTACACGGGCGGTGGCACCCCCGAGGACGTCGCCAAGCTCGAGGCCGCCAAGAAGAAGCTGAAGGCCGACGGCGAGAAGCAGGCCAAGCAGGCGGCCGCCGCCGCGAAGGCCCAGGGCAAGACGTTCGTCCCGCCGCCGTCCGCCGAGGACATGGTCTCCGCCATCGCGACGCTGCCGAGCACGCAGCCCAGCGCCCGCGTCACCCTCGCCGGCAAGGGCGTCACCAAGGAAGCCTGGTGGGCCACGACGTCCGCCAAGTTCGACGCCTACCGCACCATCGAGTCCGACCTCGCCGACAAGGCGGTGACCGAGGCGTCGGACATCGCCGCCGACGCCCAGCGCAACGCGTACATCACCGGCGCCATCGTCGTGATCGCGCTGCTCGCCGCCTTCATCCTGGCCGGGATGATGGCCCGCCAGATGTCCAAGGCGATGCGCCAGCTGCGTACGGCCGCCTTCGGCATCGCCGAGCAGCGTCTGCCGATGCTGGTCGACCAGCTCTCGCGCACCGACCCCGGACGCGTCGACACCCGCGTGCAGCCCATCCCGATCTCCTCCACGGACGAGATCGGCGAGGTCGCCCGCGCCTTCGACCAGGTGCACCGCGAGGCCGTCAGGCTCGCCGCCGAGCAGGCCCTGCTGCGAGGCAACATCAACGCGATCTTCACCAACCTCTCGCGCCGCAACCAGTCCCTGATCGAGGGCCAGCTGACCCTCATCACCGACCTGGAGAACAACGAGGCCGACCCGGACCAGCTGGAGAGCCTCTTCCGCCTGGACCACCTGGCGACCCGTATGCGACGCAACGGCGAGAACCTCCTGGTCCTCTCCGGCGAGGAGCCGGGCCGCCGCTGGGACCAGCCGGTCCCGCTGGTCGACGTCCTGCGCGCCGCCTCCTCCGAGGTGGAGCAGTACGAGCGCATCGAGCTCTCCGGCGTGCCGGAGGCCGAGATCCACGGCCTCGCCGTGACCGACCTCGTGCACCTGCTCGCCGAGCTCCTGGAGAACGCCACCACGTTCTCCTCGCCGCAGACCAAGGTCCGCGTCACCGCGACCCGTCTCCCCGACGGCCGCATCATGGTCGAGATCCACGACAAGGGCATCGGCCTCACCGCCGAGGACTTCGCGGACATCAACCACAAGCTGGCCAACCCGCCGACGGTGGACGCCGCGATCTCCCAGCGCATGGGTCTGTTCGTGGTCGGGCGGCTCTCCGACCGGCACGGCATCCGCGTCCAGCTGCGCCCCTCGGGCGAGCAGGCGGGCACGACCTCGCTGGTCATGCTGCCCGACGGGATCACGCACGGTGGCGGCGGCGAGAACCAGCTGCCGGAGTCCGAGTTCACGGTCTCCTCGATCATGCCGGAGCAGCAGGCCCCGGAGCAGCCCGCGTTCAACCACCAGCCGATGCGTACGGCGGCCGAACTGGGCTTCGACGACAGCCGGTACAACAGCGACGCCGTCGAACCCGCGGACCTCGACCCCGTCGGTCGCTCGCTGATGCGCGAGGAGCGGCGTGCCGCCCTGGAGGCGCAGGCCCAGTCCGGCGACGGCCGTCCGCTCTTCCGCGACGAGATATCCCCGCAGCAGCAGGGCTTCGAGCAGCAGGGCGGTTTTGATCCCGCGTACGACCAGCAGGCCCCGGTGTACGACGAGTACAACCAGGGCCAGGCCGCGCAGCCGGCGTACGACGACGCGTACTACCCGGCGCGTGACGGTTACCAGGACGCCCCCTATACGGAGGCCGGTCACGACGATCACGCCGCTCGTACGGGTGCTGTCTCCGAGCCGTTCGCGGCCTACC
The DNA here is from genome assembly GCF_053610705.1 of Streptomyces sp. NPDC054872. Classification (NCBI taxonomy): domain Bacteria; kingdom Bacillati; phylum Actinomycetota; class Actinomycetes; order Kitasatosporales; family Streptomycetaceae; genus Streptomyces; species Streptomyces sp. NPDC054872. The sequence goes on along the minus strand of NZ_JBSGYY010000023.1, from coordinate 60,921 downwards.
CCGACCGCTCTCACCAGGACGACTGGCCGTCGAGCGACGGATATGAGAACAACTCGGGTGCGTATCAGGCCGAGTACTCTCCGGAACCGGAATCCGGTCCGGCGGCTCCCGCGAACGGCGCCGAGCGCGTAGGCTTCGAGCGTCCCGGACCGGTCCCGTCCGCAGTCCACGACACCACCGCCGCGGGTCTTCCGCGCCGCGGATCCACCGGTGCGACGGGCAACGACAGCGCGTCGGCCCCGATGGGCGACGCGTTCGGGAACAACACCGGCGACGCCTTCGGGAACAATGTCGGCAACAGCGAGAGCAACTGGCGTTCGTCGTCCAACGACGACCGCTGGCTGCGCGCCGAGTCGCTGAAGGAGCCCAAGGCGGGTGGCGTCACCCCGTCCGGTCTCCCGAAGCGGGTGCCCAAGGCCAATCTGGTCGAGGGCACGGCGGAACAGACCCCACAGGGCGGCCCTCAGGTCTCCCGCGACCCCGAGGACGTTCGGGGTCGGCTGAGCAACCTGCGCCGCGGCGTCCAGCGGGGACGCAGCGCAGGCAGTGACACCACGAATGGCCAGGACACCGGTAATCACCGCGGTGGACCTGACAGCACCTACAACCAGGAGCGTTAGTGTGAGCCCGATGAGCCAGGCGGCGCAGAACCTGAACTGGTTGATCACCAACTTCGTGGACAACACCCCTGGGGTGTCCCACACGGTGGTGGTCTCCGCCGACGGACTCCTTCTGGCGATGTCCGAAGGCTTCCCCCGCGACCGGGCCGACCAGCTCGCGGCCGTCGCATCCGGTCTGACCTCCCTCACCGCCGGGGCCTCCCGGATCTTCGAGGGCGGTTCCGTGACCCAGACCGTTGTGGAGATGGAGCGAGGATTTCTCTTCCTTATGTCCATCTCTGACGGCTCCTCGCTGGCCGTCCTCGCCCACCCGGATGCGGACATCGGTCTCATTGGGTACGAGATGGCACTTCTTGTCGACCGTGCCGGGACCGTGCTCACGCCCGACCTGCGTGCGGAGCTGCAGGGGAGCCTTCTCAACTAGTAGACGTACGGTGCGTTTTCGCGTCCCGTGCCCGTAAGGTTTCGGGACGCGGCTCCAGAATGATGGTGCCCGGCACAGTCGGAGGAGGAGTACGTGGCAGGCTCAGGAACACCCCCGGACGGTTCGTCATCGGCCAACTGGTCGCCTGGTCACGGCCAGGGGCAGGGACCGCACGACGGGGCGCCCAACCGTTACAACTTCCCCTCCGCGCCCAGCCAGCACCGCAGGCCCTACCAGCAGCCGCAGCAGCCGGGCCCCCGCCAGAGCCCGTACGAGCAGCCTCACACCCCCAGGATCCAGCCAGTGCAACCACAGCGACGCGCGCCCGAGTCGGCGCCCGCTGCGAGCAACCCCCTGGTGCGCCCGTACGCCATGACGGGCGGCCGCACCAGGCCCCGGTACCAGCTCGCCATCGAGGCGCTGGTGCACACCACCGCCCAACCGCATCAGTTGCAGGGCCAGTTGCCCGAGCATCAGCGAATCTGCAATCTGTGCCGCGAGATCAAGTCAGTCGCTGAGATCTCGGCACTTCTCACCATTCCTCTCGGCGTCGCCCGGATCCTCGTAGCCGACCTGGCGGAGGCCGGACTTGTCGCCATCCATCAGCCTGGCGGCGACGAGTCCGCCGGCGGCCAGCCAGACGTGACACTGCTCGAAAGGGTGCTCAGTGGACTTCGCAAGCTCTAGCGGCGGAGCAACAGCTCGCTCCACCACCTCCGCGAAGATCGTGGTGGCGGGCGGCTTCGGCGTGGGCAAGACCACGTTCGTCGGGGCGGTCTCTGAGATCAACCCGCTGCGCACCGAGGCCGTCATGACGTCCGCCTCCGCGGGCATCGACGACCTCACCCACACCGGGGACAAGACCACCACCACGGTGGCCATGGACTTCGGCCGCATCACCCTGGACCAGGACCTGATCCTGTACCTCTTCGGTACGCCGGGTCAGGACCGCTTCTGGTTCATGTGGGACGACCTCGTACGCGGCGCCATCGGCGCGGTGGTCCTGGTCGACACGAGGAGGCTCGCCGACTGCTTCCCCGCCGTCGACTACTTCGAGAACTCCGGCCTGCCCTTCGTCATCGCCCTCAACGGCTTCGACGGCCACCAGCCGTACACGCCGGACGAGGTGCGCGAGGCGCTGCAGATCGGCCCGGACACCCCGATCATCACGACGGACGCACGGCATCGCGCCGACGCGAAGAGCGCGCTGATCACGCTCGTGGAGCACGCGTTGATGGCGCGCCTGCGCTAGCGGTCCTCGCCTGTACGTGGACGGGCCCCGCACCCTCAGGTGGGTGCGGGGCCCTTCGCGTACCCGTCTCCGGGCGGCGCGACGTCGTGGCAGCGCGAAGGCCCCGGTACTCCGTGGAGTACCGGGGCCTTCGCGGTGTGCCGTCGGGCGGCTGGGGCTCAGCCCTGCCAGCTGTGCGGGGCACGGAAGCCGGGGGTGCGCTCCAGGCGGCGCCAGCCGGCCTTGTCGCGGCCTCGGCGGGGCGTGGGGGCCTGCGCGGTGGCGGCGGCGCTACGGGCCAGCAGGATCGCCGTGATGGCGGCGACCTCCTCGGGCTCGGCGTGGCCCTTCTCGACGCGGATGTCGGGAGTGTTCATGTGCAGCGTTCTCCTTGTGGGCTACTGCAGGATTACTGCGGGGGGTTGCCGTGCTTGCGCGACGGCAGGTCTGCGTGCTTGTTGCGGAGCATCGCGAGGGAGCTGATGAGCACCTCGCGGGTGGCGGCGGGGTCGATCACGTCGTCGACCAGGCCGCGCTCGGCCGCGTAGTAGGGGTGCATGAGCTCGGCCTTGTACTCCTTGACCATCTTCTGCCGCATGGCCTCGGGGTCCTCGGCCGCCGCGATCTGCCGGCGGAAGATGACGTTGGCGGCGCCCTCGGCGCCCATCACCGCGATCTCGTTGGTGGGCCAGGCGTAGGTCAGGTCGGCGCCGATGGACTGGGAGTCCATGACGATGTACGCGCCGCCGTAGGCCTTGCGCAGGATCAGCGAGATGCGCGGCACGGTGGCGTTGCAGTACGCGTACAGGAGCTTGGCGCCGTGCCGGATGATCCCGCCGTGCTCCTGGTCGACGCCCGGCAGGAAGCCGGGGACGTCCAGGAGGGTCACGATCGGGATGTTGAAGGCGTCGCACATCTGGACGAAGCGGGCCGCCTTCTCGGAGGCCTCGATGTCCAGGACACCGGCCAGCGACTGCGGCTGGTTGGCGACGATGCCGACGACCTTGCCGTCCAGGCGGGCCAGGGCGCAGATGATGTTGCGCGCCCAGCGCTCGTGGACCTCCAGGAAGTCGCCGTCGTCGACGAGCTCCTCGATGACCTTGGCCATGTCGTACGGACGGTTGCCGTCGGCCGGGACCAGGTCGAGCAGGACGTCCGAGCGGCGGTCCGCCGGGTCGTCCGAGTCGTGGGTGGGCGGGTTCTCGCGGTTGTTCGAGGGCAGCATCGCGATGAGGTAGCGGACCTCGGCGAGGCAGGTCTCCTCGTCGTCGTACGCGAAGTGGCAGACGCCGCTCGTCTCGGCGTGGACGTCCGCGCCGCCGAGGCCGTTCTGCGTGATCTCCTCGCCGGTCACGGCGCGGACCACGTCGGGTCCGGTGATGAACATCTGCGAGGTCTCGCGGACCATGAAGACGAAGTCGGTCAGGGCCGGGCTGTAGGCCGCTCCCCCGGCGCACGGGCCGAGCATCACCGAGATCTGCGGGATGACGCCCGAGGCCTTGGTGTTGCGCTGGAAGATGCCGCCGTATCCGGCGAGCGCCGAGACGCCCTCCTGGATACGGGCGCCCGCGCCGTCGTTCAGGGAGACCAGCGGGGCACCGGCCGCGATGGCCATGTCCATGATCTTGTGGATCTTCGTGGCGTGGGCCTCGCCAAGGGCGCCGCCGAAGATGCGGAAGTCGTGGGCGTACACGAAGACCGTGCGGCCCTCGACCGTGCCCCAGCCGGTGATGACACCGTCGGTGTACGGCTTCTTCGCCTCCAGGCCGAATCCGGTCGCCCGGTGCCGGCGCAACTGCTCGACCTCCTGGAACGACCCCGCGTCCAGAAGCAGCTCGATCCGCTCGCGTGCGGTCAGCTTGCCCTTGGCGTGCTGGGCCTTCGTCGCCTTCTCGCTGGGGCCGCGCAGCGCCTCGGCACGGATCGCGTGCAGCTCGGCCACGCGGCCGCGTGCGTCGGTGGGCTCGCCTTCGGGAGAAGAAGCGGTGTCGTCCAAAACGGTCATGTAGTGACCTTACGAAGTGCACCTGGAGAAACGGACCGTCGACTCTGCACAGTCTCCGGCCCGTTTTCCTGGCACCCCCGAACAGAAGCCCTTCGCTGTGCGCGCGAAGTGACTGCTCAGGGCTGTCTGCGGCTGTAGGGATTCCACAAAGGGGTGCGTGAGAGACAGCTCACAGGTCGGCGGCCGGGTGAGCACCGTGCGCCACCGGTCGAGCACGTTCCGCCATAGGTTGAATGTTGAACTGAATCGCGCTACAGTCAATCTCGTTGAACATTCAATAGATACGTCCCCCGTAGCTCGCAGCTCGGGCCTCCCGCCCGCAGCTCGTCCCCAAGGAGCAGTCATGGGTCTCTTCGGCCGCAAGAACGAAACCGCCACCTCGTCCGCTTCCTCCTCCGCCACCGCCACGGCCGTTGCCCCGGTCACCCCGGAGCTGGCCGCCCTGACCGGCGACTACACGATCGACCCCTCGCACACGTCGATCGGCTTCGTCGCCCGCCACGCCATGGTCACGAACGTCAAGGGTTCCTTCACCGACGTCGCCGGCGCGCTGCACCTGGACGGTACGGACCCGGGCCAGTCGACGGCCTCCATCGACGTGCAGATGGGGAGCATCGACACCGGCAGCGCCGACCGTGACGGTCACCTGAAGAGCGCGGACTTCTTCAAGACCGACGAGTTCCCCGAGATGACCTTCCGCTCCACCAAGGCGGAGGCGCTGGGCGGCGACGACTACCGCATCACCGGTGACCTGACGATTCTCGGCACCACGAAGGAGCTCGCCATCGACCTGGAGTTCAACGGCTCGGCCACGGACCCCTTCGGCAACGAGCGCGTCGGCTTCGAGGGCAAGGCGGAGATCCTGCGCTCGGACTGGGGCCTTACGTGGAACGCGGCGCTGGAGACGGGCGGGGTGCTGGTCTCCGACAAGATCAAGCTGCGCTTCGACATCTCCGCGATTCGTTCTGGCTCCTGAGCCCTGGGCGCCGTTCTGCCCCGCCGCTTCGCGACGGATGCTTGCCCACCCACCCACCCACCCGATCACCCTGCATCAGGGTGGGGTGGGTGGGTTTGTTCGTTTCGCGTGCGCGTTGGCCGCCGGGCTGGTGGCACGCGGCGGCTGAGCGGCGGCATTCGCCGGAAGGTCCTAGAGGTGGGCCGCGTCCGTGTGGGTCAGGATCGCCTTGGCGAGGGGGCCCTGGACCGCCGGGGGCAGCGCGTGGCCCATGCCCGCGATCTCCACCACGCGCGCGCTCCCGCCACCGATGACCTGCGCCAGGTGCTGGGGGTGCGGGGGCGGGAACACCGGCTCGGCGGGGGCGGAGACGACGAGCGTGGGGACGTTCGTGCCGGCCAGTTCGTCGGTGCGGAGCATGTGGGAGTCGTCGGCGCGGGCATGGGCGGTCGAGGCGACGTGGGTCCCGGCGTGCTCGATGATCCGGCGCTCCAGGTCACGGAAGTACGCGTCGTCCACGTCGAGTTGGCGGCCGTTCAGGACGCGCCAGTGCTCCACCCTGCGGTCGAGCTCGGCCTCGACCCCCGTGTCCTGGACCGGCCGGGACCACATCTCCAGGACTTCCGGCGCGATGCCGGGGAGTTCACCCACGGGCACCCGGGTCCCGTCCGGTGCCACGTACGGGGTCTCGCTGAGCGCGCAGGTGCCGATGAGCGTGGCGCTGAGGACGCGCTCGGGGTGGTCGGCGAGGACCAGCTGGGTCAGCATGCCACCGAGGGACATGCCCACCACATGCGCACGCTCCACTCCCCAGCCGTCCAGGACGGCCACGGCATCCCGCGCCAAGTCGGTGACGGGATAAGGGCGTTCGTCGAAGGCGGCGGTGGAGCGCCCCGTGTCCCGGTGGTCGTAGCGGATGACTTGGTGCCGGTCGGCGAGTGCGTCGACCAGGGCGTCGGGCCAGCCGAGTCCGGAGGCCTGGGCGCCCATGATCAGGAGCAGCGCGGGGGCGTCGGGCGCACCACGCCGCTCCGTCCACAGGCGGATGCCGGGGGCCGCTTCGACGTACTGCTGCTGTGGCCGCATGGGGTGACCTTCCGTAGCAACGAGGGGTTCAACAAGACGGTACGATACGTATCGTCTCGTGAAGCCTTCGTGCCGTCAACCCGCTAGAAACCGCCACCACCGAAGTCGCCGCCACCCCCGCCGTAGTCCCCGCCCCCGAAGCCACCCCCGTAATCGCCGGGGTCGAAGTCCGAGCCCGAGTAGTCCCCGCCCTCGTACCCGGCGCCCGCGCCGCCGAAGTCGCCGTAACCCCCGCCGTAGTCCGCCGCGTACGCCGGGCTCGCCATCATTCCGCCCAGCATCGTGCCGACCAGCAGGCCCGGCAGCATGCCGCCGCCGAAGTAGCCGCCGGCCCAGGGTCCGTAGGCCGGGCCCGCCTCCCAGTACGGGCGCCGCTCCCCCGACTCCGTGACCACCGTCCGGGACATCGGCTCCTCGCCGTCCGCGAGGCGCGTCGCGTCCGCCAGGCACACCGGAACCGTCCGCTCGGCGCCGCCCTGCGGCGCCCAGGGGGCGTCCTTGACGGAAGGGCCGTGCCGCGGGTCGAAGAAGCAGGGGGCGCGCCGCTCCGGCAGCGGGCGGCCCTCCCGTCGTGCGGTGAGCAGGGCGAGCGAGAAGCGGCCGTCCTCCAGGGACTGGGTGACGGCCCGCACCTCTTCGGGACGCCGCGCCGCCGCCATGAACGACTTCGCCTTCTCGTACGAGTCGAGGGACCGTTCGTAGTCCGTGCGCATCGCGTCGTCCGCTCCCGCCTCGGCGGGGTGGAAGTCGAGCCGGTCCAGCTCCTCGCCGTACGCCGTGATGTCCTCGTCCACCACGACCCGCAGCTTCTCCAGCGCGACACGCTGCTCCTCGGCCTTGCGCCGCCGGTTGCGCCGGACCACCGCGTACGTGGCGCCGCCGCCCGCGACGAGCACCGCACCGACGCCGATCAGCGCGCCGACGGGGGTGCCGCTGTCGGAGCCGCCGGCGTCCCACGAAGCCGGCGCGGAGCCACGGGCGTCCTTCACCGCCTGGTCGACGAAGTCGTTGAGCTGGGTCTTGGTGTCGCCCTCGTCCCCGTACGTCGTGACGAGGTTCGACACGGCCGCGTTGCTCAGCACCGCCCGGTCGGCCTTCGCGTCGAACGCGTCGCCCAGCCGGACCCCGTACACACCCGTCACGCCGGTCTCGGTACGCAGCTTCTGGAAGAGGTCCTGCTTGGGGAAGTCCGCGGGCAGCACCGCCACGAACACCGGCTTGTCGGCGTCCTTGATCTTCTCCGCGATGGCATCCGCGTCGGCCCCGGACAGCTGGTCCGAGGCGGCCGGATCCACGTACACCGGGCTCTTCTCCCAGGCGTCGGCCACGGCCGGGACACTGGTGGCGGCCGCGGCCCCGGGCGCCGCCGTGAACGACACGGCACCCAGGGACAGGAGCATCCCGGACAGTGCGAGGAATATTCGCTTCGTCCCATTGCTCATACTTCGAAGCTAACCCAGTCGGGCGGGCTACGGCGGTCCTGAGCCGAACCAGTTTTCTATTCGACGGGCTCGACGCCCGCCCGCAGCAGACCGAAGGTGTACGCGTCCTCCAGGGCCTGCCACGACGCCGCGATCACGTTCTCCGCCACGCCCACCGTCGACCACTCGCCGTCACCGTCGCTGGTCGAGATCAGCACCCGGGTCGTGGACGACGTGCCGTGCTTGCCCTCCAGGATGCGGACCTTGTAGTCGACCAGCTCCATCTTGGCGAGCTGGGGGTAGATCCGTTCGAGGCCGACGCGGAGCGACCGGTCGAGGGCGTTGACCGGCCCGTTTCCCTCCGCCGTGGCGACGATGCGCTCGCCCTTGGCCCACAGCTTCACGGTCGCCTCGTTCGCGTGCGTGCCGTCGGGCCGGTCCTCGACGATGGCCCGCCAGGACTCGACGCGGAAGTAGCGGCGCGCCCGGCCCTCGACCTCCTCGCGGAGCAGCAGCTCGAAAGACGCGTCGGCGGCCTCGTACGTGTAGCCGCTGAGCTCACGCTCCTTGACCCGCTCCACGACCCGGCCCACCAGCTCCCGGTCGTCGCCCAGGTCGATCCCGAGCTCCTTGCCCTTGAGCTCGATGGAGGCGCGCCCCGCCATGTCCGAGACCAGCATCCGGATGCGGTTGCCCACCAGGTCCGGGTCGATGTGCTGGTAGAGGTCCGGGTCGACCTTGATCGCGGAGGCGTGCAGGCCCGCCTTGTGGGCGAAGGCCGATACGCCCACGTACGGCTGGTGGGTGGAGGGGGTGAGGTTCACGACCTCGGCGATGGCGTGCGAGACGCGTGTCATCTCGCGCAGCGCGCCCTCGGGCAGGACCTGCTTGCCGTACTTGAGCTCCAGGGCGCCGACGACGGGGAAGAGGTTGGCGTTGCCGACCCGCTCGCCGTAGCCGTTGGCGGTGCACTGCACGTGGGTGGCACCGGCGTCGACGGCGGCGAGGGTGTTGGCGACCGCGCACCCCGTGTCGTCCTGCGCGTGGATGCCGAGACGGGCGCCGGTGTCGGCGATGACGGTGCCGACGATGGCCTTGACCTGCGCGGGGAGCATGCCGCCGTTGGTGTCGCAGAGGACGACGACGTCGGCGCCCGCCTCACAGGCCGTACGGACGACGGCTTTCGCGTACGCGGGGTTGGCGCGGTAGCCGTCGAAGAAGTGCTCGCAGTCGACGAAGACGCGCCGCCCCTGGTCGCGGAGGTAGGAGACGGTGTCGCGCACCATCTCCAGGTTCTCCTCCAGGGTGGTGCGCAGGGCGAGTTCGACGTGCCGGTCATGGGCTTTGGCGACGAGCGTGATGACCGGGGCGCCGGACTCGAGCAGGGCGTTGACCTGCGGGTCCGTGGCCGCCGAACCACCGGCGCGGCGTGTGGCGCCGAAGGCGACGAGCTGGGCGTGCCGGAAGGTGATCTCTTGCGATGCGCGGGCGAAGAACTCGGTGTCGCGGGGGTTGGCGCCCGGCCAGCCGCCCTCGATGAAGCCCACGCCGAAGTCGTCCAGGTGCCGGGCGATGGTCAGCTTGTCCGCGACGGTCAGGTTGATTCCCTCACGCTGCGCGCCGTCGCGCAGCGTGGTGTCAAAGACGTGGAACGCATCGTCGGGTGTGCTGGTTTCCGTCATGCTGATCTGGCTCCTGTGTCGGATCTCGGTCTACCGGAATGACCGGCTCCACCGCCTCAATGATCCCCCGCGCTCCGCGTCCGGCTGATGTTGGGCCAGGAAACGAAAAAACCCCTCGTGGGTACGAGAGGTTTGCGCGCGGGTCTGAGAGACGACGGTGTCCGCCCGTACATGGTGGTACGAGACGGTCACTGCGGACCGGCGCGCCTGCTGCCAATAATCATGGCGAACGAGAGCACGGTGGCAGCCTGCCACAGCCCGCACACACCGCGCTGCCCCGTCTCACGATGCGGGCATACGTGGACGCCATGGGACACCTGGATGCGGGCGACGCGTGGGACGCGCCGCCCGCATGGCGATGAGGCGTCAGCGCAGGTGACGCACGAAGGTGTCGTCGCCGTCGTTGGTGTCGCCGCTCAGCAAGGTCGCGTCGCCGCTGAGGAACGCGATGCGACGTGCGTCCGCCGAGATGCCGCCGGGAGCGACCTGCGCCGAGGCCGCGCCGCCCGTGGTGTCCGGCGTGACGAGCGTGGTGCTGCCCTTCTTCAGGTCCCGCAGGTAGACGGGCCACTCCTTGCCGTACTCGGAGCCGGCCTCGGTGAGCTCCGACATGAACGTCAGATGGCGGCCGTCGGCGCTGATGGCGGGCGAGCGGGTGTAGGCCTGGCCGGGGCCGCCCTGGGTGCCGTGGATGCGCTGGTTCTTGCCCGACGCGAGGTCGTGCACGAAGACGTTCCAGGCGCCGTCGTCGTCGTTCGGGACGAGGTGGGTGTCACGGGACTCGAAGACGACGGTGCGGCCGTCTCCGCTGATGGACGGGGCGAGGGACTCCTTCTCGGTCTTGGAGCCGTCGTGGGAACGGTCGGCCTGCGTCACCTCGCCCGTCCCGCGGTCGCGCACCCAGAGGTCGCTCCAGTCGTCCCCGCGCGGGCCGTTGACGAACGAGGTCGCGTAGGCGACGCGACGGCCGTCGTCACTGACGGTCGGCGAGTGGGCGTTGCGCTCCCCGTCGCCGCCCGTGTACGGGTGGCTGACCTTCTCGGTGACCCCGGTCTTCCGGTCGCGCAGGAAGACCGCCGTACCGTCGAACTGCGGGCCGTCCGTGCTGAACACGGCGTAGCGGCCGTTCGCGCTCAGGGACACGCTGCCCGCGCTGTCCCCGGGATAGCCGTCGGGCAGCTCGACGTCGAGGCGCTCGAACTTCTTGGTCCTGCGGTCGTAGAGCCGGACGTCGGACACCGAGTAGGCGTCCGCGGGGCTGGTGATCATGGCGACGTAACGCCCGTCGGCGCTCAGCGAGGGGCTCCTGACGTCACGTCCTTGCAGGGCGATCCGCTCGGTCTTCCGGGTGCTCAGATCGCGTACGAAGATGTCGTTCAGGCCGTTGGTGTCGCCCGCCGCCAGGTCGGTGGCGGCGGAGTCGAAGGCGGCGTACCTGCCGTTCCGGCTGATCACGGCCCCCGCCGAGCGGTCACCGGCGGCCTTGCCCTCGGCCGTGACGCTGACGCCCTCGGTGCGGGGCGCGTCGGCGGCGGGCGCGGCGAAGGCGGCGGGCAATGTCGTGGCGGTGACCGCCGCGACGAGTGCGGCGGCGGCCAGGGCGGCGCGGCGCTTGGTGCTGTGCATGGTCAATTCCCCCGTGGTTGCTCAGAGTTCCGTGCGGACGGACTTCCTCGGTTCGGTGCGTGCGAGGTCGGCGCCGGACCGCACCGAGGGCCCACGGGGATACAAGCGCACCACCAGGAAACACACAATCCGCAGAAATGCGTACAACCTAGACGGGGGTCTCCGGGTCCCGCGTGCCTGAGCCGAGCGCTCCGTCCAGGAACTCCCTGACGTGGGCCAGGATCTGGTCACGTCCCGTGCCGCGCAGCCCGATCGCCACATGGATGGAGAATCCGTCGAGCAGCGCCCGCAGCCGGGCAGCGAAGCGGTCGGGGTCGAAGGCGTGGAACTCGCCCCGTGACACGCCTTCGGCGAGCAGCGCCACCAGGTCACGGTGCCAGGCGCTCTCGATGGCGACCTGGCGGTCACGCTCGTCCTCGTCGGCGTTCAGGGAGCGGTTCCAGACCTCCAGCCAGAGCGTCCAGTGGGGGTCGCCGGGGGCGTCGGGGACGTACAGGTCGACGTACGCGTCGAGCCGCTCGCGGGCCGTGCCCTGCCGGGCGAGCAGCCGGCCGCGCTCGGCGCCGAGCGCGGCTTCGCTCCACTCCAGGGTGCGCAGGAGCAGCTCGTCCTTGGTGCGGAAGTAGTAGAGGAGGTGGCCGCTGCTCATGCCGACCTCGCGGCCGAGCGCGGCCATGGTCAGCTTCTCCAGGCCGCGCTCGGCGATCATCTCCATGGCTGCGGCAAGCACGTCCTCGCGCGGTGGTGCGTTCTTCCGGCGTGCGGCCTCGGCCACGGGGACTCCTGCGCTAGATCTTGGGCTGCTGCTGGGTGATGCAGTGGATGCCACCACCCCCGGCAAAGATCGTACGGGCGTCCACGAGCGTCACGGTCCGCTCCGGGAAGAGCCGGCGGAAGATGCCTGCCGCGATCTCGTCGCGCGGGTCGTCGAAGGAGCACAGGACGACGCCGCCGTTGCAGAGGTAGTGGTTGATGTAGGAGTAGTCGACCCAGCCCTCGTCGTCGGCCAGGACGGTCGGCGCCGGCACCTCGACGATCTGCAGGGCGCGGCCCCGGGCGTCGGTCTGCCCCCGAAGGACCCCGATGATCTCCTTGCTGACCTCGAAGTCCGGGTGGGCGGGGTCCTGTTGCGAGTGGACGAGGACGATGCCGGGCGCGGCGAAGGCGGCGACGATGTCGACGTGCCCCCGGGTGCCGAACTGGCCGTAGTCACCGGTCAGGCCGCGCGGCAGCCAGATCGCCTTGTGCGTGCCGATGCGGGCGTGGATGGCCTCCTCGGCCTGCTCGCGGGTCAGGCCGGGGTTGCGTCCCGGGTCGAGCTGGACGGTGTCGGTCAGCAGGACCGTGCCCTCGCCGTCGACGTGGATGCCGCCGCCTTCGTTGACCAGGGGCGAGGAGTGGACGGGTACGCCCGCGATGTCGGCGACGTGCCGGGCGATCTTCGCGTCGTGCTCCCAGCGGGCCCAGTCCTGGCCGCCCCAGCCGTTGAAGATCCAGTCCACGGCGGCCAGTTGATCGCCGTCACGGACGAAGGTGGGGCCGATGTCCCGCATCCACGCGTCGTCGAGATCGCGCTCGACCAGCTCGATGTCGGGGCCGAGGAGCGCGCGGGCCGACGCGCTCTGCCCGGTCCCGACGACCATCGTGACGGGCTCGAAGCGGCGTACGGCACGGGCGACGGCAGCCCAGGCGGCCCGCCCCTCGGCGAGCTCGCGCTCGTCCGTGAAGGTGGGGTTGGGGCCCGGCCAGGCCATCCAGGTGCGCTCGTGCGGGGCCCACTCGGCGGGCATGCGGAAGGTCATGGTGATCCCTATGGAAGGACTTCAAGGAGGACTGGCGGCGGGAACTACAGGAAGTAGAGGCGGTTGAGGGAGACGGAGTCGGCGGGCTCGGACCGGACCGGGTCGCCGTCGAGCGTGACCAGGCCTGAGCGCTGGTCGACGTCGATGGAGCCGGTGCGGGAGTTGAGGCGCAGGTCGGCGGGCCCGATGCCACGGGTGCCGCGCACCGCGACGCGGCGCCGCCGGGTCGGCATCGTGTCGTTGCCCTGGTCGACGGCCGCCTGGGCGACGAAGGCCACCGAGATGTCGGCGGGCGTCGAGCCGTACGCGCCGAACTGCGGGCCGAGGACGAGGGGCTCGCAGGTGTCGGTCGCCGCGTTCGGATCACCCACGACCCCGTAGGCGGGGAAGCCGGACTTCAGGACCAACTGCGGTTTGGCACCGAAGAATTCGGGCCGCCAGAGCACGATGTCGGCCATCTTGCCGACCTCGATGGAACCGACCTCGTGGGCGAGGCCGTGGGCGATGGCGGGGTTGATGGTCAGCTTGGCCATGTACCGCAGGACGCGCGCGTTGTCGTCCCCGTCACCGTCGCCGTCCATGGGGCCGAGCTCGGCCTTCATCTTCCCGGCCATCGCGAAGGTCCTGCGTACGGTCTCGCCCGCGCGCCCCATGCCCTGCGCGTCGGACGAGGTGATGCCGATGGCGCCCAGGTCGTGCAGCACGTCCTCCGCGCCCATGGTCCCGGCGCGGATGCGGTCACGCGCCATGGCCGCGTCGCCCGGCAGATCGGTCTTCAGGTCGTGGACCGAGACGATCATGCCGTAGTGCTCGGCGACGGCGTCGCGCCCGAAGGGCAGCGTGGGGTTGGTGGAGGAGCCGATCACGTTCGGCACGCCCGCCATCTTCAGCACGTTGGGCACGTGCCCGCCGCCGCACCCCTCGATGTGGAAGGCGTGGATGGTGCGCCCCTCCAACACCTTCAGGGTGTCCTCGACGGAGAGGCACTCGTTCAACCCGTCGCTGTGCAGGGCGACTTGCACGTCATGCTCTTCGGCGACCCGCAGCGCGGTGTCGAGGGCGCGGGTGTGGGCGCCCATGTCCTCGTGCACCTTGAAGCCCGATGCCCCGCCCTCGGCGAGGGCCTCGACGAGCGGGGCGTCGTGCGAGGACGAACCCCGGCCCAGGAAGCCGATGTTGACCGGCCAGGCGTCGAAGGCGTTGAACGCGTGCTTCAGCGCCCAGGGCGAGTTGACGCCGACGCCCCACACGGGCCCGAATTCCTGACCGATGACCGTGGTGACGCCGGAGGCGAGCGAGGCCTCCATGATGCGCGGCGACAGGAGGTGTACGTGGGTGTCCACTGCTCCGGCGGTGGCGATCAGCCCCTCGCCCGAGACGATGGACGTGCCGGTGCCGACGACGACGTCGACGCCGTCCAGGGTGTCGGGGTTGCCGGCCCGCCCGATGGCGTGGATACGGCCTTCCCTGATGCCGATCGACACCTTGCGGATGCCCTGCACGGCGTCGATCACCAGCACGTTGCTGATCACGACGTCACAGGTCTCGCGGACGGCGGCGGCCTTCAGGTGCAGGCCGTCGCGGGCCGTCTTGCCGAACCCGGCGAGGAACTCCTCGCCGTACTTCTGGGAGTCGGACTCGACGCGGACCGTCAGGCCCGAGTCGCCGAGCCGGACGCGGTCGCCCGCTCGGGGGCCGTGCGTGGCGGCGTACTCGTACGGGGTGAGGCGGCGCGGTTCGGCGGGGTGGCCTCCGGGGCGGCTCATCGCTCGACCTCCTGCTCAGTCGTTTCCGGTATGCCGAGGTAGCCGCAGGCGGCGGCGCGACGCAGGGCTTCTGCGCGGGCTCCCGGCGCGTCAAGCGGCCCGTCGACCAGGCCGGCGAAGCCGATCGCGATCCGCTCGCCGCCGATCGGAAGGAGCCCGACCTCGGCGCTCTCCCCCGGCCCGAAGCGGACCGAGGACCCGGCGGGCACGGCAAGCCGCATGCCGTACGCGGCCACCCGGTCGAAGTCGAGGCGGGGGTTGGCCTCGAAGAAGTGGAAGTGCGAGGTGACGGAGACCGGCACGGTCGCGGTGTTGCGCACGGCGATCGTCGCGACGGGCGCGAGCTCCGCGTGCTCCGGCCCTGGCAGCAGCGCTCCCGGGGCCTCGCTCCCCGCGCCCGCACCACCGATCGGCTGCGCGACCACGGCGAGCCGGGACCCGTCGTCGAAGACGGCCTCCACATGCACCTCGGTCACCACATCCGCGACGCCCGGCAGGACGTCGTCGGGCCCGAGGACCGAGCGGGCCCGCTCGATCGCCTCGGCGAGCCTGGCCCCGTCGCGGGCCGCCTCGCACACCGTGTCCGCTATCAGGGCGGTCGCCTCGGGGACGTTGAGTCTGAGGCCGCGCGCCTTGCGGGCCCTGGCCAGCTCGGCGGCCCCGAAGAGCAGCAGCCGGTCGCGTTCCGTGGGGGTAAGCCGCACGCCACCACACCTCCATCGTTTGAACGACACTCTAACCACGAGATTGATGCGACGGAAACATTGACGTACGAGCTTGACTCAGGTCACATTGAGCGGCACTCAAACAGCCGTCCGGCAGCCTGTGTGCGCAGGCGGCCACGATCGAGCGTCAGGGGCACCCTCATGCCGATAGAACAGCGCGGAGTCGACACCATCCCGGACGGGGAACGCACCAGCGGTCCCCGCGATCTCATCTCGATCCTGCTCGGCTCCAACCTCTGCCTCGGGGTGATCGTCTTCGGCTGGCTGCCGGTGTCGTTCGGCCTCGGCTGGTGGGCGTCCGTCACCTCGGTGGTGGCGGGCACGGTCATCGGCACAGCCCTGACCGCACCCCTGGCCCTGGTCTCGCTCCGTACCGGCACGAACCTCTCCACCTCCTCCGGGGCCCAGTTCGGCGTGCGGGGCCGGCTGGTCGGCTCGGTGGTCGGCCTCCTGCTGTCCCTCGGCTACACCGCGCTGACCATCTGGATCGGCGGCGACGTGATGGTGGGCGTCCTGCACCGCCTGACGGGACTTCCCGCGAGCGGCCTCTCGTACGGGGTCGTGTACGCGCTCCTCGCCGCCGCCACGGTGGCGGGCGCGGTCTACGGCTACCGGGTGCTGCTGCGCCTCTCGCGCGTCCTCGCGGTCGGCATGACGGCGCTCCTGATCCTCGGGACGGTGGCCTACGCCCCCGACTTCACGACATCGGCACTCCCCGACGCGGGCGGGTACCTCCTCGGCTCGTTCTGGCCGACGTGGCTCCTCGCGCTCGTGGCGGCGGGCCTGAGCGGCCCGATCGCGTTCATCACGCTCCTTGGCGACTACACGCGCTACGTCTCCCCCGCCCGCCACAGCTCCCGCACAGTGTTGCGGGCGTCGTGGATCGGCCTGCTCGCCGGGCTGCTCGTCCCCCAGCTCTTCGGCACGTTCACGGCGTACGCGGCGGGGGCGGCGCTCGACTACGCCGGGCCGCTGGTCTCGGCGGCCCCCGGCTGGTACCTGATCCCGCTGCTCCTGGCCGCTTCCGCGGGTTCCGTCGGCAACGCGGGCCTGATGCTGTACTCGATGGGCCTGGACCTCGACGCGATCCTGCCGCGGGCTTCGCGGGCCCGCGCGACGTACACCGTGGCGGTGGTCGCCACGGGGTGCGTGTTCGTGGGGCACTACGCCTGGGAGGCGCAGGACGCGATGACGTCCTTCGTCCTCCTCCTCACCGCCGTCGGCACGCCGTGGGCGGTGATCACCCTGATCGGCTTCGTCCGCTGCGGGGGCGTGTACGACGCGGAGGCGCTCCAGGTCTTCAACCGCCGCTCCCTGGGCGGGATCTACTGGTACCGGGCGGGGTGGAACATCCCGGCGACGGCGAGCTGGGCCCTGGGCGCGGCGGTCGGCCTCGCGGCGGTCTCGCTCCCCTCCTACGAGGGCCCGCTGCTCTCCCTCACCGGCGGCGTGGACTGCAGCTTCCTGTTGTCGGGGGTGGTGGGCGGCCTCGCCTACGTGGCCCTGGAACGCAAGCCGGCACCCGAGCCCGCGGCCCAGAGCGGCCCCACGGTCAGCGTGCCGGCCCCGTAACGCCGCGCCGCGCCCGACAACGCGAAGGGCCGGGCCCGGGAGATCCACTCCCGGGCCCGGCCGCCCACGTGCAGAAGCAGGCCAAGGGCCGAGCCCTCAGCCGAGGTCGTGCATCCAGCCGTGGCGGTCCTCCGCCGTGCCGCGCTGGACGTCGAGCAGCGCCTCGCGCAGCTTCATCGTCACCGGGCCCGGCTCGCCGCCGCTCTGGGTCCACTCGCCCGAACGGCACTTGACCGTGCCCACGGGAGTGATGACCGCCGCGGTGCCGCACGCGAAGACCTCCGTGAGCGTGCCCTCGGAGGTGTCCGCCTGCCACTGGTCGATCGAGACGCGCGACTCCTCCGACGTGTAGCCGAGGTCCTTGGCGACCGTGAGCAGCGAGTCCCGGGTGATGCCCGCGAGCAGCGAGCCGGTCAGGGTCGGCGTGACGATCTTGTCCCCGTACACGAAGTACAGGTTCATGCCGCCGAGCTCCTCGACCCACTTGTGCTCCACGGCGTCCAGGTAGGCGACCTGGTCGCAGCCCTTCTCCGCGGCCTCGGCCTGCGCGAGCAGGGACGCCGCGTAGTTGCCGCCGGTCTTGGCGTCGCCCACGCCACCGGGGACGGCGCGCACGCGGTCCTCCGACAGCCAGATGGAGACGGGCTTGACGCCACCGGGGAAGTACGCGCCCGCGGGCGAGGCGATGACGATGAAGAGGTACTCGTTGGCCGGCTTCACGCCCAGGCCGACCTCACTGGCGATCATGAAGGGCCGCAGGTACAGCGACTCCTCGCCGCCGTGCGCCGGCACCCACGCCTTGTCCGCCTTCACCAGCGCGTCGCACGCCTCGATGAACGTCTCGACCGGCAGTTCCGGCATCGCGAGCCGCCGCGCCGACCGCTGGAAGCGCTCCGCGTTGGCGTCCGGGCGGAAGGAGGCCACCGAGCCGTCGGGCTGGCGGTACGCCTTCAGGCCCTCGAAGATCTCCTGCGCGTAATGCAGGACGTTGGTCGCCGGGTCGAGGGACAGCGGGCCGTACGGCACGAGCTGGCCGTCGTGCCAGCCGCGCCCCTCCGTCCACTTGATCGTCACCATGTGGTCGGTGAAGTGGCGGCCGAACCCGGGGTTGGCCAGGATCGCCTCGCGCTCCGCCTTGGACAGCGGGTTCGAGGTGGGCTTCAGCTCGATCGTGGGTGTCGGCGTCGTCGTCATGAGTACTAGTCCTTCACGGTGTGATGGTGACGGACCGCGCTCACGCCAGTACTTCTCGTACTAGGACGTCCGAGTAACCCTGCATTCCGCGGCCCCACGTTCGATTATCGCTCGCGTGGCGCCGAGGAAGAAACAGCGTGAATGCGGCCCAGGGGTCGATGGTGGCACCCGGAGCCGCATACGAGAAGCCGCCGGGTGGTGAACCGGACCCGGCGGCTTCTGTGACAAGGAGATGAGCTGCCGGGTCAGCCAGCTACTCGTACGGCGAGCGCGTCGCCGATCTGCTCGGTGGTGCGGACCGTGTCGCCGCGCTCCGCGAGGTCCGTGGAGACGGCGGTCTCGATGCGCTCCGCCTGGTCCTCGTAGCCGAGGTGACGCAGGAGCAGCGCGACGGACAGGACGGTGGCCGACGGGTCGGCCTTGCCCTGGCCCGCGATGTCCGGCGCCGAGCCGTGCACGGGCTCGAACATCGACGGGAACTCGCGGCTCGGGTTGATGTTCCCGGAGGCCGCGACGCCGATGCCGCCGGAGACGGCAGCGGCGAGGTCGGTGATGATGTCGCCGAAGAGGTTGTCGGTGACGATCACGTCGAAGCGGCCGGGGTCGGTGACGAGGTAGATCGTCGCGGCGTCGACGTGGATGTAGTCGGTGGTGACGTCGGGGAACTCCTTCGCCACCTCGTTGAAGACGTTCGTCCAGAGGTGACCGGCGTACGCGAGGACGTTGTTCTTGTGGACCAGCGTCAGCTTCTTGCGCGGACGGGCCTGCGCGCGGGCGAAGGCGTCACGGACCACGCGCTCCACACCGAAGGCGGTGTTGACGGAGACCTCGGTGGCGACCTCGTGCGGGGTGCCCGTGCGGATGGAGCCGCCGTTCCCCGTGTACGGGCCCTCGGTTCCTTCGCGTACGACGATGAAGTCGATCTCGGGCTGGCCCTTGAGGGGGGTCGCGACACCCGGGAGCAGCTTCGACGGCCGCAGGTTGACGTGGTGGTCGAAGAGGAAGCGGAGCTTCAGCAGGAAGCCGCGCTCCAGGACGCCGGACGGCACCGAGGGGTCACCGATCGCGCCGAGGAGGATCGCGTCGTACTGCTTGAGGGCCTCGACGTCGGCGTCGGTGAGGGTCTCACCGGTCGCGTGGTAGCGCTTGGCGCCGAAGTCGAACTCCTTGGTCTCCAGCTTCACATCCTGCGGGAGGACGGCGTTGAGGACCTTGAGCCCCTGGGCCACGACTTCCTGGCCGATTCCATCACCGGGGATCACTGCGAGATTGAGGATGCGAGAACTTGCCGACATGCCAGAAGCCTACGCGTCGTCCCAGGGGATGACACGAGCAGTCCGACATGCGGACACCCCTGGTCACGCCATGGGTGCGTCATCACATGGCCACCCTCCCTTCACCCTCAGGCCTGGCGGGAGTTGCGCGTCACCGGGAAGTTGTATGGGCATGGACACCCCCAACGTCGGCATTCCGGAGCGGCTCGCGGCCAGGATGAGCATGCCCGAACAGCACGAGTACCTGCGCAGGAAGCTGTCCCGCCGCAGGGTCCTCGCCGGTTCGTTCGCCGCGGCCGGGACGGTCGGCGGCATCGGCCTGCTCGCGGGCAGTACGGGCGGCGCCCACGGCGAGAACGCGTCGGCGTCCGGCCCGCTCACCGCGGCCTCGGCACCGTCCGCGCCGGTCAAGGTCGACGGCAGGCTGGTGGCGCCCTTCGCCCGTCATCTCGCCTTCGGGGCGGACCCGAAGACGCAGATGCGGGTCTCCTGGCAAGTGCCGTTCGCGGTCAAGTCCCCCTATCTGCGGGTGGGACCGAAGCCCTGGGAACTGAGCCGGAAGATCGAGGCGGAGGTGCGCGACCTGCACACCCCGTCCCTGTCGAAGAAGCTGCCCGCGGTCGAGCAGTACTACCTGCACGCGGCGCTCGACGGCCTGACGCCCGGCACGACGTACTACTACGGCGTCGGGCACGACGGCTTCGACCCGGCGTCACCCGAGCGGATGGCGACGATCGGCTCCTTCCGCACGGCACCGGCGCAGGCGGAGAAGTTCGTCTTCACGGCCTTCGGCGACCAGGGCGTGAGCTACGACGCGCTCGCCAACGACCAGTTGATCCTGGGCCAGAACCCGTCCTTCCATCTGCACGCGGGCGACATCTGCTACGCGGACAGCACCGGGCACGGCAAGGAGTCCGACACGTACGACGCACGGGTGTGGGACACCTTCCTGGCGCAGACGGAGTCCGTGGCGAAGTCGGTCCCGTGGATGGTGACGACCGGCAATCACGACATGGAGGCGTGGTACTCGCCGGACGGCTACGGCGGCCAGTCCGCCCGCTGGTCGCTTCCCGGGAACGGCTTCGACCCGAGGAACGCGCCGGGCGTCTACTCCTTCACGTACGGCAATGTCGGCGTCGTCGCCCTCGACGCGAACGACGTCTCGTACGAGATCCCGGCCAACAAGGGCTACACGGACGGCAAGCAGACCGCGTGGCTGGACAAGCGCCTGGGCGAGCTGCGGGCGGACGGGACCATCGACTTCATCGTGGTCTTCTTCCACCACTGCATGTACTCGACGGCTACGCACGGGTCCGACGGCGGGGTGCGCGACGCATGGCTGGAGCTGTTCACCAAGCATCAGGTGGATCTGGTCGTCAACGGCCACAACCACGTCTACGAGCGCACCGACGCGATCAAGGGCGGCGAGGTGGGCAAGCCCGTACCGGTCGGCGCGTCGACTGATCCGACGCGCGACGGCATCGTGTACGTCACCGCGGGCGGCGCGGGCAAGGACCTCTACAGCTTTCCGGCAGGCGTGAAGGACAGCTACGAGGGCCATGTCGACGACCGGGAGGCGATCCGGACGTTCCACTGGACCAAGTCGCGCCTCCACAATCCGGACACGGTGGAGTGGTCACGGGTGCGGTACACCGGCTTCTCGTTCCTCGCGGTGGAGGTGACGGCCGGTTCCCGCCCGAAGCTGTCGGTTTCCGCGCTCGCGGAGAGCGGTGAGCGCGTGGACCACTTCGAGGTGGTGCGCGGGGGTCAGTGACCCGTCTCGCCGCCGTTGTCCCTGCGGTCGAGGGCGCGCTGCAGGGCTGCGGCGGCCTTCCTGCGGTCGGAATCGCTGGTACGGGAGGCGTGGCGGACTCGGCGTGCGGTCGTCTCGGCCATGGGGGATCCACTCCTTGAGGGAAGGGGGTACTGGTACTTCGAGACGCCGGAGAGGCGGGGAGCGGCGGAGCCACAGGGGTTGCCTGCACGGGGCTCCGGCTCACGACCGCCATTCGCTTGATCGAGCGAGACGTTCGGCTCCTACAAAGCTAAGCGAGGACGGAGCGTCTGTCTCCACAATTACTCGGACTTCCTACTATCTGAGACGGCCTTCCTTGCCTGCCCCTCCTTCGGCGGCTCTGAGCTCGCGGATGAGAGCCCGCACGGCGAGCGTGGCGGCCAGCTCAGGGGTGGTGACGTAGCCCACGGAACGCGACGGGCGATCCGGACCGAGATCGGTGATCTCGATTCCGTCCGGTGCTCCGTTCAGGGAGAGCGCGGGCATGATCGCCATGCCGTGACCCCTGCTCACCATCGAGAGCACCGCTCCGTCGTCCTCGGTGAGGACGGTCACCTTCGGGATCCAGTCCTGTCCGGCCCACCACTGCCGGGTGTAGGAGCCGCAGTTCTCGTGCCAGTCCACGAGGGGCAGGGAGCGCGGGTCGGGGTGTCCCGCCGGGTGCACCAGCGCGTAGGGCTCCTCGATGAGTACGTCACCGATCAGCCCGGCGGGCACCGGCGAACTCGCCCCGATCGTCGCGATGCCCACGTCGGCCCGCCCCTCCGCCACCTCGCCCGCGGTGCCCGCACCCAGCTCACGGACGACGCGTACCTCCGGCTCGATGCCGGGATGACGGGCGGTGAGCCGCTCCAGGACGGGCGGCAGCAGGTGCAGGGCCACGCTGCGGAACGCGGCGACGCGCAACACTCCCGCCACCGTGCCCTGTGCGGCGCCCCGGGCCTCAGCGGCCAGAGCGTCCAGGAGCCGCAGGACGCGCCGGGCATGGGCGACGGCCGCGACTCCGGCCGGGGTCGGGGTGGCGCCCTTGCGGCCGCGATCGAAGAGCACCGCCCCGACCTTGCGTTCCGTGCCGCGGATGGAGTGCGAGACCGCGGACTGCGTCACCCCGAGCGTCTCGGCGGCCGCCGAGAACCCGCGCCGGCTGTCGACGGCCACGAGGACGCGCAGCTCGTGCGGGGCCAGGTCGGTGGCGGCGGCGGTCGAGTTCGCCGTTCCGGCAGCGCTCATCGAGGGTCCCACCTGCTTCTATGAGGGCTCTTCATGGTTCGGGCCGTTCCATGAGCGCAACCCACTGCCCGGCCCCCGCATTCCTCCGTACGGTCACCGCCATGACCGAGACCGCGCTCACCGTGCACCAGACCGCCCGCCCCCACGGCCTCCCCACCCGCGACCACTTCGCCTTCGTCGAGTCCGCACCGCCCCGGCCCACGCCGGGCACCGCCCTGGTGGAGAACCTGTACTGGTCGGTGGACCCCTACCACCGCGAGATGATGGACGGGGACTTCGCCCTGCACGCGCCCCTGGAGGGCCGCACCCTCGGCCGCGTCGTGGAGTCCCGCGACCCCGCGCTCCGCGAGGGCGAGATCGTCTTCCACCGGCAGGGCTGGCGCACGCACACCGTCGTCACCCCCGACGAGGCACGTGCCGTCCCCCACTTCGAGGATGTACCGCTCTCCGCGCACCTGAGCATCCTCGGCGGCACGGGCCTCACCGCCTACGTCGGCCTCACCCGCGTCGCCGAACTCCGCGCGGGGCAGGACGTGTTCGTCTCGGCCGCGGGCGGCGGCGTCGGCACGGCCACCGGGCGGCTCGCCCGGCTGATGGGCGCGGGACGGCTCGTCGGCAGCGCGGGCACGGCGGCGAAGGCGGCGTATCTGACCGAACACGTCGGCTACGACGAGGTGTTCGACTACCACGCGGGCCCTACGGCCGAACTGCTCGCGAAGGCGGCGCCCGACGGAATCGACCTCTACGTGGACAACGTCGGCGGCGAGCACCTCGAAGCGGCGATCTCCTCGCTGCGCCAGTACGGGCGGATCGTACGCATCGGCACGATGGCCCAGAAGAACAGCACCGACACGCCGTACGCCCTGCGCAACCTCCCCGACATCGTCGAGAAGAGCCTGCGCATGGAGGGCTTCCTGGTCCGCGACTACCGTGACGTGCAGGAGGAGTTGAACGAGTTCGTGGTGCCGCATCTGCAGAGCGGGCGCATCGGGCTCGACGAGACCGTGGTCAAGGGCTTCGGCTCCATCGTGGACGCGTTCCTGGGGATGCTGCGGGGCGAGAACCTGGGCAAGATCATCGTCGCTGCCCGGTAGGCGGGCCCGCCTTGAAGACGTCCTAGAAGATGTCCCCGTCACGCCAGTCGATGAGGAGTTCGTGCGCCGGGTCGAGGTCGGCGCCCCACAGGAGCGGGGGTTCCTCGTCCGGCATGGGGACCACGCCCTGCGGGCCGAGGGTGCCGACCGTGCCCTTCCACTGCTGCCAGCCGCGTCCGAGGTAGAGCCGCTCCCCCTCGTCCGACGCCGAGAGCGCGCCCAGTACGTACGCCCGGTCGATCACCCGCTCGAGGGCGCCCATCACTTGGCCGCCCAGACCTTGGCGCTGCCGGTCCGGGCGGACGGCGACCGCTTCGACGTAACCGATGCGCAGCGAACGGCCGTTGTGCAGGATCCGGCGCTGCACCACGGAGCCGTGCGCGAGGAGCAGGCCGGAGGCGTCGCACACCAGGGCGTGCATGCCGCCGAGGCCGTGGTCCCAGTCCTGATCGCTGAAGTCCCCGTCGAACGCCTCGTCCATCAGGGCGCGGGCGGCACGGAGTTCGGCCGGGTCGAGATCGCAGGTATGGGCCGTGCGCAGCGTGGTCACCTCTCCACCGTACTCAGGCCCTATCTGAGTACGCACGCCGATTTGCCCGCGGCGGGGCGGCGGCAGAGTCGTTGTCATGAACGGCCTTTACGCTCTCAAGCCCTGGTACGCGGACCGGTTGTCCGGCGTACGCGGCGCGCTCGCCCGCCGCGAGGTGTCGCCCGACACCCTCACCGCGGCCGGCGTGCTCTGCGCGGCGGGCGCGGCCGCGGCGCTCGCCTGGCTGCCGGTGCCGTTCGCGGCGCTCCCGGTGGCCGTGCTGCTCGCCGCGCGTCTCGCCTTCGCGAACCTCGACGGAGCGCTGGCCCGTGACACGGGCCGTACGACGCGGCGCGGCGCGCTCCTGAACGAACTGGGTGACCGGGCAGCCGACCTGGTCATGCTCGCGGGCTTCCTGACCGTGGCCCCGCTGTGGCTGGTGGCGACGGCGGGGCTCGCGGCGACGCTCCCTTCCTGGGTGTCGCTCGCGGGCGCGGCGGCGGGCGCGACCCGCCTGAACGGGGGCCCGGTCGGCAAGACGGAGCGCTGCGCCCTCGTGATCCTCGCGGCGGCTTCGGGGTGGGCCGTGCCGGTGCTCGTGGTGGTCGCCGCGGGTTCGGTGCTCACGGCGGGGCTGCGATGCGCACGGCTGTGGCGGGAGTTGGGCCAGGCGTACCCAGGGGGCCGGCGATGAGCGCCGCGTTCATCGCCGGGGAGGCCGCCGGGCGAGCCGTACCCGTGGTGGCCGGGGTGCTCGGCGTCGGTGGGGTGGCCGTTGCCGCGCTGCCCTCGCGGGTGGGCATGCGGGCCGAGCTGCGCAAGCGCTGGCGGACCTGGGCGTTGGCCGCGCCGCTCTTCCTCGGGGCGTTCTTCCTCGGCCGGGCGGGGGCGTTCGTGCTCGCGGCCGGGCTCGGGGTGGTCGCCGTGGGCGAGTACGCGCGGATGGCGGGGCTGCCGCGGGGTGAGCGGGCCGTCCTCGCGGTGTCCGCCGTGGCGGTGCCGGGCATCGCCTGGGGCGCGCCCGGCGCCCTTGACCTGCGGACGGCGGGGGCGCTGCTGATCGCCGCCGCCGGTGTGGCGCTCTTCTCCGGGGATGCCGGGCAGGGCTTCACGCGGGCGAGCCGCACGGTCTTCGGGCTGCTCTGGATCCCCGTCTCGCTGAGCGGTCTCGTGCTGCTCGGCGACACGGCCGTGGCGGTGGGCGTCGCGGTGGCGTTCGGGGACGTGGGTGCGTGGTGCGGGGGTACGGCACTGGGCCGCAGGGGGCTTCTGTCCCGGCCGCTCTCGCCCCTCTCCCCCCACAAGACCTGGGCGGGCGTCGCGGGAGCCGCCGCCGCGACCGCCGCCGCGCTGGCCGCGGTCGGCGCGTTCTCCCCGGTGCTGTGGGCCGCGGTGCTCGTCGGCTGCGTGCTCGGGGATCTCCTGGAGTCGATGGTCAAGCGGGAGGCCGGCGTGAAGGACGCGGGGAGCTGGCTGCCGGGGTTCGGCGGCCTGCTCGACCGGATCGACTCGTTGCTGGTCGCGCTGTTGCTGACGATGGTGGTGACGCTGTGAAGGGTCGTACGCGGGGGTTTCCGGCCCGTCATGGGGGCCCCTCCCTGCTCCTCAAGAGGTTCGGGGAGAAGCGCGGCGCGGCCCGCCTCCGCCGTGCCCTCTGGTGGACCCTGCTCACCCTCACCGGCGGAGTCGAGCGACGCGGCCGACTCCCGTCCGGGGGCTGTGTGGTCGTGGCGAACCACTCGTCGCACGCGGACACCGCCGCCCTGCTCGCCGCACTGGACGCCCGCCACGCGCCCGCGATGGGCGCGGCCGCGGACTACTGGTTCGCCTCCCCCTGGCGGCGGCGGATCTGCAGCCGCCTGGCCGCGGGGTTCCCCGTGCGCCGCACGGGCGGCGGCATGGACGACCTGCTGGCCAGGGCGGACGCCCTCCGCGCGGGCGGAGCCGTCGTCCTCTTCCCCGAGGGCACCCGAGCGCGGGCGGGCGAGCTCGGCGCCTTCCACAAGGGTGCCCTCGTCCTCGCGCGGCAGGCGGACGTGCCCGTCGTCCCGGTCGCCATCGACGGCACCGCACGCCTCCTGCCCAAGCACGGCAGGCTCCGGCCCACCCTGGTCAGGGTCCGCGTCGGCGCCCCGCTGCCCCCGGACACGACCCCGGAGGCAGCGCGTGACGCGGTGGCCGAGCTTCATCGTCGTACGGCGGGCGAACCCCTCAGGGACTCCGTCGCCCGCAAGCGCGTCGCGGCCGTCATCAGCTCCCGCCGGGGTCTCGCGGCAGCCTTCGCCTGGGCCTTCGCGGAGGCGTTGAGCTGGCCCCTGATGCCGGAGCTGTTCCTCGCCGTCGCCTGCGTGGCAGTGCCGCGCCGGGCCCTGAAGCTGTCCCTCACGGCGCTCGCGGGCAGCCTTGCGGGCGGCCTGCTCGCGCTCCAACTGGCCGCCATCGGCGTGCAGTTGCCGCACCCCTTGACCACGGACCGGATGCGCGCCGAGGTACGCGCCGAGCTCGCCGTCGAGGGCGCGGCGGCCGTCCGCCACCAGCCCTGGAACGGCATCCCCTTCAAGGTGTACGCACGCGAGGCGGGCCGCGCAGACATCGCGCCGCACGACTGGCTGACCCACTCGGCACTGTCCCGCGGCTCCCGCACCCTCACGGTGGGCCTCGCCTTCGGGGCCTTCGGGTTCCTCGTCCACAGGCTCCGGCGGTTCTACGGGCTGTATCTGGCCTTGCTGGGTGGCGGATTCACGCTCGGGCTCTCATTGATCGTGACGGGATGGCGCTGACCGGGGCACACTCGGCACATGGCTGACGAGACCGCAGAACGGCCCTGGACCCCCATCCACGGCGAGCCCTACCGCTCCGTTCCGTACCGCCCCGAGCGCATGCCCGAGTCCCAGTCCCTGACCCGGTCGGCCGAGTTGCGCGAGCGGATGCGGGAACGCCGCACCGTGCGGCAGTTCGCCCCCGACCCGGTGCCCGCGCAGGTCGTGCGGGACGCCATCGCGTGCGCGGCGACCGCCCCGTCCGGCGCGCACCAGCAGCCGTGGACCTTCGTCCTCGTGCAGGACCCGGAGATACGCCGCCTGATCCGCGAGGCCGCCGAGCACGAGGAGCAGATCTCCTACGACGGGCGTCTCGGCGAGGAGTGGCTCGCGGCCCTGCGCCCGCTCGGCACGGACGAGGTGAAGCCGCATCTGACGGACGCGCCCGCGCTGGTCGTCGTCTTCCAGCAGCGCTACTGGCTGGGCGAGGACGGCACCAAGCACAAGCACTACTACGTCGACGAGTCGGTCGGCATCGCGGTGGGAATGCTGCTGTCCGCGCTGCACCTGTCGGGTCTCGCCGCGCTGATCCACACGCCGAGCCCGATGCGGTTCCTGTCGCAGGTGCTCGGCAGGCCGGAGAACGAGAAGGCGTTCGCGGTGATCCCCGTGGGCTACCCCGCGCCGGACTGCCAGGTCCCCGACCTCGTACGGAAATCCCTTGATCAGGTGCTCGTGGAGGTCTGAGCGGAGACCAACTGGTTTTGAAGGGACAGGCTTTCCAGGGACGGGTAGTCGGTGTAGCCCTCGGCTCCGTGGGTGTAGAGGTGGGCCGCGTCGATCTCCTGGAGCGGCGCGTCCACCGCGAACCGCTCCGGCAGGTCGGGGTTGGAGATGAAGGCCCGGCCGTACGAGACGAGGTCCGCCAGGCCTTCGGCCAGGACCGCCTCGCCCGCCTCCCGCGTGGTCGGGTCGCCGTTCTCGCCGACGTTGCCGATGAGCGTGCCGTGCCAGTGGGGGCGCAGGTCGGTGAGGGCCGGGTAGCTGTCGTTGTCGGTGAGGTGGAGGTAGGCAAGGCCGAGGCCGTCGATCTCGTCGAGCAGCGCGCGGTAGACGGGGCCGGGGTCCGCCTCCGCCATGCCGAACTGCGGGTTGCCCGGCGAGAGGCGCAGGCCGAGCCGCTCGGCACCGATGGCGTCGGCGACGGCGCGTACGACCTCCACGGCGAAGCGGATGCGGTCGGCGATCGTGTTCCGGCCGTACTCGTCGTCCCGGAGGTTGGAGTTGTCCGCGAGGAACTGGTGGATCAAGTAGCTGTTGGCGCCGTGCAGTTCGACGCCGTCGAAGCCCGCGGCGACGGCGTTGCGGGCGGCGTCCGCGAAGTCCCGGACCGCCGTGCGGATCTCGTCGACGCTCATCTCGCGCGGGGTGACCGGGTCGGCCTTGCCGCCGTCGCGCACGTGGACGCGGCTCGGGTCGACGAGCACGGCGGACGGTGCCGCGGGAACGTCCTCGTCGATCCGGGACAGCGGGTGCCCGTGCCTGCCGCCGTGCATCAGCTGGGCGTAGACGCGGCCGCCCGCGGCGTGCACGGCCTCGGTGACCCGCCGCCACCCCTCGATGTGCGCGGCGGTCTCGAGGCCGGGGAAGCGCCAGCCGCTCTGGCCCCGGCTGCTGGGCCAGATGCCCTCGGTGACGATGAGGCCGGCGCTCGCACGCTGGGCGTAGTGGTCGGCGACCACGGGCAGCGGGGTGCCGTCCTCGGTGGCGCGATGGCGGCTCATGGGAGCCATGACGATGCGGTTGGGCAGCCGCAGGCCGTGGGCGGTGGGCGCGGAATACGGTGTGAGGAGCGTGGTGTTCGTCATGCCGGAACGGTAGAAGCTGACACCGGTGTCAGATTCAAGTGCGGAGGCGCTTCGAGTGCGGAGGTACGCGTGACATGAGGATCGGCGAGCTGGCGAAGCGTACCGCTGTGAGCGAGCGGTCCCTGCGTTACTACGAGAAGCAGGGCCTGCTGCACGCGGACCGCACCCCGGGCGGTCACCGCGACTACCCGGAGGCCGCGGTCGACCGTGTCGTCCACATCCAGGAGCTGTTCGCGGCGGGCCTGTGCAGCGCGAAGATCGTGCAGCTGCTGCCCTGCATGCGGGACCAGGACGGCGGCCCGTCGGAGAAGGCGACACCCTGGCTGGTGGAGGAGCTCTCGGTGGAGCGGGCGCGGATCGACGGCATGGTCGAGGAACTGCTGCGGGCCAGGGAGGTGCTCGACGAGGTGATCACCGCGGCGGCGGGAAGGGACGCCACCTGAACCTAACCCCTTAAAGCACATTGACTGGTTACACGAGGCGTGCTCTACTCACCCCAGAGGCAACCACCAAACTGCATTTGAGGGGTTAGACATGAGCAGCAGGACCCACCACCGCTCCATCACCGTCCGGGGCCACGAGATCGCCTACCGCGAGGCCGGCCCCGTCGACGCCCCCGTCCTCCTCCTGCTGCACGGCTTCCCCTCCAGCTCGCACATGTTCCGCGACCTCATACCGCGCCTCGCCCACCGCTACCGCGTCATCGCCCCCGACCACATCGGCTTCGGCCGCTCCGCCACCCCGCCCGCACACGACTTCAGCTACTCCTTCGCCGAACTCGCCGACCTCACCGCGGAGTTCACCGAGGAACTGGGCCTGACGCGCTTCGCGCTCTACATCCAGGACTACGGCGCTCCCATCGGCCTGCGCCTGGCCCTCGCGCACCCCGAGCGCGTCACCGCGATCATCACGCAGAACGGCAACGCGTACGAGGAGGGTCTCGGCACCGAGGCCTGGGCGCCCGTCCTCGCGTACATCGCGGACCCGACCGAGAAGACCGCCGCGCCCGTACGGGAGATCCGCTCCCTCGAAGGCATCAAGTGGCAGTACACCCACGGCGTCGTGGACCCGACCCTGGTCAGCCCCGACGCCTGGCTGCACGACGCCGCGCTGATGGCGCGCGAGGGGCAGGACGAGATCCAGCTCTCCCTGATCGGCGACTACGGCAGCAACATCGAGCTGTACCCCGCGTTCCAGGAGTACTTCCGCGCCTCCCAGGTCCCGCTGCTCGCGACCTGGGGGGCCCACGACGAGATCTTCGTGCGGGGCGGCGCCGTCGCCTTCCTCCGCGATCTGCCGGAGGCCGAGGTGCACCTCCTGCCCGCCGGCCACTTCGCCCTGGAGACCCACGCGGCGCAGATCGCCGGACTGATCGACGACTTCCTGACCCGGCGCCTCGACGCCCCGGCGCGGTGAGACAGCACCGCCCCCGACCGGGGTGGGGCCCAGGTCGGGGGCGGGGTTCAGGGGGGCCGAAGCCCCGGGGTGGGCGTCAGCCCATGTGCGGGTAGGGGTAGTCCGTCGGCGGGACCAGCGTCTCCTTGATGGCGCGGGTCAGCGTCCAGCGCTGCAGGTTCTGCGGGGCGCCCGCCTTGTCGTTGGTGCCGGACGCGCGACCGCCGCCGAAGGGCTGCTGGCCGACGACGGCACCGGTCGACTTGTCGTTGATGTAGAAGTTGCCCGCCGCGTAGCGGAGCTTCTCCATCGTGAACGCGGCCGCCGCGCGGTCACCCGCGATGACCGAACCGGTGAGGGCGTAGTCCGACGCCGACTCCATCTGGGTCAGCATCTCCTCGTACTTGTCGTCCTCGTAGACGTGGATCGCCAGGAACGGGCCGAAGTACTCGGTCGTGAAGACCTCGTTGGCCGGGTCCGAGCACTCGACGACGGTCGGGCGCACGAAGTAGCCCACCGAGTCGTCGTACGTGCCGCCCGCGACGATCGTGCAGGTCGGGTCGGCCGCGGCGCGGTCGATGGCCGCCTTGTTCTTGGCGAACGCGCGCTCGTCGATGACGGCGCCGATGAAGTTCGACAGGTCGGTGACGTCACCCATCTTGATGCCGTCGACCTCGGCCGCGAACTCCTCCTTGAAGCCGTCGTTCCAGATCGAGGCGGGAACGTACGCACGCGAAGAGGCGCTGCACTTCTGGCCCTGGAACTCGAAGGAGCCACGGGTCAGGGCCGTCTTGAGGATCGCGCGGTCGGCGCTGGGGTGCGCGACGACGAAGTCCTTGCCGCCGGTCTCGCCGACCAGGCGCGGGTACGTGCGGTAGTTGGCGATGTTCTCGCCGACCGTCTTCCACAGGTGCTGGAAGGTCGGGGTCGAGCCGGTGAAGTGGATGCCCGCCAGGTCGCGGTGGGTCAGGGCCACCTCGGAGACGGCGATGCCGTCACCGGTGACGAGGTTGATGACGCCCTTGGGCAGACCGGCCTCTTCCAGGAGCTGCATGAGCAGCACGGCGGCGTGCGTCTGCGTCGGGGACGGCTTCCACACGACCACGTTGCCCATGAGGGCCGGGGCGGTCGGGAGGTTACCGGCGATCGCGGTGAAGTTGAACGGCGTGATCGCGTAGACGAAGCCCTCGAGCGGGCGGTGGTCCAGACGGTTCCAGACGCCGGTCGCGTTCGCCGGGGGCTGCTCGGCGAGCAGGTCACGGGCGTACTTGACGTTGAAGCGCCAGAAGTCGATCAGCTCGCAGGGCGTGTCGATCTCGGCCTGCTGGGCGGTCTTCGACTGGCCGAGCATCGTCGAGGCGGCGAGCGTCTCGCGCCACGTCGTGGAGAGCAGCTCGGCGGCGCGCAGGATGATCGCGGCGCGGTCGTCGAAGGACATCGCGCGCCACGCCGGGGCGGCGGCGAGGGCGGCGTCCACGGCGTCCTGGGCGTCCTGCTTGGTGGCGCCGCGGCCGGTGCCGATGACCGACTTGTGGTTGTGCGGCTGCACGACCTGGAAGGGCTCACCGCCACCGAGGCGCTTGACGCCGCCGATGGTCATCGGGAGCTCGATGGGGTTCTCGGAGAGCTCCTTGAGCTTGGTCTCGAGGCGGGCACGCTCCGGGGAACCGGGTGCGTAACCGTGCACCGGCTCGTTGACCGGCGCGGGGACCTGGGTCACAGCGTCCATGAGTCCTTATCTCCTTAAGGGGGGTCGGGGGTAAGGGAGCTCAGCCCTTGGTGAGGATGGAGCGGGCGAAGAAGAGCAGGTTGGCCGGCTTCTCCGCGAGGCGGCGCATGAAGTATCCGTACCAGTCGGTGCCGTAGGCGGTGTAGACGCGCATCCGGTGGCCCTCGGCCGCGAGCCGCAGGTGCTCGTCGCTGCGGATGCCGTACAGCATCTGGAACTCGTACTCGTCCAGTTTGCGCCCCGCACGGCGCCCGAGCTCCTGTGCGATGGAGATCAGGCGCGGGTCGTGGGACCCGATCATCGGGTACCCGGCGCCCTCCATGAGGATGCGCATGATCCGCACGTACGCCTTGTCGATCTCCGCCTTGTCCTGGTACGCGACCTCGGCGGGCTCCTTGTAGGCGCCCTTCACGATGCGTACGCGGCTGCCCGCGGCGGCCAGGCGGCGGGCGTCGTCCTCGGTGCGGAAGAGGTAGGACTGGATGACGCAGCCGGTCTGCGGGAAGTCCTTCCGCAGCTCCTCGTGGATGGCGAACATCGAGTCGAGGGTGGTGTGGTCCTCGGCGTCCAGGGTGACCGTGGTGCCGATGGCGGCGGCGGCCTCGACGACCGGGCGGACGTTGGCGAGGGCGAGCTCGTGGCCGCCTTCAAGCGCCTGGCCGAACATGGACAGCTTCACGGACATCTCGGCCTTCGTGCCGAGACCCAGGTCCTTCAGGCGCTCGACGAGCTCCAGGTAGGCGTCGCGCGCTGCGGCGGCCTGCTCGGGCGTGGTGATGTCCTCGCCGACGACGTCGAGGGTGACCTCGAGGCCCTTGTCGGCGGCGTCCGTGATGATCGGCACGACCTGGTCCACGGTCTCACCGGCGATGAAGCGGCTCACGACCTGCTTGGTGCCCGGGGCCGCCGACACAAAGCGGCGCATCTGGTCGCTGCGCGACGCGGCGAGGATCACGGGACCCAGCACGGGCACCTCCACGGAGAGTAGAAACAGGGCCGTACCTGGATATGCGTAACGAAGCGGTACGGCACGGAGAACCACCGTGAAACTTAAGGATCCCTCCGATCCGGGGCCATCGACACCTGTCACGCATCCGTGCACTGGATCTCAGACATCTGTCTGAAGCGGGGGGCGAACTACGTCAGAATGGACAGCGTGAAAGGCGATTACCAGGAACTGGTCGACGAGATCTCAGCCCTGCTGGGCGCGCCCGCGACGCTGGAGAACCGCGATTTCGAGCTGATCGCCTTCGGCGCGCACGACAGCGGCGGTGACAGCGACTTCGACACGGCGGCCCTTGACCCGGTGCGTACCCGCTCGATCCTCACGCGCCGCTCCACGGCCGGGGTCCGCACCTGGTTCGAGAGCTTCGGCATCACCCGCGCGACGGGCCCGGTCCGCATTCCGCCGACCCCCGAGGCGGGCGTCCACCGGGGGCGGATCTGCCTTCCCGTACGGCATCGGGGGTTCGCCCTGGGATACGTGTGGCTGCTCGACGACGATCCCGGGCCCACGGAGGCCCAGCTGACCGCCGCCATGGAGGTCGCCGCCCGGATCGGCGCGCTGCTCGCCGACGAGGTGCAGGCCGGCGCCGATCTGACCCGGGAGTTCCGTGCCGTCCTGACCGCCGAGCGCGGCTGGCAGCGGGACATGGCCGTGGCCGACCTGCGCACGGCGCTCGGCCCGCGCGGCGAGGGCCTGCACGCGGTGGTGTGCGTGGCGCCCTGGCCCTCCGCCGACCCGGACTCCGCCCCCTCGGTCCGTACGGTGCAGGGGGCCACCGCCCTGTGCACGGTTCCCTGGGGCACGGCGGGCCAGAGCCTCGCGGTCCTGGTCCGGCTGCGCTCGGCGGACGTGCTCACCCCCGCGGTGTCGGCGGCCACCCGGCTCCTGGACGGGGCGAAGGACGCGGCGGCGGGCATCGCGAATGCCCGCCACGGCCTGGACGA
The DNA here is from genome assembly GCF_053610705.1 of Streptomyces sp. NPDC054872. Taxonomy (NCBI): domain Bacteria; kingdom Bacillati; phylum Actinomycetota; class Actinomycetes; order Kitasatosporales; family Streptomycetaceae; genus Streptomyces; species Streptomyces sp. NPDC054872. Next base: position 27,189 of record NZ_JBSGYY010000023.1, on the reverse strand, counting down.
GCTGGGCGCCGCCTGGTGGGAGGCGTCGACGGCGGCCCGCGCCGCCCGCGCCGAACCCCGTTTCGCCCCCGTGGCCCAGTGGTCGGAGGTGGGCCCCTACCGCCTCCTGACCTCCCTGCCCCCGGAAGCGGCGGAGGACCCGGCGGCTCGCGCCCTGCTCTCCCCCGCCCACCGCGAACTCGCCCGCACCGCTGAGGTGTTCCTGGACTGCGCGGGCCAAGCGGGGCGCGCGGCCGCGGAGTTGGGAATCCACCGCCAGACGCTCTACTACCGCCTCTCCCGCGTGGAGCAACTCACGTCCCTGGACCTGGACGACGGCGAGGACCGCCTCCTCCTGCACATGATCCTGAAAGCGTCACGACTGTAAGGGCACGGCTACAGGCGGCTCCTGACGTGACCATGGCCAGGTAGCGTCTCCTCTTGATCACTCAGGCATTTCCACAGGGGAGACCGAACACCCGATGAATCACAAGTTGTTGGCACCCGCTCTCGCCGCCGTCGCCCTCGCGGGCACCACCCTGACCAGTGGTGTCGCCGTGGCGCAGACGCCGTCGGCGCCGGTGTCCGCCGCGGCGGCGCCCTACTGCGGCAACGGCCTCACGAACGTACCGGCCAAGGAGAGCGTCAAGATCCGCACGACGCCGAAGGTGAAGGGCACGGCCCTCGGCGTGTGGGGCAAGGGGCAGAAGGGCTTCATCTGCAACGACGGCAAGTCGATCAAGGGCGAGAAGTACACGCTCTGCGGCAAGACGAGCACCGAGTGGCTCTACGGCATCAACAACAGCACCAACGTGAAGGGGTACGTCCCCCGCGCGTGCATGAAGTGGTAGCCAGGAACGGCTCGTTCGCATGACCACAGTGGTGTGGGTGGCTCGAAGCCGCCCGCACCACTCCTGTTTTCACGCCCGCCGTTTTCACTCGCCGGAAGCCCGCCCCATCGCACGCCTCATGCCCTCGGTGAGCTGCTCGGCGGTGGTCGCCGAATCCGGGTCGAAGAGCCACTGGACCATCAGGCCGTTGAGCAGCGTCATATAGAAGCGGCCCTCTGTCTCCACCACGTCGTCCGGGATGACGCTCTCCTCGATTCCGGTGAACACCGCCGCGAGCCCGCTGCGCCCTTCCCGCTGCGCCTTGACCAGGAGCTCGCGGACTCCGGCGAGCCGCTCGCCCTGCGTGATGACCTCGAAGGTCAGCATCCAGATGGAGCGGGACTGGGGGAACGTACGCAGGACGTTCCCCCAGACCTCCTCGAACCGCTCCAGCGAGCCACCCTTCGTGGCACTGCCTCCACCGGGAGCCTCGTCGAAGCCGCCGCCCGCCTTCTCGACGAGCGCGACGAACGCCTCCACGAGCAGCGCGTCCTTCGAGCCGTAGTGGTAGCCGATGGACGCCAGGTTGGTCCCGGACTCCTTCACGATGTCGCGCGCGGTCGTACGCACGAACCCCTTCTCCAGCAGGCAGCGCTTGGCGCCTTCGAGCAGATCATCACGGTGTCCCATGCGGGCCAGCCTACTCCCGATCCATACATCCGTCCCATACAGACGTATTACACATCCGTACTAGACAAGCGTATAGGACGTCCGTACAGTCCTCGGCATGACGAACTCGACGCACGATCAAGTGAATTCGGCGGTCCCGGAGCGCGCGGGCCGCAAGGAATGGACCGCGCTCGCCGTCCTGATGCTGCCGCTGCTCCTGGTCTCGATGGACGTCTCGGTGCTCTACTTCGCGGTCCCCGCGATCAGCGCCGACCTGAGGCCGAGCGGCACCCAGCAGCTGTGGATCTTCGACATCTACGCCTTCGTGCTCGCCGGGCTGCTGATGACGATGGGCTCACTCGGCGACCGCATCGGCCGCCGCAAGCTGCTGATGTTCGGCGCGGCAGCCTTCGGCGCCGCCTCCCTCACCGCCGCCTACGCCGACAGCGCCGAGCTGCTCATCGCCGCCCGCGCGGTCCTCGGCATCGGCGGCGCGACGCTGATGCCGTCCACGATGGCTCTCGTCCGCACGATGTTCCGCGACGCCGGACAGCGCGCGAAGGCGATCGGCATCTGGTCCGGCGTGATGGTCGGCGGTGTCGCGCTCGGCTCGGTGATGAGCGGCATCCTCGTCGAACACTTCTGGTGGGGCTCGGTCTTCCTGGTCAACCTGCCCGCGATGGTGCTGCTCCTCGCCCTCGCGCCGGTCCTCATCCCGGAGTCCAAGGACCCCCGCCCGGGCCGCTTCGACCTGCTGAGCGTCCCGCTGTCCATGGCCGCCGTGCTGCCGGTCGTCTACGGCATCAAGGAGATCGCCGCCGCGGGGCTCGAACCCGCGTACGTGGCATCGCTCGCCGTGGGACTCGTCTTCGCCGCCCTCTTCGTCCACCGCCAGCGCACCACGGCGTCCCCGCTGATCTCCCCCGCGCTGTTCCGCGGCCGTGGCTTCGCCCCCGCGGTCCTGCTGAACCTCATCTCCACGCTGTCGATGATGGGTTCGGCCTACTTCACCACGCAGTATCTGCAGTCCGTCCTGGGCAAGAGCGCCATGGAGGCCGCGCTCTGGGCCCTGCTCCCCTCGGTGCTCATCGGCTTCGCCGCCCCGATCGCCACGGCCCTGGTCCAGCGCGGAACGCACCGCGCGCACGTCGTCTCGGCCGGCTTCGTCATCTCGGCGTGCGGGTACGGCCTGCTGACGCTGACCGGCACCGACGCGATGTGGACGGTGCTCTGCGCGGCCGGACTCCTGGCCTGCGGTGCCGTGATCGTCGGCTCGCAACTGACCGACCTGGCCCTCGGTTCGGCCCCGGCGGAGAAGGCGGGCTCCGCCTCATCGCTCCTGGAGACGGGCCAGGAGTTCGGCGGCGCGCTCGGCATGGCGCTGCTCGGCTCCATCGGCAACGCGGTCTACCGGGGCCAGATGCCGGACGCCGCTCCGGCCGGGGCCCACGAGACGCTGGGCGGCGCGCTCGCGGTGGCACAGCACATGCCGGACAGGGCGGCTTCGGCGCTGACCGAGGCGGCCCGGGAGGCGTTCACGAGCGGGATGCATGTCGCGGCGCTCGCGGGGGCGGCGGTGCTGCTTGCCTCGGCGGGACTGGCGTCGGCGACGCTGCGGCGCTCCGAGCCCGCACAGAAAACGCCGGACGGGCTGGAGATGTCCAGCCCGTCCGGCGCTTGAGGACGAACGCGGCGCAGCCGGTGACAGCCGGCAACCGCAGCTTCGGGGTACCCCTAGTCGGTCAGGTTCACCGCACGCGCGGACTCCGCACCGATCTCCTCGGCCAGCTCGTTGAGGACCGGCTGCGGCACGGTGTCGTCCACCGTGAGGACGGCGAGCGCCTCCCCGCCGACGTCGGCGCGAGCGACCTGCATGCCGCCGATGTTGATGCCCGCCTCACCGAGGACGCGGCCGACGGTGCCGACGACACCGGGACGGTCCGCGTACCGCAGGACGACCATGTGCTCGGCGAGCGCCAGGTCCACGTCGTACCCGCCGATGGCGACGATCTTCTGCAGGTGCTTCGGGCCCGCCAGCGTGCCGGAGACCGAGATCTCCTCGCCGCCGGTGAGCGTGCCGCGCACCGTCACGACGTTGCGGTGGTCCGGGGACTCCGAGCTCGTGGTGAGGCGGACCTCGACGCCACGCTCCTGCGCGAACAGAGGCGCGTTCACGTAACTCACGGTCTCGTCGACGACGTCCTCGAACACGCCCTTGAGCGCGGACAGTTCGAGCACCTTCACGTCGTGCTGGGTGATCTCGCCGTACACCTCGACGTCGAGGCGGGCCGCCACCTCGCTCGCGAGGGCGGTGAAGATGCGGCCGAGCTTCTCGGCGAGCGGCAGACCGGGACGCACGTCCTCGGCGATGACGCCACCCTGGACGTTCACCGCGTCCGGCACGAGCTCACCGGCGAGCGCGAGGCGGACGGACTTGGCCACGGAGACGCCGGCCTTCTCCTGCGCCTCGTCCGTCGACGCACCGAGGTGCGGCGTGCAGACGACCTGGTCGAACTGGAAGAGCGGGGAGTCCGTGCAGGGCTCCTTCGCGTACACGTCCAGGCCGGCGCCCGCGACGCGGCCCTCCTTGAGCGCCGAGTACAGCGCCTCCTCGTCGACGATCCCGCCGCGCGCGGCGTTCACGATGCGGACGGCGGGCTTGACCTTGTGCAGGGCCTCGTCGCCGATCAGACCGACCGTCTCGGGGGTCTTGGGCAGGTGCACGGTGATGAAGTCCGAGACCTCGAGCAGCTCGTCGAGCGTGAGGACCTTGACGCCCATCTGCGCGGCTCGCGCGGGCTGTACGTACGGGTCGTAGGCGACGACCTTCATGCCGAAGGCGCTCATGCGCTGCGCGACGAGCGCGCCGATGCGGCCGAGGCCCACGACGCCGAGGGTCTTCTCTGCGAGCTCGACGCCCGTGTACTTCGAGCGCTTCCACTCGCCGGCCTTCAGCGCCTGGCTGCCCTGGGGGATGTTGCGCGCGGTGGCGATGAGCAGGCCACAGGCGAGCTCGGCTGCGGTGACGATGTTCGAGGTGGGTGCGTTCACCACCATGACGCCGGCCTTGGTGGCGGCGGACACGTCCACGTTGTCCAGGCCCACGCCCGCGCGGGCGACGACCTTCAGCTTCTTGGCGGCCGCGATGGCCTCGGCGTCGACCTTGGTCGCGGAGCGGACCAGAATCGCGTCGACGTCGGCGATGGCGGGCAGCAGCTCGGCGCGGTCCGCGCCGTTGCACTGCCGGATCTCGAAGTCCGGGCCCAAGGCGTCGACAGTGGCGGGCGACAGCTCTTCAGCGATGAGTACGACCGGTTTGCCGTTGGCAGCAGTGCTCACGTGAGTCCTCACAAGTCCAATGCGGACGGCCGTCCCGACGGCCGCATGCGGGTGGAGGGGAGCGGCACCGGGGAGGGGCGGGTGCGATCCCGTGTCGTTCGGTGCGTGCTCTCGGCGTGCCGGACGAAGGTCCTCGTAGCGGAGCTACTTGGGCCTTTGGCCGGTGCGGCGAGAGTGCGTGCCGGGCGGCTCGGGGACGTGCCTGCCCCTCCTCGGTGTCGCTCAGCCGCGTGGAAGACGCACGACGCTGTGGGCCTGACGCGTTTGTTGAAAGCAGTGTAGTGGCGTACTGACGGGTGTCTTACGCCTCGGTGGAAGGATCACCCGTCCGTGGCTGGACGGGGTGGACAACGAGATCGTCCGCTGTCCCTCCGGGGATGGACGAGAGGGCCGGGACTGCGGTCCCGGCCCTCACGCCCTGCGGCTTACGCCTCGTCGTTCACCCACGACATGAGCTTGCGGAGCTCCTTGCCCGTGGTCTCCAGGAGGTGGTTCTCGTCCTGGGTCTTGTACTCGTTGTACTTCTTCAGACCGCCGTGGTACTCGTCCATCCACTGCTTGGCGAAGGTGCCGTCCTGGATCTCGGTCAGGACCTTCTTCATCTCGGCCTTGGTGGCGTCCGTGATGATGCGGGGGCCGGTGACGTAGTCGCCCCACTCGGCGGTCTCGGAGATCGACCAGCGCATCTTCTCCAGGCCGCCCTCGTACATGAGGTCCACGATCAGCTTCAGCTCGTGGAGGCACTCGAAGTACGCGATCTCCGGCTGGTAGCCGGCCTCGGTCAGCGTCTCGAAGCCCGCCTTGACCAGCGCCGCGGTGCCACCGCAGAGCACGGCCTGCTCGCCGAACAGGTCGGTCTCGGTCTCCTCGGTGAAGGTCGTCTTGATGACGCCCGCACGCGTGCCGCCGATGCCCTTGGCGTACGAGAGAGCCAGCGCGAAGCCGTTGCCGGTCGCGTCCTGCTCGACGGCCGCGATACACGGAACGCCGCGGCCCTCCTCGTACTGACGGCGGACGAGGTGGCCCGGGCCCTTGGGGGCGACCATGCAGACGTCGACGCCCTCGGGGGCCTTGATGAAGCCGAAGCGGATGTTCAGGCCGTGACCGAAGAACAGCGCGTCGCCGTCCTTGAGGTTGTCCTTGATGGACTCCTCGTAGACCTGGGCCTGGATCGGGTCCGGGACCAGGATCATGATGACGTCGGCCTCGGCGGCGGCCTCCGAGGGAGTCACCACGCGCAGGCCCTGCTCCTCGGCCTTGGCCTTGGACTTGGAGCCCTCGTGCAGACCGACGCGGACGTCGACACCCGAGTCACGGAGCGACAGCGCGTGGGCGTGGCCCTGGCTGCCGTATCCGATGACCGCGACCTTGCGGCCCTGGATGATGGACAGGTCGGCGTCGTCGTCGTAGAACAGCTCGGCCACTGGAAATCTCCTATGTGTGCTGGTGTTGCGACCCACCGTACGGCGGGCGGGGGGAAGAAAGTTTTCAGGTCTCGCCATACGGGCGGGCCCCACGGCTCGTGCCGGTTGATTCAGGCCGAACGGTCGAGCGCCCGCAGGCTGCGGTCCGTGATGGAGCGGGAGCCGCGGCCGATGGCGATGGTGCCGGACTGGACGAGTTCCTTGATGCCGAAGGGTTCCAGCATCTTGAGCATCGCCTCCAGCTTGTCGCTGGATCCGGTGGCCTCGATGGTGACCGCCTCGGGCGAGACGTCCACGGTCTTGGCGCGGAACAGCTGGACGATCTCGACGATCTGGGAGCGCGTCTCGTTGTCGGCGCGGACCTTGGCGAGGACCAGTTCGCGCGCCACGGCGCCGGCCGGCTCCAGTTCGACGATCTTCAGGACGTTGACGAGCTTGTTGAGCTGTTTGGTGACCTGTTCGAGCGGCAGGTCCTCGACGTTCACGACGATGGTGATGCGTGAGATGTCGGGGTGCTCGGTGACGCCCACGGCCAGGGAGTCGATGTTGAAGCCGCGGCGGGAGAACAGGGCGGTGATCCGTGCGAGGACACCGGGCTTGTTCTCGACCAGGACGGAGAGCGTGTGCTTGGTGGACATGACTCTGGGTCTCTCTTTCGCTCTCGGTCTCAGTCGTCTTCGTTGTCGCCGAAGTCGGGGCGGACCCCGCGGGCGGCCATGACCTCGTCGTTCGAGGTGCCTGCGGCGACCATCGGCCACACCTGGGCGTCCTCGTGGACGATGAAGTCGACCACGACGGGGCGGTCGTTGATGGCGTTGGCCTCGGCGATGACCTTGTCGAGGTCCTCGGGGCGCTCGCAGCGCAGCGCCACGCAGCCCATCGCCTCCGACAGCTTCACGAAGTCCGGGACGCGGGTGCCCTTGTTGGGCGGAGTGTCGCCCTCGGGGCCCGCGTGCAGCACGGTGTTGGAGTAGCGCTGGTTGTAGAACAGCGTCTGCCACTGGCGGACCATGCCGAGGGCGCCATTGTTGATGATGGCGACCTTGATCGGGATGTTGTTCAGGGCGCAGGTGGTGAGTTCCTGATTGGTCATCTGGAAGCAGCCGTCACCGTCGATCGCCCAGACCGTGCGGTCGGGCGCTCCGGCCTTGGCGCCCATCGCGGCCGGGACCGCGTACCCCATCGTTCCGGCGCCGCCCGAGTTCAGCCACGTGGCGGGCTTCTCGTACTGGATGAAGTGGGCGGCCCACATCTGGTGCTGGCCGACGCCCGCCGCGAAGATCGTGTCCGCCGGGGCGAGCTGCCCGACGCGCTCGATGACGTGCTGCGGGGAGAGCGAACCGTCCTCGGGCTGGGTGTAGCCGAGGGGGTAGGTGTCGCGCCAGCGGCTGAGGTCGGCCCACCAGGCGGTGTAGTCGCCCTTCACCCCGGCGGTGTGCTCGGCCTGGACCGCCTGGATCAGGTCGGCGATGACCTCGCGGGCGTCACCGACGATCGGCACGTCGGCGGCGCGGTTCTTGCCGATCTCGGCCGGGTCGATGTCGGCGTGGACGATCTTCGCGAAGGGCGCGAAGCTGTCCAGCTTGCCGGTGACGCGGTCGTCGAAGCGGGCTCCGAGGGCGACGATCAGGTCGGCCTTCTGCAGCGCGGTGACGGCGGTGACCGCTCCGTGCATGCCCGGCATTCCCACGTGCAGCTCGTGACTGTCGGGGAATGCGCCGAGCGCCATCAGTGTGGTGGTGACGGGCGCTCCGGTGAGTTCTGCCAGGACCTTCAGCTCGGCGGTGGCCTGGGCCTTCAGGACGCCGCCGCCGACGTACAGGACGGGCCGCTTGGCCGCGGTGATGAGCTTGGCGGCCTCGCGGATCTGCTTGGCGTGCGGCTTGGTCACCGGGCGGTAGCCGGGCAGGTCCTGGGTGGGCGGCCACTGGAAGGTGGTCTGCGCCTGGAGGGCGTCCTTGGCGATGTCGACCAGGACGGGTCCCGGGCGGCCCGTGGAGGCGATGTGGAAGGCCTCCGCGATCGTCGCCGGGATGTCCTCGGCCTTGGTGACCAGGAAGTTGTGCTTGGTGATCGGCATCGTGATGCCGACGATGTCCGCCTCCTGGAAGGCGTCCGTGCCGATCGCCTTGGAGGCGACCTGGCCGGTGATCGCGACCATGGGCACGGAGTCCATGTGGGCGTCGGCGATCGGCGTGACGAGGTTCGTGGCACCGGGGCCGCTGGTGGCCATGCACACCCCGACCTTGCCGGTGGCCTGCGCGTAACCGGTGGCCGCGTGGCCCGCGCCCTGCTCGTGCCGGACCAGGACGTGACGGACGCGGGTGGAGTCCATCATCGGGTCGTACGCGGGAAGGATGGCACCGCCGGGAATGCCGAATACCGTGTCGGCCCCGACTTCCTCGAGAGAACGAATGAGGGACTGCGCACCCGTGACGTGCTCGACGGGGGCGGACTGCTGTCCTGAGGTTCGGGGCCGCGGCTGCGGATGGTGGGCCCCGGTGGCCTGCTCGGTCATCGGCATTCTCTTCTCGAAGCTGAGGGTTTTTGCGGGGTGTTTGCGGGGGTTTGGCAGGTGCCGGTGCAACAAAAAACCCCTCGTGCCGTGAGGCAAGCGAGGGGAGCGCGTCGGAGCGGGTGCAGGGATTCCGGAGTTCGGACCGGTGAGTCCCAGCTTCAGCCGACGCGCTTTCCAAGTACGAGAATTCGGGTGCGCATGGCATTGACCCTCTCCCCGGCACGCAGTGCCTGTCAAGTAGGTGGGACGGGGGTCTCATTATGTGAGCGGACGAAGGACTCGACACCTCCCCCGTACGCCACTGGCGGGGCGCCCGCGAGCACGGGCTCGGCGGGGCCGTGCGGCACCGGAAACTGCCCGAGCGACAGCGCGCGGCGCAGGCGGTACTCGTCGAGCGGCCCGGAGAACGCCATGCCCTGCCCGTGCGTGCAGCCCATCGCGCGCAGGGCGATGACCTGCTCGGGGAGGTCGACACCGTCGGCCACCGAGTACAGCCCCAGATCGCCGGCGATGCGCAGCAGACCAGAGGTGATCTTGTTCAGCCGCGCGGACTCGACGACACCCTCGATGAGACTGCGATCCAGCTTCAGTACGTCGACGGGGAGCCGTCGCAGCGCGGTGATGGCGGCATAGCCGCTCCCGAAGCCGTCCAGGGCGATCCGTACGCCGAGCCTGCGCAGGGAGGTCAGCCTGCGCTCCAGGTCGTCGAGCGACACACGCGGGTCGCTGTCGGCGAGCTCGATGATGAGCGCCCCGGAGGGCAGTCCGTACCGCGTGAGGAGCGCTTCGATGGACCCGAGCGGCATGGAGCGGTCCAGGAGGCGGCGTGCGCTGATGCGGACCGCGACGGGCGTCGCGTGGCCCGTACGGCCGCGCTCGGCGGCCTGCTGCACGGCCTGCTCGATCATCCAGCGGCCCAGCTCGGCGGTGCGGGCGCCCTCCTGGGCGTCCGACGAGTCGGCCACGCGCAGGAACTCGGCGGGCGTGAAGAGGATGCCCTGCGCCGAGCGCCAGCGCGCCTGGGCGGCGACGGAGGTGATGCGGCCGTCGTCCAGGGAGACCACCGGCTGGTGGAGCAGCGCGAACTCGCCGTCGTGCAGGGCGGTGCGCAGCCGTGTCGCCAGCTCCGCCTTGCGTACGACGTCGGCCTGCATCTGGGGTGCGTACAGCTCGACGCGCCCCTTTCCCGCGGCCTTGGCGCGGTACATCGCGAGGTCGGCGTTGCGCAGCAGCTCGCCCGCGCCGATGCCGGGTTCGGCGAAGGCCACGCCGATGGAAGCCGCCACGCGTACGTCGTTCCCGTCGATCGCGTACGGCTGGGAGAGGGTGATTCTGAGACGGTCGGCGAGTTCGTAGATGTGCTGCTCGCGTGCGGCCTGGTCGCGGGTGCCGTCACCCACGATGAGCGCGGCGAATTCGTCGCCGCCAAGCCGGGCCGCGCAATCCCCGGACCTGACGGCCTCCTGAAGGCGGCGGGCCGCCTGGATGAGGAGTTCGTCCCCTGCTTGGTGGCCGATGGTGTCGTTGACCGCCTTGAAGCCGTCCAGGTCGATGAAGAGCACGGCCGTGCCCCGGTCGGTGACCCTGCGGCCGGTGAGCGCCTGGCCCACCCGGCGGGTGAACAGGGAGCGGTTGGGCAGGTCGGTGAGGGGGTCGTGCTCGGCGTTGTGCTGCAACTGCGCCTGGAGGCGCACCCGTTCGGTGACGTCGCGGCTGTTGAAGAGGAGTCCGCCCTGGTGGCGGTTGACCGTGGACTCCACGTTCAGCCAGTCGCCGTGGCCGGACTTGAAGCGGCACTCGATGCGGGTCGTGGGCTCTTCGGCTGGGTTCGCGGTGAGGAACCTGCGGACTTCGTGGACCACGCGGCCCAGGTCCTCGGGGTGCATGAGCGAGGCCAGTTCGGAGCCGACGAGATCCTCGGCCTCGCGGCCGTAGACCCCTGAGGCGGCCGGGCTGACGTAGTGGAGTATGCCGTTCGGTGCGGCGATCATGATGACGTCGCTCGAACCCTGGACCAGGGAGCGGAAGTGGTTCTCCTTCTGGGCCAGTTCCTGGGTGAGGGTGATGTTGTCGAGGAGCATGATCCCCTGGCGCACGACCAGGGCGAGCACGACCGTGCCCGCGGTGAACAGGACCACTTCGTCGACGCTGCGGCCGCTGAGCACGTTGTAGAGAATTCCCAACGTGCAGACGGCGGCGGCCAGATAGGGCGTCAGCGCGGCCAACGAGCCCGCGATGGGCCGGGTGGCGGCGGACCGCGCGTCCTTGGGGCGGTCGTCGTGCCGCACGCGCGCGTGCTGTTGCGCGTCGTCCCCCTGCTTGTGCCAGGGCACCGCCCAGGGCGCGTACGCGAGGAGCAGCGAGCCGGCGAACCAGCCCGCGTCCAGCATCTGTCCCGAGCGGTAACTGGCGTGCAGGAGAGGCGAGGTGAACATCGCGTCGCACATGACGGTCAGCGCGAGGGCGCCGATCGCCGTGTTCACCGCCGTGCGGTTGGCGGACGACCGTCTGAAGTGCAGCGCTAGCACCATGCTGACCAGCGCGATGTCGAGCAGCGGATAGGCGAGGGAGAGCGCGGCGTGTGCGACGCTCTGGCCCTCGAACTGTGCGGTGTGCGCGAGCGCGAGGCTCCAGGAGAGCGTGAGCAGTGAGCCGCCGATGAGCCAGGCGTCCAGCGACAGGCAGACCCAACCGGCCTTGGTCACCGGGCGCTTGGCGAGCACGAGCAGGCCGATGATGGCGGGGGGCGCGAAGCAGAGGAAGAACAGGTCGGCGAGGCCGGGGCTCGGCACCGGCTGCTCCAGCACGACCTCGTACCAGCCCCATACGCCGTTGCCCAGGGCCGCCATCGCGGAGGAGAGCGCGAACAGCAGCCATGCGGGTCGAAAACGGCTGCGGCGGGTGCGTGAGTAGCGGAAGCAGGAGACCGCGGCGGCCGCCGCCGCGATGCTCAGACCGAAGTCGCCCATGATCAGGGCGGCCCGGGGCGATCCCCAGCCGAACGCGGCCCCGGTGGCATACCCGCCGCAGACCACGAGGAGCGCGATCTGCGAGGCCAGGCTCACGCCGGAGGCGGGTCGCCGGGTCAACGGAGAGCCGGGCGGCATCGGCGCCGTCAGTCCTCCGCCGCCCTCCAGGGCGGTGGCGGGTGACGGGCGGGTGCTCACCGGGCCGCCCTGATCCGTGCCGCGCCCGTGTCCGTCCGCCTCCCGCGCCTGATCGGCCCCGGAAGCTCGTGCACGCGTCCGCCGCGCGTCCGGCGGCGAGCCGGTGCGCCCGAGAGTCGTCGTCGGCGGCCTCGCCGCGTCGGATGGTTCGCCCATTGGCCGTCCATCGCCCGTCGCCCCCCTCGCGTCTGCTGTCTCGTCCCCGGCGCCGACGAACTGTCCACGGCGCAGCCCCTGTCGGGACGATACACCAGTCTCGTCACTCAGGGACATAGCTTCTCTACGCTCCGTGACTGTCGGAGGTGTTGTGGACACGGGGCGCACACAAACAGGTGCGGAGCGTGCTCGAACGGTCCCTGAGTGACAGCGGCTTGGTGGCTACTCGGTCGTCAGGACGACGTTGCCGAGGGGTTCCCCGGCCACGTATCGGCTCAGCTGCGCGGCGAGCAGGCGCTTGGCGCGCGGCTGGAAGGCGGAGGTCGATCCGCCCACATGCGGGCTGATGAGCACTCCAGGAGCCTGCCACAGGGGGTGACCTGCGGGCAGCGGTTCCGGCTCGGTGACGTCGAGGGCGGCGGTGATCCGGCCGCTCTCCAGTTCGGCCAGGAGCGCCTTGGTGTCGACGACGGGGCCGCGCGCGACGTTCACGAGCAGTGCGCCGTCCTTCATGCGGGCCAGGAAGTCGGCGCCCACCAGGCCTCGGGTGGTGTCGGTGAGGGGCGTGGAGAGGATGACCACGTCGGCGTCGGGCAGCAGCGACGGCAGTTCGGCGAGCGGGTGCACGGGCCCGCGCTCCGTGGCACGGGCAGAGCGCGCGACGCGCGCCACCCGCGCGCACTCGAAGGGGGCGAGCCTGTCCTCGATGGCGGACCCGATCGACCCGTATCCGACGATGAGCACCGACTTGTCGGCGAGCGCAGGATAGAAGCCGGACCGCCAGTCCTCCTGCCGCTGTCCTTCGACGAACCGGGGAATGCCCCGCAGCGACGCGAGGACCAGGGCGAGCGTCAGCTCTGCCGTACTGGCCTCGTGCACCCCCTTCGCATTGCACAACTGCACGCCGGGCGCGAGGAATCGGAGCCCGGACCGCATCTGGTCGACGCCCGCGGAGAGTGTCTGTACGGCGCGTACGGACGTCATCTCCGGCAGCGGCCGTACGGCGATCTCCGGACCCTTCAGATAGGGCACCACGTAGAACGCGCAGTCGGCCGGGTCCGCGGGGAAGTCCGGGCCACCGTCCCAGAAGCGGTAGTTGATCCCTGCGTCGGCCGCCCGGGGCAGGCCTTCGATCTCGTCCTCGGCATAGGGGAGCCATACATCTGTCGTCATGGTCAGGAGGCTAATGCGCGGAGGCCGCACGCCGCGTGGAGGGAGGCAGAGGTTACGTTGGGGGCCGCTCGGACATGAGGTGGGAGGGCACGGCCAGGTGGACCGCAGGACGATCGGCGCGGCAGCGCTCGAGGTGGGTGCGGTCGGTCTCGGCTGCATGCCGATGAGCTGGGCGTACACCGGCTCACGGCAGCGGGGCGAGGAGTCGCTGCGCACCGTGCACGCCGCGCTCGACCAGGGCTCGACCCTCCTCGACACCGCGGACATGTACGGGCCGTTCACCAACGAGCTGCTTGTGGGCAGGGCCCTGAAGGAGCGGCGGGCCGAGGCCTTCGTGTCCACCAAGTGCGGTCTCCTTGTGGGCGAGCAGCACATCGTCGCCAACGGCCGCCCCGGTTACGTGAAGCGGGCCTGCGACGCGTCGCTGCGGCGGTTGCAGACCGAGACGATCGACCTGTACCAGCTGCATCGCGCCGATCCCGAGGTGCCCGTCGAGGAGACGTGGGGCGCGATGGCCGAGCTCGTCGCCGCCGGGAAGGTGCGGGCGCTGGGGCTGTGCGCGGTGGGGGCGCGGGCCTCGCGGCGCGAGGGCAGGGGGCTGCACGAGGGAACGATCCGGCAGCTGGAGCGCGTCCAGCAGGTCTTTCCGGTCAGCGCGGTCGAGGCGGAGCTCTCGGTGTGGTCGCGCGAGGCCCTGGAGACGCTGCTGCCGTGGTGCGCGGCGCGTGGCGTCGGCCTGCTGGCGGCGATGCCGCTGGGGAACGGTTTCCTCACGGGGACGCTGACTCCGGGGCAGGGCTTCGAGCCGGACGACCTGCGGGCCCGGCACCCGCGTTTCACCGCCGAGATGATGGCCGCCAACCAGCCGCTGGTGGTGGGCCTGCGCCGGGTGGCCGAGCGGCACGGGGCGACCCCGGCGCAGGTGGCGCTGGCGTGGGTGCTCGCGCAGGGCCCCGCCGTGGTGCCGATCCCGGGGGCCAAGCGGGAGCGGTGGGCGGTGCAGAACGCGGGGGCGGCGGCGGTGCGGCTGACCGGGGCGGATCTGGCCGAGATCGCGGCACTGCCGTCGGCGATGGGATCCTGGGAGTGACGTCCGCTCGTCGATGACGTCCGCTCGTCGGAGATGTCCGCCTCGCGGAGATGTCCGTGCGTCGAATGCGGTCGCGAGTCGGTGGCGTCCGCTGATCGGTCGAGCCGGGTCGGGAACCTCTGGGGGCCGAGCGGTGTATGAACAGGGGAAGCGCTGCGTCGAAGGGAACCTGATCGTGCAACGACCTGCTGTCACGGCCGCATTGGCTGCCACCGCCCTCGTGCTCACGGCCGGTTGCTCGTCCGGGGGCTCGGACACGCCGGACAACGGCAAGAGCGCCGCGTCGAGCCCCGCGAAGTCGGCGGAGGCGACGCCCTCGGGCAAGCCGCGCGCCGGCGACGCCCCGCCGAAGAAGGGCTCGGCGTCGGTCACCAGGACACTCACCGAGAACCTGAAGTCACCGTGGGGACTCGCACCGCTGCCGGGCGGGGACCTGCTGGTGTCCTCGCGCGACGAGGGGACCATCACCCGCGTCGACGGCGAGACGGGCAAGAAGACAGAGCTGGGCTCGGTCCCCGGCGTCTCCCCCGCGGGTGAGGGCGGCCTGATGGGCCTGGCCGTCTCTCCCTCGTACGCGTCGGATCACATGGTCTACGCGTACTTCACCACCGAGTCGGACAACCGCATCAGCCGCATGCTGTACGACGAGAAGAAGCCGTCCGGCCAACAACTGGGCGCGCCCGACACGGTTTTTAAGGGCATCCCCAAGGGCGTGGTCCACAACGGCGGCCGGATCGCCTTCGGCCCGGACAAGATGCTGTACGCGGGTACGGGCGAGACAGGTGACACCGGCCTGGCGCAGGACAAGAAGTCGCTGGGCGGCAAGATCCTGCGCCTGACCGCGGACGGCGACCCGGCCCCCGGCAACCCCTTCGACGACTCCCCCGTCTACTCGTACGGCCACCGGAACGTGCAGGGACTGGCCTGGGACGAGGAGAAGCGGCTCTGGGCCGCGGAGTTCGGCCAGGACACCTGGGACGAGCTGAACGAGATCAAGGCGGGCGACAACTACGGCTGGCCGGAGATCGAGGGCAAGGGCGACGAGGAGGGCTACAACGACCCGGTGGCCCAGTGGAAGACCTCGGACGCCTCCCCCAGCGGTATCGCGTACGCCGAGGGGTCGGTCTGGATGGCGGGCCTGCGCGGCGAGCGCCTCTGGCGCATCCCGGTGCGCGGCGTGGAGGCCGGCACCGTGGAGCCCCAGTCCTTCCTGGAGGGCAAGCACGGCCGTCTGCGCACGGTCGTCGCCGCCGGCAAGGACAAGCTGTGGCTGGTGACGAACGAGACGGATTCCCGGGGCACCCCGGAGAAGGGGGACGACAAGATTCTCGAGGTGACGGTGAAGTAGGACTAACGCACGTGCCCGGTGTCCGGGGGCGTGTCGGCGGCGTCGGCGGGAACGGCTGCTTCGGCCGGTCCCTCGGTCGGTCCGTCGGTCGGCTGCTGGGGCACCCTGACGACCACCTTGCCGGAGGTCAGGTCTATGGGGCCGCGGCTCGGGTCGCCGTCGGCCACGTCGACCCGGCTCAGCTCCAGCCGCTTCTGCTCGTCGTCCGTGTGTTTGCGGCCGGGCTGGAAAAGCTCGATCGGGTTGAACACTGCGCCTCCTGGCGGCCGGGTTCCTCCCTCCAGCGTAAGCGAGCGCCCGCGAAACCCGTCGGGGACGGAAAAGCGCAGGTCAGCCCGTGGACTGTGCGCGTTCCGCGGGGAACAGGCGCAGGCGGTGGGCCAGGGCCGCCGCCTCGCCCCGGCCCGCGACGCCCAGCTTGGCGAGGATGTTGGAGACGTGGACGCTCGCCGTCTTCGGGGAGATGAAGAGCTCCTCGGCGATCTGCCGGTTGCTGCGGCCCGCGGCGACGCGGCGGAGCACGTCACGCTCCCGGCTGGTGAGGCCGAGCGCCTCGGCGGGGTCGACCGGCGTGAGGTGGGGGTTCGCGGTGTGGTGGTCGTCGTCGTTCAGGACGAGGCGGGCACGCTGGGCGAGCCCGGCGACGGAGTCGGCGAGGGGCCGGGCCCGCAGCCCCTCGGCGGTCTTCAGGGCCTGTCGCAGCAGCCCGGCGGCACGCTCGCGATCCGCTTCGGTGCCCGTCCCCGCGGTGGTCGCGAGGAGGGACTCGGCGAGACGGAGGCGGACCCGGGCCACGTCGTAGGGGCGGCCGAGGGGTTCGAACGCGGTGACCGTGGCGGACCAGTCGTCGGGGGTGTCGCGGTCCTCGGCGCGCAGGAGTTCCGCGCGTACCCACTTTTCGTGCGCGACCCAGACCGGCACGGGTGAGGGCAGGTTCTTGGCGATCCGGCGGATGCTGTCGATGGCCTCGGCCCGGCCGGGCTCGGCGGCGGGCAGGCCGCGCGTATCGGCCTCCGAGGTGGCGGCGGCGAGCAGCGCGAGCCAGGTGTAGCGCTGGGTTCCGGGCGGGAAGCCGGCGGCCATGGCCCGTTCGAGTTCGGCGCGGGCAGCGGCGACACCGGCCGCGCGGTCGGGGTCGGCGGCCGCGATGCCGATGGCGGCGGTGACCATGGGCAGGGAGTACTGCGGCATGAGGTCGTGCGAGCCGTAGTGGGCGCGGGCCGTGGCCAGTTGGGCGGCGGCTTCGGCCATGTCACCGCGGCCGAGCGCGACGGAGGCGAGCTGCAGGGCCGCGCCGCCCCGCGGCTTGACGCTGAGCGCACCGCGGCGGGCCGCTTCGGACGCTTCGACCGCCTCGTCCCAACGGCCCAGCGAGACAAGGGTCTCCGCCTTGTTGACCTGGACCCAGCTCTCGGTGTCCGTGAGGCCGTATTTCCGGCAGAGCGCGAGGCCCTGGTCGCTGACCTGCAGGGATTCAAGGTAGCGGCCCGCGCCTTCGAGCACGGACGGCAGGTTGACGTGGATGTGCGGGATGCGGGAGACGAGGCCGGGCGGCGCCATGCAGCGGTCCCGCACCGCGTACATCTCGGCGAGCCCGTCCTCGACGTCGCCCGCGTCGACCATGAGGCCGCCGAGGATGAGCCGGGCGTTGAGTTCGATCTCCTCGGCCTTGACCATCCGGGCGTATTCGACGGCGCGTTGGGCCGCGGCCAGGGTCTGTGCACCGGGGTTGTGGAGCATGCCCCAGGAGGCGACGTTGGTGAGGACCTCGGCGTGCACCTCGGACGGCGGGAGGCCGCGGACCAGGTCCTGCGCGGTGGCGATCTCGGCCCAGCCGTCGCCGCGGGCGAGCGTCGAGGTGAGCCGGGAGCGCTGGATCCAGAACCAGGCGGCGCGCAGGGGGTCCTGCTCGTCCTCGAGGAGCCGCAGCGCACGCTTGGTGATCTTGAGAGCGCGTTCCCGCTCCCCGCAGAGGCGGCCCGCGACGGCGGCCTCCGCCATGAGGTCGAGGTAGCGCAGGGGGGTCGTGGCGGGGTCGCAGCCGCAGGGAGGATAGACCTCGGCGTAGTCGAGCGGGCGCAGTGCGAGGCGTATGTCCTCGGGGGCGTCGTCCCACAGCTCCATCGCCCGTTCCAGGAGCCGCAGTTGCTCGGAGTACGCGTAGCGGCGGCGGGCCTCGACGGAGGCCCGCAGGACCGCGGGGAGTGCCTTCGCCGCGTCGTGTGCGTGGTACCAGTAGCTGGCGAGGCGGGCGGCGCGCTGGTCGGCGGCGACGAGTGAGGGGTCGGCCTCCAGGACCGTGGCGAAGCGGCGGCTGATCCGGGAGCGCTCACCGGGCAGCAGGTCGTCGCCCACGGCCTCACGCACCAGGGAGTGCCGGAAGCGGTAGCCGTCGCCGTCGGGTGACGGCAGCAGGATGTTGGCGCCGACGGCGGCCCGCAGCGCCTCGATCAGGTCGTCCTCCGCGAGCCCCGCGACGGCGGCGAGCAGCGGGTACTCGACGGTCGAGCCGCCCTCGGCGACGATCCTGGCCACGCGCTGGCTGTCCTCGGGCAGTTCCTCGACACGTACGAGCAGGAGATCGCGCAGGGAGTCCGTGAGGCTCGCGCAGCTGCCGCCGTGCGAGGCGACCGCGAGTTCCTCGACGAAGAAGGCGTTGCCGTCCGAGCGGTCGAAGATGTCGTCCACCAGGGACTGCGCGGGCTCGGCGCTGAGGATTCCCGCCATCTGGCGCGCGACCTCGCCCTTGCTGAAGCGGGACAGTTCGATGCGCCGCACCGTGCGCAGACGGTCGAGCTCGGCCAGGAGCGGGCGCAGCGGGTGGCGGCGGTGGATGTCGTCGGCACGGTACGTCGCGACGACGACGAGGCGGCCGCTGCGCAGCGTGCGGAAGAGGTAGGCGAGGAGGTGGCGGGTGGAGGCGTCGGCCCAGTGCAGGTCTTCCAGGGCGATCACCACGGGGCGGTCGGTGGCCAGGCGCTCCAGGAGGCGGACGGTCAGCTCGAAGAGGCGGGCCATGCCTTCCTCGTCGTGCTGGGCGTCGGTGCCCCGGCGGCGCTGCGGTGCCTCGCCGAGTTCGGGCAGGAGCCGGGCGAGCTCGCCCTCCTGGTCGGCGGCAGCGGCGTCCACCTCGTCGGGGAGCTGGCGGCGCAGGGAGCGCAGGGCGCTGGAGAAGGGGGCGAAGGGCAGGCCGTCCGCGCCGATCTCGACGCAGCCGCCGAGGGCGACGACGGCGCCTTCGGCGCGGGCCGCCGCGGTGAACTCCTCGATGAGGCGGGTCTTGCCGACGCCGGCCTCGCCGCCGAGCAGCAAAGCCTGCGGCTCGCCCGTGCCGGGGGTCGTCCCCTTGGCACGGGCGAGTGCGTCTTTCAGTACGCCCAGTTCGTCGGAACGGCCGACGAACACGGGGCTTACGGACCTGGTCTCCACAGCGGTGAGCATCGCACAGGGTGAGTGCTCGGTGGCAGCGGATATCCCGAGGGCAGAAACCGCCGCGGCGGACGCGGCTCCCGGTGACGCTCCGGTCGCCGGGCCGGTCGCCCCTCCGGCCGCCGCTGCCGGCCGCATCACGCGGCCCGGGAGAAGCGGCTCCTCCACTGGGCCGCGCTCACCCGCCCCTCGGTTCCGTGACGGGCGGAGCGGCGGGCGGCGCGGGCCGCCGCCTTGGCCTCGCGGGCCTCCCGCAGGAGGCGGCGGCGTTCGGCCTCGCGGACGAGGTCGGCGGCGCGCAGCTGGTGCATTTCGTACTCGAACATGAGAACTCCCTGGCTTCTGGCTTCGAGGTCCGACGTCGACCTCTGACTTCGGTTTCCGGCCTCGCGGTCCGTGAGTCGCTGTTCGCGGCTCCCGTTCTGCGATGCCTTTACTTTCGTCTGCCAGGGAGAGGCGGCACATCGGGAGAGTGCCGCATCTTGAGGGGGTGGGGGGCCTTAGGGGGGTGTGAGGGTGCCTTAGGGCCTTGCCCCACCACGGCTCAGGGTGCCCTGAGCCGAAAACGCCGGTAGGGCTGAATCCTCAGCCCCACCGGCGTTCGTACGTACTGCGCTGCCGTCAACTGGCCGACGGCAGCCCGTAGATCAGGTCCGAGTACTTGGCGATGGCCAGCAGCAGGCCGATGACGCCCAGGGCGACACCCGCCCACGCGACCGACTTGATCCACGGCGCCTGCACCTGGTCGGGCGCACCGAACGCGGGCCTGACCAGGACGACGAACCCGACGACCAGCGCGGCGAGCGCGAAGGCGCCGGCGATCAGCGCCGTGACCTGCCAGGAGTCGCCGTACAGGGCCTGGATCTGGTCGGCGACGCTCGCCGACTGCTTGGTCTCGAGCTGCCCGACGATGTTCGAGCGCGCCGCGGCGACCGTGCCGAGCCAGCCGCCGGACAGGCCGATCACGCCGAGAGCGGCGGCGACGACGGCCGCGGCGCCCTGGAACACGCCGGTGGACTTGGCCGGAGCGACCTCTTCCACCACGACGAGCTCATCGGCGTCATCGTCCTCGACGCCGTCCTCGACCGGAACCTCGCCGTCGGCGGTCTTCTCCACCGTGACAGCGCCCTTGGCGTCCGTGGTGTCCACGGCCTCCGGCTCTGCGGGCTTCGCGGCCGCCTCGGCCGCGATCTCGTCCTGTGTCTTAGTTCCCATGCACCGCACCGTACGGACGGAGTCTGAGAGGTTTCTTAACGAGCCGAATCCGTGGTGTCCACGGGCTCACGCGCCTTGCGCCACTCCGGCGCGAGCACCGACCACACCTCCATGTCGTGCCGCACCCCCTGCCAGGGGAAGCACTCCCGAAGGACCCCGTCCTTGGTCATCCCGAGCCGCTTGGCCACCGCGATGCTGGGGCCGTTCGCCGTGGACACGAGCCACTCCACGCGGTGCATGCCGCGCTCGTCCACGGCCCAGTCGATGAGGACCCGGCTCGCCCTGGTGATCAGACCGCGCCCGGCGGCCGAAGGCTCGAGCCAGACGCCCACCTCGCAGCTCTCCATGGCCGTGTCGAAGATCCGGAAGAGCACTCCCCCGACGAGCGTGCCGTCCAGCCAGATGCCGTACAGGCGGCCCGTGTCGGCGGCCTGCCGGTCGGCGAACATCTGGAGCAGCTCCCGGGCCGACGCGAGGTCCTTCGTCCGCACGGTCAGGGGCACCCACGGCCCCGCGTACTCCCGTGCGCGCTCGACGTGCGCGAGGAACTCCTCCGCCTGCCACGGCTCGATGGGCCGCAGCTCAGCGCCCTCGCCCAGCGATATCGCGAACATCCCGCTCCTCCAGTCCGTCCGGCGCCCCGGCCGGGTCGTCGTGCGTGTCCCGTTGTCCCGGGATCCTCGCACTGACGACGGCCGTTCTCGACCGACATTCCGGGGGCTCGATGCTGATGCGCGGCAGCAGGCGGTCGAGGCCGCGCGGCAGCCACCAGTTGGCGCCGCCCAGCATGTGCATCAGGGCGGGCACGAGCAGCGTGCGCAGGACGAAGGCGTCGAGTGCGACCGCGGCGGCGAGGCCGATGCCGAACATCGCGATGACCCGGTCGCCGCTCAGGACGAAGGCGAGGAAGACCGAGATCATGATGACCGCCGCCGAGTTGATCACGCGGCTCGTCTCGGCGAGGCCGACGCGGACGGCCCGCCGGTTGTCACCGGTCTCCAGCCACTCCTCGTACATCCGGCTGACGAGGAAGACCTGGTAGTCCATCGAGAGTCCGAAGAGGACCGACACCATGATCACGGGCAGGAAGGGTTCGATCGGTCCGGCCGAGCCGAGACCGAGCAGCTCGCTCCCCCAGCCCCACTGGAAGATCGCGACGACGACCCCGAAGGCGGACGCCACCGCCGCCACGTTCATCGCGGCGGCCTTCAGGGGGATGCCGATGGACCGGAAGGCGAGAAGGAGCAGGACACAGCCGAGGCCGATGACCACGCCCACGAAGAGCGGCAGCTTGCCGACGATGATCTCCGCGAAGTCGTCGTAGCTCGCCGTGACGCCGCCGACCTGAAGATCGAGCGAGGTGTCGGCCTCGGCCCGCGGGATCACGTCGTCGCGCAGCCGGTCGACGAGATCGCTGGTCCGCTGCGACTGGGGGGACGAGTCCGGTAGGACGGTGACGTGGGCGACCGTGCCGTCGGCGCCGTACGTGACGGGGCTGACGGAGGCGACGCCCTGGGTCGATTCGAGTGTGTCGCCGAGGTTGGTGAGGGCGAGCCGGTCACCCGCTCCGTCGACGTCCGTGACGAGTGTGAGGGGGCCGTTCACGCCGGGGCCGAAGCCGTCCGCGAGCAGGTCGTAGGCCTGCCGGGTGGTGGCCGACGCCGGGTTGTTGCCCTGGTCGGATGTGCCCAGGTGGAGGGAGAGCGTGGGCAGGGCGAGCAGCGCCATCACGGCGACGGCGACGCCGCCGAGCAGCTTCGGGTGCCGTTCCACGAAGGCGGACCAGCGGGCGGCGAGCCCGGTGGGCAGCTCCGGGGCCGGGCCGTGTTCGGCGAGGGCGCGCCGTTCGCGGCGGCTCAGCGCGCGCGGTCCGATCCAGGACAGGAGCGCGGGCAGCAGGGTCACCGACGCGGCGACCGTGAGGAGCACGGTCAGCGATCCCGCGATCGCGACGCCGCCCAGGAAGCTGAGCCGCAGGATGAGCATGCCGAGCAGCGCGATGCACACGGTGGCGCCCGCGAAGACGACCGCGCGCCCGGTGGTGGCGACCGCGCGCTCGGCGGCGACGGCCACCGGAAGGCCCTGTTTGAGGCCTTTGCGGTGGCGGGTCACGATGAACAGCGCGTAGTCGATGCCGACGCCGAGCCCGATCAGGGTGCCCAGCATCGGGGCGAAGTCGGCGACGGTCATGACGTGCCCGAGGAGCACGATGCCCGCGTAGGCCGTGCCGACGGACACCAGCGCTGTGGCGATGGGCAGGATCGAGGCGGCGAGCGAGCCGAAGGCGAGGAAGAGCACCACGGCGGCGACGGCGACCCCGACGATCTCGGCGGTCTGCGCGCTCTTGGACTCGGTGAGGGCGACGGCGCTGCCGCCGAGCTGGACGTCCAGGCTGTCGGAATCGGCGGCCTTCGCGGTGTCGACGAGGGCCTGCGCGTCCGCCTTGTCGATGGCGTCGGCCTGCTCGTGGAAGGTGACGGTGGCGTACGCGATGCGCGCGTCGTCACTGATCTGTGCGGCGCCGCGCTCCGCGTACGGACTGCTGACGGAGGCCACGGCCGGCATCTTCTCGATCGTGTCGAGGGTGTCGGTCATCGTCTGCTCGATGTCGGCGGCGCGCACCGTCGTGCCGGCCTCGGTCCGCCAGACGACGGTGTTGCTGTCGCCACCGAGACCCTCGAAGCCCTCGTTCAGGAGCTCGGTCGCACGGCCGGATTCGGTGCCCGGCACCTCGTAGTCGTTGGAGTACGCGGATCCGGCGAGCGCCGCGGCGCTCGCGGCCCCCGAGAGGGCGATGAGCCAGAGCAGTACTGCGAGGAGGCGGTGCTTCACACACCACCGTGCGAGTGCTGCCACTGACCGGCTCCCTGGGATGGTTCGTGGGTCTTTATCGGGAACAGTCGTGAATGCACTGAACAGCCCGCAAAGAACGCATGAGCGACGACATGTGCGCCAGGGACACTTTGACAGGATCTGGAGATCGTCGGTCCGGTTCGTGGCTTTCCTCACAAGAGCACAAAAGGTGTGCGAGGCCCCACCGGGACCTCGCACACCCTGGGAGAACCGGGGCTTCAGCCCGATACGCTCGCGCGTCCGTTCTCTATGTGCCCCATCAGACGGCGCCGGAAGACGGGCTCGCCCGCGGTCGTGACCTGGAAGTCGTACCAGCCGTGCTCGTCGTCCGTCCGCCAGGCGATCGTGCGGCTGCTGCCCGCCTTCACACGGACGACCCTGGTCCGCTTCCTGATGTCGCCCTCGTCCACGTATCCGAGCGGCTTGACCGTGAAGAGGAGCTCCTTGCGGCCGCGGTTGGCCAGGGTCACGTGGAGCTCGCGGCGGGTGATCGCCGAGGCGAGCTGCGCGCCGCCGTCCTTGCCGCCCGCGAACTCACGCCGGAAGCCGTTCGGCCCCGTGATCGTGAAGGCGTACGCGTCCTTGGCCACCGGCACCGTCCAGGAACCCTCGCGCACGACGTCCTGGTGCTGCGGGACCGCGAACTCGCCTGCGTACGGATAGAGCGCGAAGTGCGCGCTGGAGCGGCCGCCGTTGCGCAACTGTACGGAGAGGGCGCCGTCGCGCCCCTGCTTCACGTACGCGTCCGGCTGGTAGGGCAGCGGGCGGGCGCGGCGGCTGCCCGGTTCCTGGACCGGCATGGACTGCTTCAGGGGCGGCTGCGGGGACCAGCGGCCGCTGAACTCCGGGATGGCGCCGGGCTGCTCGACCTCGGGCTGCCGGTGGCCGCGCCGGAAGTCGAAGGCGCCGGTGAGGTCGCCGGTGACCTTGCGGCGCCAGGCGCTGATGTTGGGTTCCCGGACGCCGGTCCACTTCTCCAGGAAGCGCACGACGGAGGTGTGGTCGAAGACCTCGGACGTGACGTAGCCGCCGACTGTCCAGGGCGAGACGACGAGCATGGGGACGCGCACGCCGAGGCCGGTCGGCTTCCCCTCCCAGCGCTCCTCCTGGTCCTCGGGCGAGTCGGTGCCGGGCACCGGCGGCGGGACGTGGTCGAAGAAGCCGTCGTTCTCGTCGTAGTTGATGAAGACGGCGGTGCGCCGCCAGACCTCGGGGTGCGAGGCGAGGGCGTCGAGGACCTTGTAGACGATGGTCGCGCTGTGGATCGGCGAGGAGACGCTGGGGTGCTCGGAGTCGAGGGCGGAGGGCACCAGGTAGCTGACCTTGGCCAGCTTGCCGCCGGCGACGTCCTTGGCGAACTCCTCGGCGAGCTTGCCGGTGGGCACGCGCCGCAGGCCGCGCTCGAACAGCGACTTCTCCGCCTTGGTGAGGGTGGCGACGCCCTCCTCCAGGGTGGCGAGCAGCTTCGCGCGCTCGGCCTCGTCCTTGGCGTCGCGCACCTTGGCGTAGAAGGCCTCCATGAAGGTGAGGCCGGTCTTGGCGAGGACCTTGCGGGCGATGGCCTTGAAGGTGGTGAAGAACTCGATCTGGTTGTCGGTGAAGTTCTCCCACTCCGTGTACGTCTGCCAGCTCACGCCCGCCTTCTCCAGGCGCTCGGCGTACGTCCCCCAGTCGTAACCGGGGTGCTTGCCCTCGTCGTACGCGTCGTTGCCGACGGCGCGCTTGCCGTTCGCCTCGTAGCCCGTCTTGCCGCTCCACAGGTGGTTGCGGTTGGGGCTCGTGGAGGTGTGGACGGACGAGTGGTAGGCGTCGCAGACGGTGAAGGTGTCGGCGAGTTCGTAGTGCAGCGGGATGTCGTCGCGCGTGTAGTACGCCATCGTCGCCGCGGTCTTGGCGGTGATCCAGCCGTCCGACCAGCCGTCGTGCCAGGCCTTGGCGCCGCCGCTCCAGGAGTGGTCGAGGGCGCCGATGTACTGCAGGTCCTTCTTCTGCACCGCGGCGGCCTCGCGGACCGGGAAGGGCATGACGGTGCGCAGCGCGCCCGGCTGCTCGAACACGGACGTGCCGCTCGGGAGCCGGATGGCGTTGCGGTCGCCGAAGCCGCGTACGCCGCGCAGGGCGCCGAAGTAGTGGTCGAAGGACCGGTTCTCCTGCATCAGGATGACGACGTGCTCGATCGAGTCGAGCCCGCCGCTGCCGGGTTTGTGCCGGTCCTGCGCCAGTGCCAGCTGCAACGACGGCGGCAGGAAGGATCCGACGGCGGCGGCGCCGACCGCGCCACCGCCGACCGCCATCAGTCGCCTGCGGGAAATCTCGGGGGACACGTAACGACCTCCAGTCGACGGCCAATGGTTCTCCGCTGATCCATTGACCTACTCGGCGGGACGCTAGTGAAGTCCGGTATCCGTGTGAAGACTTGGGGACGAAGTCGACGTGAACGGAGCCGCTTGAGTACGGGTGGCCCGGCGCGGTCAGCCGATCAGCAGCCCGGCCCACAGCGCGAGGGTCGATGCCGCGAGCGTGAGGGGCACGGTCATCACGCCGAGCAGGGTGAACGTCCGCAGGTCGGCGTCCGTGCCGTGGTCGTGCAGGATGCGGCGCCACAGCAGGGTGGCGAGCGAGCCGACGTACGTCAGGTTCGGGCCGATGTTGACGCCGATCAGGGCGGCCAGGACGGGTCCCGGGCCCGCGGGGGCGACGGCGGGCAGCAGGGCGAGGATCGCGGGCAGGTTGTTGATGAGGTTGGCGAGCACGGCGGCGAGGCCCGCGATCGCGAGCAGGGCGGGCAGCGAGGCGCCGTCCGGCAGGATCCACTCGATCCCGGATCCGAGGCCGTTGTCGACGACCGCCTTGACGACGATGCCGAGCGCCAGCACGAACAGGCAGAAGAGCGGGCTCGCGGAGCGGACGAGTGCGGTGGCGCTCGTACGGCGTCGCAGCAGCGCGCGGACCGCGAGCACCGCGGCTCCGGCGAGGGCCGCCCACAGGGGTTCGGCTCCGGCCAGCGAGGTGACGACGAAGCCGGCGAGGGTGAGACCGAGGACGACCAGCGTGAAGACCGGTACGGGAGTCAGCTCGACCTCCTCTGGCTCCTCGGCGCCCGCGTCCAGGTCGGCCTCGAAGTACCGCCTGAACGCCACGTATTCGATGCCGATCGCGACCAGCCACGGCAATGCCATCAGGAACGCGAACCGGGTGAAGGTGAGACCACTGGCGGTGAGGGCGAGGAGGTTGGTGAGGTTGGAGACGGGCAGCAGGAGCGACGCCGAGTTGGCGAGATGCGCGGTGGCGTAGACGTGTGGGCGCGGCCTCGCCCCGACGCGGGCCGCGGTGGCGAAGACGACCGGCGTGAGCAGGACGACGGTGGCGTCGAGGCTGAGCACGGCGGTGATCGCCGCGGCCACCCCGAAGACCCCGCCGAGGAGCGCCCGGGGTCGTCCGCCGCAGATCCGGGCGACGAGATCCCCGGCGGCGGCGAAGAGCCCGTCGTCCGCGCAGAGTTGGGCGAGCACCAGCACGGCGGCCAGGAAACCCACCACGGGCAGGAGGCTCTCCACCTCCGCGAGCGCGTGTTCCGGCGAGACGGCCCCGAGCCCCACGACGATCCCGGCGGCGGGCAGCGCGGCGGCGGCCTCGGGCCACTTCCTGGGCCGTATGACGGCGAACGCGAGCACGGCGAGCAGCAGGCCGACGGAGAGGATCTCGGCGGTGAGGGTGTTCAGGGGGTGCTCCGTGGCCCCCGGAGGGGCGGTCGTTCGGGAGGGCGGGGTGGCGAGGGGGTGCGATGCCCGCGGGCCGGTGGGGGCTGGTCGCGCAGTTCCCCGCGCCCCTTGAGGGGCCCGGTATCGCACCGGACTTCGCCGCGTCCGCGGCGTGCGCACCTCCGGAACATGAAGCGGGGCGGCGCCTGTCTCTTATACACATCTGACAGGCCTCCGTACGGGCCGGCGTCGCCGCCGCCGTCGAGGCGCTCGGCGGCCTGGACGTCCTGGTCAACGC